>CAYTNN010000107.1:0-14791 GCA_964439135.1 uncultured Pirellulales bacterium
CCGACTCGATACAAAAGCGAGCGCCGGCTGTTCGTTCAGCAGGCCCAGCACCCGAAGATCGTTTACGAATCGGGCAAGTGTATCGACTGCGGCCTCTGTGTTCAGATTGCCGCCAAAGCCGGCGAAGAACTCGGACTGACCTTTATCGGCCGGGGCTTTGATGTCCGGGTGGCCGTTCCTTTCGAGCGTTCGATCGCCGATGGTCTCACACAATCCGCGGCCGAATGCGTCGCCGCTTGCCCGACCGGGGCTTTGGCATTTACGGAATAATAAGCAGAAATTTTGAAAAATAGAGAGATTGATACTCAAGGGAAAATCCTGTATAAATCTGCACGTAAAATTTATTGTATTTTTGGAGATGTATTTATGAAATTGCGAAGAATGATGAAAAGTTATATGCATGTATTGATCCTTGGACTCGGTATATCTGCGATTGTTTGCAGTACCGCTCAGGCGGCGGACTGGCCCAACTACCGGGGGCCAAATTACGATGGAATATCGAGTGAAACCGGCTGGGCCGCAACCTGGCCCGAAGATGGCCCGAAGGTGCTTTGGAAATTTTCGCTTGGAACCGGATTCGCCTCTATGGCTGTAAGCAACGGCAAGGTCTACGCCATGGGCAATATCGACGATAACGACTTCCTTTATTGTCTGGACGCCGCGACAGGCAGGGAAATATGGAAGAAATCCTATCCATGCCCGTTGTACAAGAAGAACCACGAAGGCGGCCCCTGCGCGACGCCGACAATAGACGGTGACGCGGTTTACACCTTCAGCAAAAACGGCGATGCCATTCGTTTCAAGGCGGTGACAGGCGAGATCGTCTGGCATAAGAATCTTAACAAGGAATTGGGCTTGAAGTTCCCCACCTGGTACTTCGCAGGCTCGGCGCTTGTGGCCGGAGACCTTGTGATCTACAACGCCGGCTCCTACGGCATAGCACTTAAAAAAGCCGACGGCAGCCCGGCATGGCAAAGCGCAAAAGAGGCATGTGGTTACACAACCGCCGTCCCGTTCGAAATCGGAGGCCAGAAAGGCGTGGCAATGGCTGTAAGCCAGGAACTCGTCGGCCTGAACCCTGCAACGGGAAAGGTAATGTGGAAATTCCCCTGGAAGACCAGCTACGATATTAATTCCTCCGACGCTATTGTCTCGGGTGACACCGTCTTCATTTCGTCCGGGTACAACAAAGGCTGTGCCCTGGTGAAAATCAGCAGCGGTGATGCCACCACAGTCTGGCAGAACAAGAATATGCGGAACCATATCAACTGCTCGGTACTCTGGCAAGGACACATTTACGGCTTCGACGGACAGGTTGGTGGCGGCGGGAAATTGACGTGTCTCGACCTGGCAACCGGAGAGAAGAAGTGGTCGCAGGGCGGTATGGGCACCGGTTCGCTTATGATTGCCGACGGTAAGATGATTATCCTCGGCGAAAAGGGTAAGCTGGTTATCGCGGCCGCTTCGCCGGAAGGATTTAAGGAACTTGCCTCGGCGGAGATTCTTACGGGCAAGTGCTGGACGTATCCGGTCCTGGCGAACGGCAGAATCTATGCCCGCAATGCGGATGGACAATTGGTATGCGTTGATGTCAGCGGCTAAAGCTGAGATTATACCGGCACAATTTGATTGACGTAACGGAGACGGCGATTCGGAGATGCCGTCTCCGAATATAAAAGCTCTGAGTTTCTTAAGAAAAGGATTATGGGTATGTTGAGAATAATTAGAAGATGTCGATTCGTTCCGGTCATCGGACTGGTTCTTTGTTTGGGTGCGCTCGGTTATAACAATGTCGCGCAGGGAGCGGATTGGCCGCAGTGGCGCGGACCCAATCGCGACGGCGTATGCAGTGAAACAGGGCTGCTCAAGAGCTGGCCGGCCGATGGCCCCAAACTTCTGTGGGAGACCACGGGTTTTGGCCCGGGCTATTCGAGCATGGCAATCGTAGGCGGCAGGCTTTATACGATGGGCGATATTTCCCTCGGCTCCGAACAGACGCAGTGCGTTCTTGCCTGCGACCTGGCTACGCATAAGCGCCTGTGGGCAGCCAAAGTCGGACCTGTACATAATGATGGCGGACCAAGATGCACGCCAACCGTCGACAATGGATCTGTCTATGCAATCGGCACCTCGGGTGACCTGGTTTGTGTCGATGCTCAGACCGGCAGCGTGCACTGGAGCAGGAATTTTGAAAAGGACCTGGGCGTGGGAAAAAATCCCGGCTGGAGATTCAGCGAATCGCCCCTTATTGACGGTGACAAACTGCTCTGTACGCCCGGCGGCAGGGACGCTGTCATGGTGGCACTCGACAAGAATACTGGAGAACTGATCTGGAAATGCTCGATGCCCGACATCGGAAAAAGAGGCAAGGATGAAGCCGGCTATTCGTCCATCGTCATCACCGAAGCGGGCGGTGTCCGGCAGTACGTCCAGTTGACAAACAAGGGCCTGATAGGAGTCGCCGCGAAAGACGGCCGGTTCCTCTGGGGATACAACAAAATAGCAAATAGTGTCGCTAATATTCCGACTCCAATCGTTTACGGAAACTTCATATTCTGTTCGACCGCCTACAACACCGGCAGCGCACTGCTTGAGCTGACCGCGGCGGGCGACGGCGTCGATGCGAAAGAGATTTATTTTCTCAACGCCAATACCCTCCAGAACCATCACGGCGGCCTCGTCCGCGTAGGCGATTATATTTACGGCGGCCATGGCCACGGTAAGGGCAAGCCAACCTGCATCGAAGCAAAGACCGGCAAGGTCATGTGGCAGAAGGACCAGCCGGGCGGCGGCTCTGCAGCCGTTCTTTACGCCGACGGCAATCTGTACTTTCGCTACGAGGACAACACAATGGCACTCATCGAGGCCGATCCTCAAAACTACAACCTTATAAGCACGTTCAAGCTGCCCAGGCGGCCGGGCATGAGCGGCCCGGGCTGGTCGCACCTGGTTATTGTCGACGGCAGGCTTTATGCTCGACATAGTGACGTCCTGATGGTATATGATATTAAAGCAAAATAGGGAAAGTCGTGCCGGCAGGACTTTCCCGGGTTCCCGTGAAAGGAAGACCAATGGCCAAACAAACGGCCCCGGACAATAACGGCCAGGCAGGCGAGCCGATGCGGCAGTACTCGCCCGCCCAGGAACTGATCAACAACACGGCATACATCGTTATGATCCTGCTGGGATCGGTCATTCTTATTACCAGCTACGGCGGCTCGGCGGGAGGCTGGATCTCCGCTGTCGCATACCTGGCGTACGGCATAGTCGGGGCTGTCTGGATTATGGTTTTCGTCTGCCCGTTTTGCAGGTATTTCGACACGCGGTCGTGTCCCTGCGGATACGGACACATCGCGGCAAGGTTTCGCGACAAAGAAACGGTCGAATGCTTCAACGAAAAGTTCAAGAAGCATATCCCCGTCATCGTTCCGCTCTGGTTCATTCCTATCGTTGCGGGCGTTTTCCCCCTGATACGCAATTTCTCGCTGCCCCTGCTGGTTATGCTTATCATATTCGCCATTAATGCCTTTATCATTCTGCCGCTCGTATCGACCAAACACGGCTGCAAAGAATGTCCCCAGAAAGAGACCTGTCCCTGGATGAAATACACAGTCAAGCCGGCCGGCTGATGTTTTCTTCATTAGCTCGCTCCTTAGTTCTTTTTGAAATGGAACATTACCGCCCGGCTGTCGGGGGCATCAAATTTGAAGCGGCCCCGAGCCGTTTCGCTGAGAGTTTCTTCCTCTTTACTGATTATATCATAGCGTTTGACTGTCCATGTCCCGCCCGGCAGGTTAGCGACTATTTGCTTATGAGCCTTGTTCGTGCCGAGCACGTATTCATGGCCGGCCCAGGCGAGGCCGCGGAAGCCTGGATGTAGATTCGAGAAGATGCCGGTCTCGGGCGCCATTTTCCAGAACGTGATATTCTTGTCGATAGTTTTGCGCAGGTATTTCAGGTTGTCGGCAGACGTGTGCTCTGCCGGGTTGAATCGTCCCATGAAATACTGGCCCAGCTTGTTGCCCGGTTTTTCGCCGGTCGTACCGTAGCCGCCGCCGAGAAAAGCACCGAGATGAGACTCGATTGTGTCGTGCTCGGTGTGTCTGTCGCCTTTGCCCTCGTAGCTTAACTCATCGTTAATCGTCGGCTTGTTGCGCGGGCCTTTGCCGGACGGATTTCGCCATGTATATTGAATCGCGTCGGCGGCATCGGGAAGATTGCGAATCTTCTTCTGGATAATCTGATGATCATTCCAGGCTACAAGCTCATCAAACTTTGCCGGCCATAACGTACTTGGAACCGTATGTACACTCAGCGGCGTAGGGTAGGGCAGATATTGCCTGATGATTTGTCCGAATCGGGCGATTTGTTCTTCGGTATATTTCGGCTCTTTGATATTAAATTCATTGCACAGGCATATCCAAACATTGGGATAACTACCGTAGCGGGCGGCGATGTATTTAAGATAAGGCGTGGGGTCGCCGCCGTTATTGCCTGCTCGCAGAACGGAGCGTGATTCTTTGGTATCCGGGCCGCACAGAATCAAATCGGCAATCAAATCGTGCTCCCACGCGGTTCGCACTGCCAGGTCGGCACGTTGGCCAAACCAGCAGGGATTTGGCCGGTGTGAATCATCGCCTGAATCGCTTAAATGCCCGTTATTGTCTAAAAACGGCTTTTCATCCGGGTTGGGATACCGGTCGCCATACGATGTGAAGCGAAGTTTCTTAAAATATTTCGAGTTGCCAGCGATGTCGGCGGCGATATCGTTTCCGCTGGGCTTGCCGCCCGGTTGATAGCCGGAGAGAAACGTATAATGCGTGTTGCCGAAGATATATTGATGTGAGCCGTCCGAACGCATGTACCACCGGCGGCCCGGACTGTCGGGATCAACAATCCAGAAGCCCGGATGGTCCGAAGATACGGCGGTCACGTATTGGCCCTGCTTTTGGCCGTTTAGCTCCGGTTTGTTCGAATATACCTCAACCATATCCCAGCGTCCGGGCTTTGTGGGGCAAAAGCGGATTTTGAAAACGCTGCCAGTGGTGCCTCCTTTGCCATCGCTGTCCCAGAAGCCGTGAATCTTGTATTCCGGCGAGCCGCTTTCATGCCGGAAACGAGCCCAGAAATCAATATCCCGTGCCGGCACGTCCGTCTGGCTCTGCGCCGGCCCGTCAAAAGTAAGCTCTGCAACAGAATATACAGCGGCTTTAGCGATTTCCACTGCCCGTACCTTGGAGCAAACTAAAATTAGAGGCAGCAATACTGCAAGAACCCACATTTTCCCATTTATTTGCCGTATCATTGCGGTTTTCCTTTCATCAATTAAGGATACTTTGACTAAACAGGCAGTCTAAAGCATTAAACCGTATCAGTCACATATACTTTGAAGAAATTGGCTTTGATTGGCTTTGAATTGGCTTTGTTTTCACGCCGACCAAAACCACACAAATCCTCTTAATACCATTTCAAATAGATACTTACGCCATTTCTGACTTTTTAAAATTGGCTTTGTTTTTTCAAATAGCACCCTTTCAAATCGTTTCAGGTTTCGTTCTTGGGATTTCCGGCCAAAGGCCGGCAAATTGGGTTTGTTTGGCTTTGTTTTTCGCCGCCCAAAACCGCCAAAAATCAGAAAAATACTCATAAGTCTTTACCATCATTAAACTAACGCCATGTCGCCTATTTTAACATTGGCTTTGTTTTTTCAAATAGGGTTAGGATGTTCCACCGTGTAGGGATTCCATATTTGTCATTCCCGCGAAAGCGGGAATCCAGATCCTTGAATTTATAAAAGATTTTTACTTTTCCCTTTTTCCTTTATACTTGAATATGTTTTCTATATTCTATTCGTTAAGTATTATACGAACCGCAATCGAAAAAAGCGGGCATATTTTAAATAAATCTCCGTGACTCCCCTCGGTACCTGATTTTCCATGCTCGGATTCCGAATTCTGTCTTCTACATAAGGAATCTCATCGATTGTATTTTTCTCTCTTTTTTTGCTTTTTTTCAAGTTTTTTAATTAACATTTAGCCTGCGAGATACGCCCTTGTCAGTAGTGGAATCGGCTGAAGTTATCTCATGCGCTGAATCCCGTGAGAGTCGCGGTAAAAAGTAGAATGCCCGTTTGTGTTTGTTCTGAGTAAGAGCAGAGGGTATAATTTGAAATAACGACCTTGAGCGAGCAATAAATGATGGACGTAAAGAAGTGAATTTTTAGGGCGGCAGATGGGTTTCTGGAAGAAAATGCACTATACACGAATGGCGGTCCGTTAAAATGCACCGTAAGAACAAACATACTATACTGAATCGTCGTATCAAAGTTTCTGTTGCAGTAGTAATAATTTTGACGTGCTTCATTGTTCTGAAATTCACGCATGGGTCCCGGCTTTTTAAAAAATATGTATGCAATCCTATTCCGAAATCCGTGAGGAATATTAAGACACATGGAAAGGGTTGGCCTTCATGGGATATCTTTGGCTACAAGTACGTTATGCACTTCGAGATTGGTAAGGCTGATTTACCACTTATCCTCAGTTCAAAGCAATTTAAGGAGGTAGAATGGTTCAAATATGAAAATGGCTCACTTACATGGGGAGATACTCCTCCATGGGAAAAAAATAATGAAGGTTGGTCCTCGGTAGCGCCAAAATCCCATTGGGAGGCAGAAAGCCTGGGTTTGTATCCACAATATAAGGGACAATCGGGACCTGCATGGTTTAAACCTAACGATTGGGGTAACCCCAAGGTATATGTCTTCAAGGAGAGAAACATCAGCTATCAGCAACAGATACAGATTTTGATATACAATGAGGGACTTGCGGAGGCCTATCTTGTTGAGTACTTTGAGGGACACTGGTAGCTAAATTTTCCGCATCTTATGGAACCGGAAAGTCTGGGGTGTAGAGCTGGGGGCATTATACATATCTTCAGGCCGGAGTAGGGCCTTTCGAAATCGTTTGAGGAGGCGCTTGCAAACAATTCTTGGTGCAGGTATAATCCGGCATGATATTGGTCCATTATTAGGTTAATTTCTGGAGGTATTTTATGGATCGTCGTGATTTTCTTAAAGCCGGCGTAGCTTCGGTGACACTTTCGGGTCTCGGCGCATACGCCGGGGAATCTACCCAGCAAAAACCCAGACGCGTCGGAATAATCGGCACTGGCTGGTACGGCAAGAGCGCACACTTCCGTTTGCTTCAGATCGAACCGGTCGAAGTTGTCGCTCTGTGCGACGTGGATAAGAACATGGTGGCTGAAGCGGCCGAGATGATCGCCGCCCGGCAGGTCTCGAAAAATACGCCCCGAACCTACGGCGACTACCGCGAGATGCTAAAGCGGGAAAAGCTCGATATTGTTCATATCGCGACGCCCGACCACTGGCATGCTCTGGCGATGATTGCCGCTGTCAAGGCGGGGGCCGACGTTTACGTCGAGAAGCCCATCAGCGTGGATGTCGTCGAGGGCCAGGCGATGCTTGCCGCGGCACGAAAGTACAAGCGTGTCGTACAGGTGAATATGCAGCGGCGAAGTACGCCTCACCTGATCGAAGCCCGCGAGAATATCATCAAAGCCGGCAAGCTCGGCAAAATCGGTCACGTCGAGATTTGCTGCTATTACCCCATGCGCGCCCGGGGCAATCCGCCCGATACGGCTCCGCCCGAAAATCTCGATTACGACATGTGGACGGGACCGGCCCCGATGCGGCCTTATTGTTCGTGGAAGCACCCGCGGGGCTGGCGGGCTTTCATGGAATACAGCAACGGTATCATCGGTGACATGGGCGTGCATATGCTCGATATGGTTCGCTGGTTGGTCGATCTGGGCTGGCCGAAGACCATCAGCTCGTCCGGCGGTATACTGATGGACAAGGAAAGCAGGTCCAACATCAGCGATACCCTGGTAGCCACGTTTGATTTCGGCAAGCTGCCGGTGGTCTGGACGCATCGCACCTGGGGCAATCCGGTCGATCGGGAATATCCGTGGGCGGGTTTCATCTACGGCGACAAAGGAACGCTCAAGGCCGACGTCCACAAGTACGATTTTATTCCGCGCGGCAGAGATGGCGAAAAGGCCCACGGCGATGCGCTCTACGAGTACGAGAAATACCCAGAGGACAAGACCGAGAAGGACCTGGAACGCCACGTGGCCGCACCCATGCGGCGGCACTGGCGGAACTTTCTCGATGCGATTGATTCCCGCGGCAGGCCCGTATGCGATATCGAAGAAGGTTATATCACCGCTGCATCATGCATCCTGGCCAATATCTCGTGCAAGCTCGGCAGGAGCCTGGCCTGGGACCACGAAAAGGGACGGGTCATAGACGATGACGAAGCAAATAGTCTTTTGAGCCGGCCGTATCGTCAGCCGTGGGTCCATCCCGATCCGCGAACCGTCTGAATTCGGCCGGATATAACATAAGAGCGAGACATAAGTGTGAAGGTTCAATGCGAATTATGTCCGAAGTTGTGCCTGATTGAGCCCGGCCAGAGCGGCGAATGCCGGGTGCGAATCAATATCGACGGCGTGCTGCGAACCGTCGTCTACGGGTATCCCTGCTCCATTCATATCGATCCGGTCGAGAAGAAGCCGCTCTTTCATTTCCTGCCGGGCAGCAGCATTCTTTCGATAGCGACTGTCGGCTGCAACCTCCACTGCAAAAACTGCCAGAACTGGGAGATTTCGCAGGCGAATCCCGAGGACGGAACGGTCCCGGCGTATAATTGCCCGCCGGAAAGACTCATCGCCGAAGCGAATAAATATCAGTGCCCGTCTATCGCCTATACATACACTGATCCGATTGTCTATTACGAGTACACGTATGATAGCGCGAAGCTGGCGCATGAAGCCGGGATGCGGAACGTTCTCGTTACAGCCGGGTACGTGAACGAGCAGCCGTGGAAGAAACTTCTCCAGCATGTCGACGCGGCGAATATCGATTTGAAAGCGATGACCGAGGATTTCTATCGCCAGGTTTGCTCGGCGACGTTGAAGCCGGTCCAGAACGCCCTGATTCTGGCCAGGGCGAGCGAAATACTGGTTGAAGTAACGAACCTTGTGATTCCCACGCTGAATGACGAGCCCGAGCAGTTGCGCGAGCTTGCGAGCTGGATTAAAATGAATCTGGGCGCCGATACGCCGCTGCACTTTTCCGGATTTTATCCCCGCTACCAAATGCGTAATTTGCCGGCGACCTCGCTGAGAACACTGGAGAAAGCCCGCAAGATTGCGATGGACGAAGGGCTGAATTACGTATATATCGGTAACGTTGCCAGCAAGGAAGGGCAGAATACATATTGCCCGGCCTGTAAGAACCTGCTGATCGAACGCAGCGGCTATACGATTCTGAAGAACCGGCTCAGACAGGGCCGATGTCCCGATTGCGGTAAAGAAATATATGGAGTCTGGAGATGACACGCAGGAAATTTGTTCGAAAACTCGCGGGAGCAGGATTAACAATTGTCGCAGGAGCATCATGGTTTTTAAAGAAAGCTGCGCCCCGTAAATTCATACGGGCTGTTGGATTCAAAAAATATCATGGTTCGGTAAGACCTTTGGGTGATATTTCAAAACAAGGTAAATGGAGCGGTTGATATGGATAAGCATTTATTTAAACTACCGGCACTATGCGTTTGTGTGCTCGGTCTTCTTCTTGTAAGCGTTTGTAAAAAAGAAACTCCCGCTCCATCGAACGGGGCGGCTACGGTATCATCGGAAAAGCCCGCCGAGCCTGTAAAAGTCGTTCTGCGTTCGTCGCTGGCCGGCAGTTGGTATTCCAGCGATCCTGAAGAACTTAAAGAGCAGTTCGCGAGTTTCTTCGAAAAAGCCGAACCTGAAACGATAGAAAATGTCATCGCCCTGATTCTGCCTCATGCGGGTTATCAATGGTCCGGGCAAACCGCCGCCTTCGGACTCAAAACGATTGGGAAAACTTACAAGAGAATTGTCATTATCGGACCGAGCCATCGTACTGCAATGGAAGAAATCATCAGTGTTCCAAGAGCGACACATTTTGAAACACCTCTGGGACAGATACCGCTGGATACGGAATTCATGGACAAGCTTCTAAAGTTTCCGATGGTTCAAAACGTGCCGCATGCGCATCAATCGGAAAACAGTATCGAGATGGAGTTGCCGATATTGCAATACTGTCAGGAAGATTTCAAACTCGTGCCGATTGTCGCCGGACAATGCTCGCTTGATGTTGTTGAAAAGGCCGGGACCATTCTAAAAAGCCTGGTGGACGAGGACACTCTTGTTATCGCAAGCTCGGACTTTGTGCATTACGGTTCGGATTATGGCTATGTCCCGTTCACGGAAAACATTCCCGAGCAAATAAAGAAAGTAGATATGGGAGCTTATCAGTACATCGCCAACCTGGATGCGAAAGGCTTTATGGAATACAAGCGAAAGACAGGTGCGACAATTTGCGGGTCTGTACCAATATCGATTCTGCTTTCCATGATGAGCGAACCATCAAAGGCACATTTAATAAAATATGAAGCTTCCGGAGAATTGACCGGCGATTTTTCCAATTCCGTCAGTTATATGTCTATTGCCTTTTCAGGGGCATGGGTAAAACCTGCCGAGATTGAGCCGAAGACGAATAATTCGGAATTGACCGAGGAGGACAAGAAGCAACTTTTATCGCTGGCCCGCAAAACTATGGTTTACGCCCTGCAGAATCGTCGCGTTCCGGAGGCGTCCGATCTTGGGATTGAAATCAGCGATGCGATGCTGCCTGCCCGGGCGGCGTTCGTGACATTGAAGAAAAATTCGCAGCTTCGCGGCTGTATCGGCGATATTTTCCCACAGCGGCCTTTGTATAAGTCGGTCATAACAAACGCGATTCACGCCTGCGTGAACGACAGGCGTTTTTCGCAGGTATCGCAGGATGAACTAAAAGACATCACAATTGAAATCTCCGCGCTAACAGCTCTTGCGCCAATTAAATCGCCGGATGAAATACGCATAGGCATCGACGGCGTCGTTCTAAATAAAGACGGTCACTCCGCCGTTTTTCTGCCGCAGGTCGCGCCCGAGCAGGGCTGGGATGTCGAGCAGATGCTCACGCAATTATCCCGGAAAGCCGGATTGGCCGCCGATGGATGGAAAGAAGGCGCGAGCTTTCTGGTCTTTCAGGCGGAAGTTTTTGGTGAGAATGAGAAATGAGATTCGCCCGAGGCTTGCTGATATTCAGTTACGGCCTGTTTTCCATCGCCGCCCAGACTTTGCTTTTCCGCGAGTTCGTCACCACCTTCGAAGGCAATGATATCAGCGTCGGAATCTTTTTCGGCTCCTGGTTTTTATGGGTCGGCTTAGGAGCGTTGCTCGTTCGCAAAGCGGAAACTCTTGCCGAAAAGCTGCTCGGAAGAATTGAATTTCTGTTTCTGGTTTACCTGCCGGCTTTTGTGCTTCAGACGATATTGATCATTCAGGCGCGTCAGCTTGCAGGCATAGAATCATACGCCCTCTGGTCCATTCGGGACATTCTTCTCGTATCGATAATCGTCAATGCCCCGATAAGCCTCGTCACGGGGATGCTGTTTCCGATTGTCTGCCGCTGGGTCGGGTCCGGCCCGATTCAGCAGGGCGGGAGATTCCCCGTCTCGCACGTGTACATGATCGAGGCGGCGGGAAGTTTCGCCGGCGGCATCGGGGTGACTATTATGCTGGGTTTCAGTATAAGCCCGGCGAGGATTTTCTTTTTGCTCGCTTTCATTTTGTCATTGTCGGTATTTCTCGTTCGGCTTGCCGGGCTTTTTATCCCGGACCCGCGAAGGGCCGCCAAACTCTCAGGCCAGCTGCTTGCCTGTGCGTTATCTTTTTTAGTGCCCCTTGTTGTTTGTCTTTGCTTTGTCCTGGGATTTGATGAATCCTTAATGAGTCGTATGCGGGTTATTAAATGGACGAAGCTGCTGCCAAAGAATGCTCTCGAAGGTTCGTTCCAGACCGCCCAGGCCGAGTATCTATACGGCTCTTACCAGGGCCAGTGGATTGCGGTTCGCGAAGGCAGCGTGGCGGAGGCGTTGCCCGACGAGAGTGCCGCTGGACGAATCGCAGCGATCGCCCTGTGCCAGAAGCCCGATGCGAGGAAAGTACTGGTAATCGGTTCGGGACTCGGCCTTTGCAGCGGACTTCTGCAACTGCCGCAGATTGAAAAAGTCACCTGGACACATTGCGACAGCGAGTATGTCCAGAAGGTCAATGAATTCATACCGCCGGAGCTTAAAATCACCGACAAGCGTTTCGAACCACTTGCCGCCGACGTGCGCTCTCTGCTGGGTAACAAGCATGAATCATTTGACATCGTCATCCTCAATCTGCCCGACGCGACCAGTTCAGTTCTCAACCGTTATTATACGCTCGAATTCTATCACCAAATCAAAGAGTCTTTGGTGCCGAATGGCGTTCTGGCGGTTCGAACAGCAGGGGGCGAGAACATTATGGGCACCGAGCTTGTCAATCTCGGCGCTTCGACGAAGCAAACGCTTGAGAAGGTTTTTTCGCGGATTGTTCTGGCGCCCGGCGAAGATACATGGTTTATTGCATCCGATTCCGAAAGCGTGACGGGCGAGCCTGGCATCCTGCGGGACCGTTTCGCTTCGATAAACGGCGCGGGCCGTATCTTCACCCCAGAGGGATTGCTTTCGGTCTATTTGCCGGACCGTGCCGCCGCGGCGATGAAAGATTATTCAAGTGCGGACCTGCCGGAAAAGTTTCTGATAAATCGTGATTCAAGGCCTCTGACCCACCTCTATAGTTTGTTGCTTGCAGCCAGGCAATCCGGGGCACCGGCTGCTCGGCTTGTCAAAAACCTAGCCCTGGCCGGCCCGCTTGCTTTTCTTATCCCCATCCTGGTCATTGTGGTTTTGAGGTTGTTCTACATTTTAAAACTGGTTCAGCAGGGCGGGCAATCCGGCTTCGAGAGCAGTTTCATGGTCTTCTCGGCAGGAGCGGTGGGCATCGGGGCGGTGATTGTTCTGATGTATCTTTACCAGACCCGTTTCGGCTCGCTGTATCTGCACATCGGGATGGTATCATCTCTGTTCATGGCGGGTCTGACCGCCGGTACGGCTTCGGTGCGACATTTCCTGTCGCCAGAGAAAACAATCCGCAACGAAAGATTATTGCTGCTGGTGATATTTGTACATTCGCTCTTGCTCTGTGCGATCGCTTTTTGGCCGGGCGAGCAGTGGTCACACGTGACATTTGCGATTGCGTTTGTCCTGTGCGGTCTCTGCACCGGCTGTTACTTTCCGATAGCCGCCGGACAGTTGGCCGGTTCCGGCTTCGAGACAGGCCGTGCGGGCGGCATGCTCGAAACCGCCGACCATATCGGTGCCGCGGCAGGGGGAGCGGTGACAAGCCTTGCCCTGGTCCCCGTGCTCGGGGCTAAAATGGCGCTGCTCGTATCTGTGACGCTCATTCTGGCGAATTTACCACCAGCGGTGCTGAAGATTGCCAGGCCGGCAAAGGCATGGTTTTCGGATACAACCGCTTTGAGGTTTCGCAGCCTCGGCTACATCTTGTTCGGCATCGGGGCATCAGTCGTTTTGTGCTCCAACCTGCTGACTTATGCCGGAGCACGTCTTAGGGCGTCACTGCCGTTATATTCCGCTCAGGCACTTGCCGGCGAATTGCATATCGAGCAGCAATCGGCTGCTCTTGGCGAGAGTGCTCGCAAAGCAGATTACTTCAGAGTCCTTAATGCTAACGATCTTCTTGCCGGATATATCTTCAGCTCGGAAGACCTGGCGCCGGAAGTTCGCGGTTTCGGCGGCAAGATAAACCTTGCCGTGTACGTGGATGATCCGAACGGTAGGCTAATCGGCTTTCATATAATACGTTCGAATGAGACGCCGGCGTATCTTGAGCTTCTCAGCAAATGGTGCGACTCTCTGATCGGACGCAACCTTTTTCAGTCGGAGCCTTTCACTAATATCCAGGCTGTAACCGGAGCGACTGTCAGTTCCGAGGCTATTGTCTCGGCGCTGCAGGCATCGGGGCAAAGATTCGCCGCCGATGTTCTCGGCAGGCCGGTCGAACCGCTCGCCGAACAACGAGCGCATCGGGCAAAATATCTGCCGGACACTCATGCGATATATTTAATCGCTGCTTTCACCCTTGCCTTGATCGTGACATATTTTGGCGGCTTCTGGAGCCGGCTGGTTGTTCTCTGTGCAAGCCTCGGCGTAGGGGGAATATGGCTGAACGCCCAGTATTCCAGCGAACAAATCGTTACCATACTATCATGGCATACGCCGGCAACGGCAGTGACAGGCGTGTTTCTGCTGGTTGTCGGAGTTCCGCTTTTTGTCGTTATCTTCGGCAATCTTTACTGCGGTTACATCTGTCCCTTCGGGGCGGCACAGGAATTTATCGGCTACATCCTTCCCGGAAGATTCAAGCCGTCAATCTCAAACGAGTCGATGCGTAAGGCAAGATTTGTAAAGTACGTCATTCTCCTGATTGTGGTCATCGTGTTCTTCGCCTCCAGAGACCGCACGACATTAGCCGCCGATCCGCTCATTTCGATCTTCGGCCGGCAGTTTACAACTTACGATTTCAGATCGCCATTACTTTTTGTCGTCGCGGCGGCCTTGCTCGGCTCGCTTTTCTGGCCTCGCTTTTGGTGCCGGTATTTGTGTCCGGCCGGTGCTTTTCTGTCGCTTCTTAATCATTTTGCGATACTCAAGCGATACCTGCCGGCAAAGAAATTCGGCCGATGCCCTTACGGCCTAACGGGCAGAGACAACGCCGATTGCATACAATGCGACAAGTGCCG
>CAYTNN010000108.1:0-4921 GCA_964439135.1 uncultured Pirellulales bacterium
TTAGGATCATTAGCATCCTTGACAAATCGCCATTCGTAAACGTCCCTAATTATCCATTTCGTCCCAGATGCCTGAAGGCGAATATCTAAAGACTTAGCTATGCCCGGTCATTCTATTGGTAATCGGTGCGAATTATTGTGCTCCGCTTGATTAATGACCTCGCAATGAATTGCGGGGCTAAATATTTGTTATGTCCGCTCGATACTGGATTTATATATCGCTATATAACTCGCGGCAATCAGTGAAAACGGGGATAATCGACTCATTTAACTTCATTTCTTGACAAGGCTGGTCGTCTTGGCTAAAATTCGGCGATTTCACTTTAGTCATAAGACAAGGGGAATCGTCCAAATACGAAAATGTTGGGTCTTGTACCCTGAGTTTGTTTCCGAAGTCGATGGTTTTTTAGAGGAATGTACAATGCCGAAACGTAAGGATATCCACAAGGTACTGATTATTGGCTCGGGCCCGATTATCATCGGCCAGGCCTGCGAATTCGATTATTCCGGAACACAGGCGTGCAAGGCCCTTCGGAAGCTGGGCTATAAAATCGTGCTTGTCAATTCCAACCCGGCAACGATTATGACCGATCCCGGCACGGCGGATGTAACTTATGTCGAGCCGCTCAATGTCAAAACCATCGAGCAGATTATCGCAAAGGAAAAACCCGATGCGCTGCTGCCGAACCTGGGCGGTCAGACGGCCCTGAACCTTTCGGCCGAACTTTCACGCAGGGGAATCCTGGATAAATACGGCGTCCAGATCATCGGCGTAAAAGTCGATGCCATAGAACGCGGAGAAGACCGCCAGGCGTTCAAGGATACGATGAATAAGCTGGGCATAGAGATGCCGAGAAGCGAGATTGCAAACAGCCTCGAAGAAGCGGAAAAATCGCTTGAGAATATCGGCCTGCCCTGCGTCATACGTCCCGCTTATACCATGGGCGGAACGGGTGGCGGCCTGGTTTACAACATCGAGGAGTTCCGTACCATCGTTAGCAGAGGGCTTTCCGCCAGCCTTGTCGGGCAGGTGCTCGTCGAGGAATCCGTGCTGGGATGGGAAGAGCTGGAGCTTGAGGTCGTACGTGACGCCAAGAACCAGATGATAACCGTGTGCTTTATAGAGAATGTCGATGCGATGGGCGTTCATACGGGAGATTCATACTGCACCGCGCCGATGTTGACTATAGACCCGGAGCTCCAGAAGCGTCTGCAGAAACATTCGTATGATATTGTCGAAGCAATCGGTGTTATCGGGGGCACCAACGTTCAGTTCGCCCACGATCCCGAGACCGGCCGGGTCGTGGTCATAGAAATCAATCCGCGAACGTCACGGTCATCGGCTCTCGCCTCCAAGGCGACAGGGTTTCCCATCGCTATGGTTTCCTCAATGCTGGCGGGCGGCCTGACGATGGACGAGATTCCATATTGGCGGGACGGCACGCTTGAGAAATACACGCCTTCGGGAGACTACGTGGTCGTAAAGTTCGCTCGCTGGGCCTTTGAAAAATTCAAGGGAATCGAAGACAAGCTGGGCACGCAGATGCGCGCCGTCGGCGAGGTTATGAGTATCGGCAAGAACTATAAGGAAGCGCTTCAAAAGGCGATTCGTTCGCTTGAAATAGGCCGGTACGGGCTGGGCTTTGCAAAAGATTTTAACAAGAAATCCGCCGATGAGCTTCTGGAACTCTTAAGAGAACCGACCAGTGAGCGTCAGTTTATTATGTACGAGGCCCTTCGCAAAGGCATCAGCGTCGAAGTGCTCCACGAGAAAACCTATATCAAGGCCTGGTTCATCAAGCAGATGAAAGAGCTGGTGGAGCTGGAAGAAAAAATTCTGGCCTACAGAGGCAAAAAGCTGCCGGACAAGCTTCTTATCCAGGCGAAGAAGGACGGATTTGCGGACAAATATTTGTCGAAATTGCTGGAAGTTCCGGAAGAAAAGATTCGCAAACAACGTCTCGGGTTGAAAATAACCGAGGCGTGGGAGCCCGTGCCGGTGAGCGGCGTGGAAAATGCGGCCTATTATTTCTCCACGTATAACGCTCCTGACAAGGTCGAGGTCAGCAAGAAACGCAAGGTAATGGTGCTCGGCGGCGGCCCCAACCGTATCGGACAGGGAATCGAGTTCGACTACTGCTGTGTCCACGCCGCGTTTGCACTTCGGGATGAGGGCTATGAGACTATTATGGTCAACTGTAACCCTGAGACCGTCTCGACCGATTACGATACGTCGGACAAGCTGTACTTCGAGCCGCTCACCGTCGAAGATGTGCTGAGCATATACAACAAGGAGAAGCCGGACGGCGTGATCGTGCAGTTCGGCGGGCAAACGCCGCTGAATATTGCCGCAGAGTTGGAAGGCGCCGGCGTCAAAATCTTAGGCACCTCGCCTGAAAAGATCGACCTGGCGGAAGACCGGGACAGGTTCCGAAAGCTGATGAAGAAGCTCGGTATTCCGCAGCCTGAATCAGGTATGGCGAGTAATCTGGACCAGGCGCTCAAAATCGCAAAGAAGATCGGCTATCCGTTAATGGTCCGGCCTTCGTATGTCCTCGGGGGCCGCGGCATGGAAGTGGTGCACGATGAAGAGATGCTTCGATACTATGTCGCCAAGGCGACGGATGTCTCGCCGGAGCGGCCGATACTGATTGACAAGTTCCTGGAAAACGCTATCGAGGTGGAAGCCGACGCCATCGCCGACGGCACGGATGCTTTCGTGCCGGCGATCATGGAGCACATCGAGCTGGCCGGCGTCCATTCGGGTGACTCGGCGTGCGTGCTGCCGCCTGTCAGTATTCCTGAAAAACATCTCAAGACAATTTACGATTACAACCGGAAGATTGCCATCGAGTTTAACGTGGTCGGTTTGATGAACATCCAGTACGCCATCGCCGATGACGTCGTTTACATTCTCGAAGCCAACCCGCGTGCATCGAGGACCGTGCCGCTGGTCTCGAAGGTCTGCGGAATTTCAATGGTCCGGATCGCAACGCAGTTGATGCTGGGCAAGCGTCTTGCGGATATGGATCTGAAGAAATTGACCATCCCGCATTTCGGCGTAAAAGAGGCCGTGTTTCCTTTCAACATGTTCCCCGAAGTCGATCCGCTTCTGGGCCCCGAGATGCGCTCGACCGGCGAAGTCCTCGGCATGGCGGATTCGTTCGGGCTGGCGTTCTATAAAGCGCAGGAAGCTACGCAATCGCCGCTGCCCTCAGAGGGAACCGTTCTGATTACAATTTCGGACGAAGACAAAGCTTCCGCTCTCCAGACTGCTAAGGAGTTCGAGAATCTCGGCTTTAAGATTATCGCTACCGATGGGACATACAAGCTCTTAACGAAGAATGGAGTGAAATCGCAGCACATTCTCAAGATGCACGAGGGCCGGCCGAACATTCTCGACAGTATAAAGAACGGACAAATACATCTTGTTGTCAACACTCCGAGCGGCAAGCAAAGTAAACACGACGACTCCTACATCCGCAAAGCAGCGATTAAATACAAAATCCCTTATATCACGACAGCAGCGGCAGCCGCGGCGGCAGCTAAGGGAATTGCAGCTTTTAAGAAAAATCCCGGGCAGATTAAATCGCTCCAGGAGTACCACGCGGATATAAAATAAAAGAAGACTGAAGACGAAAAGACAGATTTCCAGCTCTCCAATTTATTGCCGGAGCAGGTTCCACTGTCCATAGTTATTTTATTCCGTCGAGGAATATTCGGATTTGTCGCTCGGTTTCGGCCGGCTTGTCCTTACGAACCAGGTGTGAAGCACCATCGATATGAATCAGCTTTCCATTCGGAAGCAATCCAGAAACTTTAAGGTGTTCATGCCGGCTGTCTTTGTCCGCATCGGCCTTTAGGATAAGCGTTGGGGCGATTATCTTAGGATAAGTTTTAATGGGATCACCAAAACCTTCACCGCGAATTATATCGATAACATTCGGTGTGACCAGCAGCTTGGATTCGGCCCAGTGGTCATAGTCGAAGTCGGACAATCCCGGATGCCGCACGGTACGGGCCATCTTCATAAGCTTTTTCTTACACGTTGCTCTATCCGCCTCGACCATTGCTTTCCAATCCTGGAGAATATCCACTGTCAGATATACAAGCGCATCCGGGAAAACTGGATCTTCCATTATAATAGCAGCCGGTAAATCCGGGTAAGCAGCACCTGTTGAGGCGACCGTACTACACCCCATGGAATGACCAACCAATATGGGCTTTTTGATTCCAAGTGTTTTTATCAGCCCCACAAGGTCTTCAACGTGTGCCGTCAAACTGTATGGGCCATCAGGTTTTTCGGAGAATCCATGCCCGCGGGCGTCATACATAATTACATCGTAATCGGCCTGGAACTTCGCCGCCAGCGACGCCCAGTTCAGGCCGTAGTCCGTAATGCCGTGAGCCATTATCATGACCGGCTTGCCCTGGCCGCCCGTGCGCCAGTAATGAATGCGGATTCCGTTGCTCATAACCGAGGTGGATTCCCAGTTAGCATACGGCACCGGCTTGACTTGCCCGGCTCCATTTTCGCAGCCCGCAAGCACTAAAACAATCGGCATAATAAGAAAAATATATTTCATCTGAAATCTCCTTCTCATTAATCATGGGCAATCGAGTTGCCCATACCACGACTAATCCCTCGACGAGACAAACTCAACGATAAAAACTTATATGGCGCTACTGTATTTCCCTGAATTCGAATCACATAGTAATCAGATATCCGAAATGCAGGAGCGGTACAATAAAAAATACTCTGAGCTTTATTTCGATAATAGTATACACTATGAGAAAGGAATCTAATAAAAGGAAAATCCAAATGAAATCCCATCATTCTACTTATCCATTATGACCCATGATAGATACCTTTGTCATAGGCCTGCGCCTTCTCAGGTCGTATCCTTGATTCCGCGGCACTA
>CAYTNN010000108.1:5021-14781 GCA_964439135.1 uncultured Pirellulales bacterium
ACCTTTGTCATAGGCCTGCGCCTTCTCAGGTCGTATCCTTGATTCCGCGGCACTATCGAGGTCGGAAATAAAAGTGCTGCTATAGGGCGAATTTTTCCCTTCCGGCGGGAAAATTATTTTATTAGATCCAAAATTTTGGCTTTCGGCCTTTTTATCACTATATTTTATATAGGAGTGATAAAAGTGATCAGCATATATTTCACTCTGGGGGAATACATATAATCGTTGTGACGACCACTTGAAGAACGCACAACAAATTGAGCACCCTCGATCGGGTTGATTGTTCTCTGTTTTCGCGTGAACATCTTGATAGTTCACAACCATTTACATGGTATTCGATGTGCACTGCGCAGAAAAAAGATGGAGTTTTGCTATGGCCTCATATATAAAAATCAGATTGTTGTTGGGATTGGGAGCGATATTTGTATTTGTGTATATGCTCGATGGCCTGCCTTGTCTCGGCGACGCCAATGAGGTTGGGGGAAGGACAAGCGGCATTCGCATTTTCCAGAATAATAGCACACTTCCAGCATCTTCTGATGAGATTAGTCTCGGGCAAAGCCTCGTCGTACCCAAACTGTTAGCCTCCGAACTCAACAAGATCAATATTGCGAACATCTTTCCGAGCTCAATCTTTGAAAAAGTAAAATCCATTGGCAGAAGGCACATTTCGTCAGATAGCCATAAAGCAAAAGGCGTACAGTATGTCGTTCGAGAAGGCGATACCTTATGGAATATCGCCGCCGAGCAGCTCGGAAATCCAAGCAGATACAAAGAGATAAGCAAACTGAATGCCGACGTCCTAAAAGACGAAAACGATCTAACCGTAGGGATGCGATTGAGCCTGCCGGATCGATAAGAAACGGCAAGTGACCTGAGCTTTCCGACGATACGAATTTCCCTGCGTATATCGATGCCGGATTCTCGATACCCGCCTAATCCACCAATTCTATAATCTTCAATAAAACCGTCTTTTCATCCAGAATAGATAATCGACTTGCCTGCGTTACATTTCGGCATAGAATCTTCTCACTCCCGGCACCAAAACCAACAGTATTATCAGGAATCCGTCAACTGCGTATGGTTATGGAAACCGATCATAATCTTGTGCTTGTCCGCAATAGGCCCGAGCCTCCTGGCCGCTTCTTCCGAAAGCTCTCGCGTGATGCCTTTGGCGCCGAGGGCCCTGGCCACATTGAAGTAGTAGTCGATCTCTCCGTCCGTCATTCCCGGATTGCCGATGCTTCCGAACTTGACGATATGGATATTAACTCCTGCATCATTGTACAGCTTGCGAAGGGCACGGTACTTGTCCATCGAAACCGATAAGCGCCAGTTGAGCATTTCTTGCTGTCTTTGCTGCCGGTCTTTCCGCTGTTCTTCCGTCATCTATCCCCGGCGGGATCTCGGGCCCCTGCTGCCGGCCGGTATCCCGGCGAATTGCTCGGCCAGTTCGCCCATCAGCTCGACAGAGCTAAGCCCGCACTTAACGAGATATCTAAGAAGGTCCTCGGCAGTGCCGGGCATGCCGCGGTAACTGTAGGTAATCGCCCCGATTTGTACGCCGTTGAAATTGGAATTGGGTTTGCCCGCTGAGCCGCCGCTTGAGCCGGCCAGGACATATCGGCTCATCATCGCAGAGGCGGCAAGCGCCACAGGCCTGCTGAAAAAATCTCGTGTGTAACAAGACACTTGCCAAATAAACTATTCGTGCTATATTTTAAGGTTAACACCTGCCGGTTTTATTTTGTCCGGCTGAGTTTTGCAGGGAATGATACTACATAACATATTTTTCTGGAGATGATCATGAATACAAACAGCCCTATCAGTTCACGCCGAAGCTTCCTCAAGACCGCAGGCGCGGTGACCGCCGCTTCTACGCTTCCCTCATGGTTAATCGAAGAATGCAACGCCCAACAGAGAAGGCCAGGAGCAGAATCTTTGCCGCCCAGCGAGAAAGTCAACCTTGCACTGATTGGTTGCGGCGGGCAGGGAACGGGCGACGCAAAAAATGCCCGGAGATACGGGAACATCGTTGCCGTCTGTGACGTTGACGCCGGCCACTTAGCGGCGGCTCAAAAAGCTTTCCCCGGCGCCGAAGGCTATGCCGACTTTCGCAAGCTGCTGGAGCGAAAGGATGTTGACGCCGTCATCTGCGGCACGGTTGACCACTGGCACACGCTGGTTGCCATGGCCACGATGAAAGCAGGCAAGGACATTTACTGCGAGAAGCCGCTCACCCTGACCATCGCCGAAGGCAAGCGGCTCGTCGAAGTCCAGCGGCAAACCAAACGCGTTCTCCAGACCGGCACACAGCAGCGAAGTAGCGCCCATTTCCGATTAGCCTGCGACCTGGTCCGCAACGGGCGAATTGGGAAGATACAAAAAGTCGATGTCTGGCTCCCCGCCGGCCTGCGACAGGGCCCATTCAAAACCTCGCCGGTCCCGGAAGGATTCGATTTCGATTTCTGGCTCGGACAGACGCCAAAAGTCGAATACGTCAAAGAGAAGACGCACTTCAGCTTCCGCTACTGGTGGGAATATTCCGGCGGCACGATGACCGACTGGGGCGCGCACCACAACGACATCGTACTCTGGGCGCTGGAGATGGACGGCTCCGGTCCCGTCAGTATCGAGGGTAAGCAACTGATTGACATGATCCCCGGCGGCTTCACCGCGGCCAGCGAGTACGAAGTGACATATACCTACGCGAACGGCGTGGTCCACTCCTGCAAGAGCACCACGGCCAGTGAGTGGCACGGCGGCGTCAAAGACCCCAACCGCCAGCAGCACGGCATCAAGTTCTACGGCACGGACGGCTGGATATGGGTCACGCGAGGCATCATCGAGGCAAACGACCGGCAGCTTCTCACGCAGAAACTTCCCGAGGATGCCAAACGCGTTTATCTCAGCAACAACCACATGGGCAATTTCATCGACTGCGTTAAATCGCGTAAAGATCCGATCTGCTCGGCCGAGACCGGCCACCGCTCCGCGAGTCTGTGTCACCTGGGTGTGATCTCTATTCGTCTCGGCCGAAAGCTAAACTGGGACCCGGCCAAAGAGCAGTTTATCGGTGACGCCGAAGCGAGCAGTTGGATTTCCCGCCCGATGCGGAAACCTTACGATTACGACATGATATAAACGCCCGTTGAGTTTCTTCCGAGCATTGTTTAGGCTGGAAAATATATAACACAGGAATTGTTGGCTTTGAGCTACTGTTTTCGACGCTCCAGCAGAGCAATCAGTTGTGCAGGCCGGTCGCTCTGAATGCCGTCGGTGTTCCACGTCAGAGCATCCTGCCAACACGCCGGGCCGCTTTCATCTACGATAACCATTGCGCCCGCTTGGTGGCATTTTGCCGCAAAGCTCTGCGAATAGTAATGCCACACAGCGGCAATCACCGAGGGTTCAAAACGCTCAATGACCTTCGGCAGGTTCTCTTCGGGCCCCGGATCGGGCATCAGAATGCACTCGGGGCACAATTCCGCGACACACTCCAACTCGTCGAAATCGGCATACCACAAGATCTGCAGGGCCATATCCCATTTGTTCACGATAGAAACCACCTGACCAACCGAAGCATCTTTCAAGTCCAGGTAGATGCCCACCCTGCCTTTGCAGAGTTCGAGAATCTCATCAAATGTCGGAATTCTCTCGCCGCTCCATTCAGGACCAATCCTGCTTCCTATGTCCAGTTGCTTCAACTGCTCAAGGGTCATCTCCGAGACTAATCCGTGCCGGCCATTTGTTACATAGGAATCGATATCTTTGTTGTGGATGCTGACGATACGACCGTCCTGTGTTGTCCGCAGATCAACCTCGACAAAATCGACTCCCATCTTGATGGCCGCTTCATACGCTGCGAGCGTGTTCTCGGGGATTCCAATATGAGCGCCGCGGTGCGCCACGACGTAAACGCCGCCGTGCCGAGGCGCAGGCAGTATCTTGACCGGTTCGTATTTTACGCTTGTGCAACCGACCGATATGAGACTTAGAAGAAAAATTGTCAAATATAGAACTGTCCGTGTTCCAATTGTTCTCATCGGCCTGCCCTGTAGAACCAATCGTTATTGGAGATAAATCTGGTGGATGGCGGTTATACCTATAGCCACGTCGAATATCGCCACTTCGTCTATGGTGCCTGAAAAATAATTACTGTCGGGGCCGTGTGCGGCACCGATGCGGACATTTTCAGTGCAGCCGGTATTTATCTGGGCCTCTTCTATCTTGTAAATTGTTCTGCGTCTGCCGTCCACGTATAGCAAAACGTCGCTCATGAGGGGACGTGCCGGATCAACCGGATCGAGCACGACTGCGATGTGATGCCAATTGCCGTCTCCTACCTGCTGCTCGTTCGCAGAGATGAATCCCGACCCGCAGGACAGCCTGAGCCTTTGGTCCTCATCGACCTCCAGCAGCCAGTATGCCCCCGGCTGGTTCTGCCCCCAGGCAACGATAGAAAGCTTGCCGGTCGGGTCCGGCGGTGTTTTGATCCAGGCGGAGATTGTGCGGGGATTCCTGCCGCAAATGCCGGGATAACCTTCCACTTCGATATAATCATCCGTTCCGTCGAAATTTAAGCCGCCGCCCGAATAACCGGCCACCCAATGAGAATCGTCCGCGGAGAAGCCTATCAGAGAACCAGCGAAAGAGCCCGCGCTATCGGCAGCCACCATTCCGGCAGTCTCGTCCATCGGCCAGTGCGCCGCCGGCGCCGGATTGGCGGCATCCTGACCCCATACCCGGCCCAGCATGGCCAGATCCTTATTATTTATCATATCGTCGGCTGACACATCACAGGAGGGATTCCAGTTCGCCCCGCCCGGCGAGCTAAGCCATGCCGAAGACATCGCTGACAAATCGTTACCATTGACGATTTGATCGCCCGTACAGTCTTGCGGCATCGAACCATCGGCCGAGAATCTGTAAGTACGCGTATAATCAGCTACCTCTCCGGGTGCCAGGGTGACTATTACGAACTGCTCGGGTGACACCTGGTAAGAGGTGGTCCAAATGCCGACATAAGCCGACCTGAGCGTAGAATCGATAATGACCCGCTGGCATGCTTCGCTCTGTTCTACCGCAATCGCATCGGGGCCGAGATAATCATCCGGCTTGTAAATCCAGATCTTGGGGACACTGGAGATGGTCTTCGTATAGAGAATCATATTGGCCAGGCTCACCATCGGCGGATTATCATCCACCCATTGATGTCCCCTGCCCACCGGCTTTAGCTCCGGCGGCCTCCATTGTGTCACCTCGGGTGACGCCGTCATCTGGTACGGAAAATAAACCCTGTAATTAGGCCCCACATTTCTCTGACTGAAGGTCAGGAAATTGTGAAGGTACTGCTCGGTAGTGAATGTTTTTGTGCCGGTATTCGTCAGGACATAGTGCATGATGATACGATCATTCTTGACGATAAGATCTTCCTCAAGCCGGCAGCAGTAGCCGTTGGCCGTGCCGGATAAAGTCTGGACAAAACGGGCGCGATCCGGCTGCCATGTGGTTGTGGTCTGAGCCAGCTCGATCACCGGGTAGTTGGTGCTGAAATTGTACGCCGAGGAATTTCGGCTGAGTATTCCTACGCCGACCTTAAGGAAAGCAGAGCCGTTGGTGCCCTCGTTATATCCGGGCGGATCCGGCTGAAACGATTCCTGCCCAATATCAAACTCCATTGGCATCCCGCCAAGATAACTAAGATCGCCCCCGGACGTCGGCGAATAACAGAAATCGCGATTGTTGAGCTGCACTCGTAAGACATTGGCGACGGGCGAAAAACGCAGCCCCTGGTTCCAGCGGCAGTCGGGCGAATCGGGATCGCCCACTTCCACAACCATGTTGCCGCTCTGAAGGATTCGCGTTCCGGCATGGACCGGCTGCGGATTATCCGCCGGGCATGCGGTCCGGCAAAGAGTCGCTATAACGGCTGCTGATAATACAAAGAAATATGTCTTTTTCATGTGCCTCCACCTCAAATCCACACTGACAGCAATAGCCTGTATTCAAAAAACCGTCTCTTTTATTATCATAGCACAAATAAAGACAGAAAACAAATCATCTTTGGCTATTTGTACTTATTTCTCTATAAATGCTCCGTTTTCAGACCTCCTTCCACTGCCCGGGGATCGGGAAGGGGAACTGGCCGTTTTTGTCGGCAATGACGGGAGCCGGACTGTCATAATTCAGCTCGTCGAGATAGTCGCAGAACTGGAAGTTTGACTGCATAATCTGGTCCCAGGTCACCATCTGACCGGTATGGCAGGCGGCTCGGCCCATCAGCGACGTTAAGTCCGAGTAAATCGCGCGCTTAATTTCATTATGCGGCCGATCCTTGCGGATACTCTCAATCAGTTCGTTCCACTCATATTGCCATGGACTATAGGCATCCTTTGTCGGCGTCCATGAGATGTTGCTCTTCTCGATCCGCTGGTCTTTGAACATGTGGACGGTCGCGGCGTGCGTCCTGCCGGAGAATTGTGCCGCACATTTAGTGCCGTGGATGAAGGTCGCGAATTCCGAGCGCGTTTTGTTGGCCCGGCGAAAACCACAGAACGCCTTGGTACCGTCGGGGTACGTGTACTCCATGGCGTACACGTCGATGTTCTGTCCGTGGTCCGTGCTGTGGGGCTCGCGCCCGCCCATACCTACCGCGGAAACCGGCCAGGCATCCTTGATCCAGCAGCACTCGTCGATCTGGTGAATCAGATTGTCTACCATGTGGCCGGAGCCAACCCAGAAGAGATGGATTCTACCGAACTGCAACTGATTCATCAGTTTGTTGGAATTGTCGCCCTGACTCCCGAGCCATCCGCTGCCCCCGAGGCGGTTGGCGCGGATAAGCGGTATCTCGCCCATCTCGCCGTTGCGGATTTTCTCAATCAGCGCCTGACGGGCCGGTGAGTGACGGCACTGCAGCCCTGCGGCGACCTTTAGGTTTTTGCTCTTGGCCACCGCATCAGACCGAAGAATCCGTCGCAGACCACCCGGATCGGACGCAAACGGTTTTTCCATAAAGACATTAATGCCCTTGCTGATAGCGTATTCAACGTGCAGCGGGCGGATATAGGCCCGCGTTGTGCACATGGCGACATCGCCGGGCCTTAGGATGTCGATGGCCCGGCGGTATGCCTTAAAACCGACGAACTTGCGATCGTCGGTGACATCAACCTGGTCCGGGAATTTTTCCTGCAGAGCCTTGTGTGACGAATCCATCTTGGCTTTTATAGTATCGGCCATCGCATACAGCTTTACCGGCCCCTTGCCAACAACAGATAATGCATCACCGACGGCGCCGTTGCCGCGTCCGCCGCAGCCGATCAGAGCCAGGCGAATCGTGTTGTCTTCACCGGCAAAGGCCGATGGTGACAGACTGCCGAACACGGCCGCGCCCGCAGCGAGTGAACCGCCCTGCTTTAAGAATTGGCGACGGCTGATATTAGACTTCTTTGCAGATTGAGTCATGTTTACCTCCTGGATTGATGATGAAATTGATAGGAATTTACTTTCTTAAGACACGTGTATGGCAAAACGTCTGAAGCCATGAAAAACAACTTTCATATTCTGTCTGATATCGTAATTATGCTGCTGCACTTTCATGGTGTATGATACAAAACACTACATGAGATTGCAACCGCTCTTTCAGTGTGCGGGATTATATCCTCGGCGCATGTATTGAAGGTCGTCGCTGACAGGTCAGCTAATCCACAACGACGTATACATTTGTGGGATTCATAGTTTATCCCCAAGTGTTAACCTTTATGATTTGCAGCTTAGAGGAATTCTCTAAGTATTTCTTTCTGTCTGGGAGTGAGTTTTTTCGGAACAGTGACGGCGATACGGAACAAATGATTGCCCCCCTTGATTCCCTTTCCTTTGAGTCGGACCAAATTGTTAGTCGATGTCCCCGCCGGTATGGATACGGATACCGGGCCATGGAGGGTTT
This sequence comes from uncultured Pirellulales bacterium, assembly GCA_964439135.1. Classification (GTDB taxonomy): domain Bacteria; phylum Planctomycetota; class Phycisphaerae; order Sedimentisphaerales; family Anaerobacaceae; genus JAFGPJ01. The sequence continues at coordinate 12,970 of CAYTNN010000108.1, forward strand.
TGGCATCAATCTTCCCTCCCAGAGCAGCTACCCAGAAGGGAATATCGAGGTCTGAAATGATATCGTTGTCCTCTCTTCGGAATTCACTGTCAGGCTTAACGTGTATTGTCAGATAGAGATCGCCATTGGCATGTTTACCGCGACCAGGGTGGCCCAATCCACGCAGCCGGAGAACCTGTCCGTCTCGAACACCTTCTGGTATCCGGATATCGATTTTCTTTTTTTTGTCGATTAGCCCCATTCCATGACAATCGAGACAATGATTTTTTCGGTCAATACCGGAACCTCCACATGACGGGCAAAGTTGAGTAACAGTGAAAAACTGGCTGGAATCCGAACTGGCTTTTGACAGCCGCCCCGAGCCGGAGCAACGAGAGCAAGGGCTCTTCCTGCCGTCTATAGATCCGGTTCCCTTACATGAAGCACAAGTTTGAGGTCCGCTCAGAGCCAGAGATATCTGCCCTCCGAGTGCGGCCATCCTGAATTCGATGGAAACGGACGCCTCTGCATCCTGCACGACTGTTTCTTCCCAGAAATCCGTATTGACTCTTGAGCCGAAGCCGGAAAAGAGATCTGAATAATTACGTAAAATATCATCCGTGCTTTTCCATTCTTTAAATCCTGTTTCTTCGACTTTTTCCCGGCCTCCCTGGTCATAGGCTCGCCGCCTTTTCTCATCCGAGAGAACCGAATAAGCGTTGGCAATATCCTTGAATCTGTGTTCCGCCTCTTTTGATCCCTTGTTCTTATCAGGGTGATATTTCAGCGCCAGGCGGCGGTAGGCATTTTTAATTTCCGCCTCAGACGCTGTTCGGGGAACACCAAGAATTTCATAGTAATCTGTCATTTCCGTCCCCCGGATTCTGTTAAAATGATCTCAAGAACCCCACATTCAAAACAGAACCGGAGTTTTTCCTCTGAAACAGGCGCGGACAGTGGAATTATGCATAAAAGCATTCTGGATTCCGGAAGAGTTCTTTGGGCTCGGACAACGATCTGTTTCTCGACGATTTCGACATCAAGGTCCGGATCCAGTACGCCGGGAAGGTCCACATAGTATCGTACCTGGTATTCCAGCCGCTTTACACTGTAGGAGGCGATTTCTCTCATTTCTCTTTCAGACAATTGTTTTTCCTTTTCCTGATCTTGTTTTCGTAATGATTGATTAGTATAAAAAATATTATGCGACAAAATCTATCTCAGCTACGAATTATATGAATAATAATGAGTTTCTCAAAGGATCTTTCAATTTAGTTTTTACTCTTTTTACTCATTTCATGATCACTATCAAGATCTAAGGTATTTGCAGTGCGTTTGGAGTTTGACTTTGAATAGATAACTTGACTTTCGGGCATAATCCCACCCTGGCATACCATTCTTTTGATAATGTTACCGTCAACTGCGTTACTGTCCCTAATTTCTCTTAGATTTCAACAGCTCTTTCAGTGGGTGGGATTGTATCCGCGGCGCATGAATTCCAAATCGTCGGTGCCGTCGGGCACGGGCCAGCGTATGCAGTCGGGATAGGGCACGAACGTCATTTCCAGGGTGCTCTTCTGCTTCCACTTGTGCTTAATCGCATGGCCGTCGGAGAAGCCCAGCACGCTGAGCTGCCCGTGCCGCACTACAACCGGGTCCCACCATCGATCCCCCTGCTTTTCCAGATTCCACGACCCCCAGTTGTAGCCGCCCACGTCTGTTTTTTCTTCGAGAAATACGTACTTTATGCCGGGATTCTTAATCTCTGTGAGCTTCTTAGTAGTAACGCAAAATGATTCATATAAGAAGTCCCATTTTGACGACCTTATTAAT
>CAYTNN010000109.1:0-14772 GCA_964439135.1 uncultured Pirellulales bacterium
TCCGGGGCTTTGGTTGCGCCGCCGATTTTTATCGCATCTTCGTGAATGACGTCCTTATAAGCCTGGGCGTAGCCGGCTTTATTCGAGACGTCCCAGCCTAATTCTTCGAAAAACGGGTCTATGAATTCCCTGCGAACCTGGGTCTCGTTATACTGCAGTGAACGATATGCTTCGATATGCCGGTCAAAGGTTTCGACAAGTTCAGCAACTCTGGAAGGTACATCAGCCATTAGGTATTTATTCCCTCTATTTCTTAAAACCACAAAAACCGCAAGCCTTTTAAAATATTACCATACTTATCAGCTAATGTCAAAAATCGATAAAAAGATAACGTTATTTATTCTGCAACAGTCAAATACCTGGGAAAGCTATTGTGAGAGCCGAAAACATGCAGCATATCCCTGCCGGAAAATCCGGCCACACCCGTCTCTCCGCAGATATTAAAAATTGCTTGCCCGGCATGACTTAACATTATATCCTCTATATAAAATTTTTGGGAGTGAGTAATGAAGCAGACCGGTTATTTGCAATGGGCAATTGAAAATACCAGGACGGTATGGTGGCATGATTCGGCGGAACCGGGCGAAGTCGAACGCGGTATCCGGAGAGGCGCCATTGGCGCTACAACTAATCCATATCTCTCGCATCTTGCTCTGTCCATGAACAAAGACGCCTGGTCCGGAGAGATAGACAACGTGCTGTCAGAGGGCCTGGAATCCGAGAGAAAAGCGGAAAGGCTCATGAGTATAGCAATAACTCACGCCGCCCATCAGTTCGAGCCGCAATACGAAAAAAGTGACCGCCGGATGGGCTATGTTTGTGCCCAGGTAAATCCCACCCGAGCGGCAGATAGGGAATGCATGCTTTCGATGGCAAGGCGTTTTCACGCATGGGCACCCAACATTGCGGTCAAGCTGCCGGCCACTGCGGCGGGACTGGATGTGCTTGAGGACTGCACGGCCGAGGGAATCACGACTACGCTGACGATAAGCTATACTGTGCCGCAGGTAATTGCCGTTGCCGAAAGACATCGCATGGGCTTGCGCAGGGCGGAACAAAATGGGATCGAGCCGGGCAAGTGCTTTGCCGTTATTATGATCGGACGGCTGGACGACTATCTTAGAGATGTCGCGCACGACAGCAAAGCAAACATCAGCGAATCCGATATTCGCCAGGCGGGATTGGCTGTTTCCAAACGTGCATATTCGATTTATAAACAGCGTAAATACGAAGCAACGCTGATTGTCGCCGCCCTGAGGGGGACTTACCACATGACCGAGTTAACGGGAGCCGAAGTCATCATGTCCATTGCCGTGCCATACCAGGAGATGTTGCTATCGGGCGACTTAGCTCGTGAGGAACGGATCGACCGGCCGATACCAGGCGATGTAATTGAGCGGCTCTCGGCATTACCTGAGTTTGTCCGGGCTTATGAACCTGGGGGTATGAAGCCGGAGGACTTCATTACATACGGGGTGACGCAAAAAACACTCGCGCAATTCTACGAAGGCGGCTGGAAATTATTAGAGAATTTCAAGGTCGAATAATGGTTTGCTGCCGGCTGATAACAAGATATGAAGGTCGGCTTTGGAGTCAGAATCACAGACAATAATATACGGAAAGGTTTAACGATGAAGAATATAGGCTTTATTGGATTGGGAATTATGGGCTGCCCCATGGCTAAGAATCTGCTCAAAAAAGGCTACTCACTCACAGTTTACGACATCGTACCTGAGAAGGTCGAAGAATTGATCGATGCCGGAGCAAAGGCGGGTTTATCGAATAAAGATGTCGCTGAAAATAGCGAGATTATAATAACGATGCTGCCCAACTCGCCGGAGGTCAAGGAAGCCGTGCTGGGTAAGAACGGTGTTTTGGATGGCGCCCGGCCCGGTACTATTCTTATCGACATGAGCTCCATTGCACCATTGGCAAGCAAGGAGATTTCAGAAAGAGTAAAGGAAAAGAAAGTTGCTATGCTCGACGCCCCGGTAAGCGGTGGCGAGCCCAAGGCCGTCGAGGGGACGCTCGCCATCATGGTAGGCGGTCCGGCCGAGACGTTCGAAGAGGTCAAGAACATTCTTAGTGTCATGGGGGCTTCTGTCACGCGGGTCGGTGAAATCGGCAGCGGCAATACCACCAAGCTGGCCAATCAAATCATTGTAGCGTTGAATATCGCCGCGATGTCCGAGGCGATGGTATTGGCCACGAAGGCGGGCGTGGATCCGGAAAATGTCTTCAAGGCAATTCGAGGAGGATTAGCGGGAAGTACAGTGTTGGACGCGAAGATGCCGCTTGCCTTGAAGGGCAACTTCAAGCCGGGATTTCGTATCGAGCTGCACATCAAGGACCTGGCCAACGCGTTGGACACAGCCCATGAGCTGGGAGTTCCTGTTCCCCTATCCAGCGTTGTGATGGAGGTTATGCAGGCATTGAAAGTTGACGGCAAGGGCGCAGACGATCATGGCGGAATTATCCAGTTCTACGAGAAACTGGCCCACGTCGAGGTAAGACAACAATAACCTGCAAGGGCAGACATGTGCGCCTGCCCAGGGCAACCACATGGGGTTGCCCCTACACCGCGGGTACCATAGGCAGCAGATACGCGAAGAGCATTGTGAATCCGAGCCCTATCAGTCCGAGCGCGGCCGTGACAATAGTCCACGATTTGAGTGTTTCTACTTCTGTAAAACCGCCCATCCGCGAGAATATCCAGAAGCCGCTGTTGTTCATCCAGTCGCCAACCAGCGAACCGCTACCTATCGCCATCGCGAGGTATACAAGATTGCAGCCGAGCATTTCGTGCGATATACCCATGGCTGCGAATATGGAGACGGTTGTAATCATCGAAACTGTTCCGGAGCCCTGTGCGAATTTCATAACTACGGCAACGGCAAATGCTATCAGCAACAACACTAATCCTACAGTTTGAGCTTCAGTTTGACCTTGACCGCCGATCATCTCCTTGAGCAAATCCTTAATGCCGGCCTCTCGCAACATGGCGCCGAATGCTCCGCCCCCGGCTGTGATAAGGATTATGATTCCGCCGCTCATAAGGGCAGTTTCGGCTCTTGTGGCCAAATCTTTGAGTGATATTTTGCGATAGTGAACCAATATAAACATGGCAACAGCCGCAGCGAGCAGCAGCGCCATATCCCGGCTTCCCAATACGGCGGCGATTTGGCTCATTGGTTTACCAACGCCCAAAGCCTTGGTCACGGTATTCAGGGAAATCAGAATCACCGGCAGTGCGATAGGAGCGAAAGAAATCCAGAATGGAGGGAGTTGATTTTCATCGAGTGGGTCCGGCTCGGCTTGGCCGGCGTATGGCCGCATCGGGATATCCATTCGCCGATTAATAATCTTGCATACCAGCACTCCGACGAAAGAAGTGGGAAGGCCGATTAGCAGACCGATGATCATCATCAGGCCGACATCGACTTTGAGCTCGCTTGCCATAAACAACGGGCCTGGCGTCGGCGGAATAAGCGTGTGCGCAATTCCCGCGCCGGCGACGATAGCTGTAACGTACAGCACATAGTTTTTGTGTGTCCGACTCCACAACGAGCGGGCCAGTGGGACCAGCAGGTAGAAAACAGTGTCAAAGAAAACCGGAATCGAGAGTACGAATCCGCTCAGCATGAGTGCCGTAGGTGCTCTTTTTTCGCCAAGTACTTTAAGAAAAGACCTCACAATCCGGTCGGCGGCTCCGCTGTCCATCATGCACTTGCCGATGATTGCCGCCAGGGCGATTACAATCCCGATACTCCCGGCGACCGAGCCGAATGCCTGCCCCACGCGGGTTACCTTATCAGCGAACTCGCCAGGCGAGAGCAGACTCACGACTATCGCTGAAGTAATCAGCGCGACGAAGGCATTTAGCCGCAATACAAGAATCATCGCAATGAGCAAGACGACGCCAATAACCAAAATAGCGATCGGATTCATAAAAAAATACCTCCAAACATTATCTCCATATTGTCACTCACAAATCCAGGTGTTCCTTAGCGTAAGCAAGGCATTGCTTAATATTAGCTTCTTCAATCCTGACCAGCTTATCCATGGGCAGATGATTGACCTTCGGCAGAATCTGCTTCGGCGAAGCATTAGCGCGTACATATCTTAAAGTACGAGCCAGGTCGGAACCCGGCACGTCCTCAAACGTCGCCCAGTACTTCTCTGTCAGGCAGGGAACTTGAAGCGGATCTCGTGTTGCCATTTCCAGACTGAAATTGATCCTGGGATTCGCCTTTAGAAATATTTTAATCATCTTCGGCAGATCGAGCACACCCCGCCCCAGCGGGACATCGGCAAGCAGAAAGCCGTCTTCGTATTCAGCCAGTGCCATATCTTTGAGATGTACTGAGAATGCGTAAGGTGCGTACGCTTCGACGACCGCCATCGAGTCTTCCAGAAGAGCGAAGCTGTTGCCTGTGTCGACGCACACGCCGAGGTATTCGCTGCTGATGCTTCTGAGCATATCAAGCATTTGGTCGATACGCCAGTCTTTGTGATTTTCAATTGCCAGTCGTATACGGTGCTCTGCCACAACCGGCTCGGCCAACTGCAGTGACTTGCCGGTACGCTCAGCGAAAGCTCTGAACTGTTCGGCCCTGTCGAACTGCTCGTACCGCCGGCCGCCTATAGCTGTGCGGACTACTCCGGCTCCGGCCTGCCCGGCCGTCCGAACCGCTGCATCGAATCTTTCGACGCCGGACTTATCACGGGGCAGAAAAACTGAACCTTCAATAAACATATCGTATTCTTCAGCTTTTTGCCGAATTTTACGGGCGTAGGCTTGATCTCGAACGCCTAAATTCATCTGGATTCCGCCGGCACCGATATTATGACAATGATCGAGGAAGTTCAGCGGGTCACCAAGATTGCCCTTCATTTGACCGGTGCGTTCTGCCCTGAGCCGAATGTTGAAGGAAAAATCTGCAATTCCAAGCCGGGACTTTTTTATTTTCTCCGTGCTGTATATTCTGCCCGTACACCCTAATGTGGCTGCCGCCAAACCACCGGTAATTGAGTATAGTACTTCTCTGCGATTCATAGTCTTCAACATCGGTAAAAATTCTCCTCTAAATGCCGGTATTCAGTCCAAGGTCAAAATACATCATACATGTTCAGGTACAACAAACGGCTCGCGGTAGTTCCGGCGTATATACATATTTGCCATGTCACTAAATTCGCCGACAAATTTCTCACTTGTTCGATCGAAAGTCAGATAAGGTCCTATGGTCAGGGGCTCTGAAGCCAGGTCCACCTTATTCGCTTTTAGATGATCAAGACAACTCTCAAAAGATTCCGCCAGGATATTGTTTCCTGCGATTATTTCTTTGATCTTCTCGACAGGTTCGTTGCGTCCGAGCCGATAGGATATATTTGCCATATGGCACAGTGCGGCAGAGATGTGACCTTCGAGCATATTGGCTCTGAGGTCACTGACTTTTCGGCTGCGCATCGCTTTGATAAAGTTGCTCTGATGTTCGCCGCCTCCGTCACCGGGGAACTGCTTGATTCTTTTGTGGTTATTGTCATAGGCCCAGCCGCCGCCTCTGCCGCCACGAAAATATCCTCCCTCGCATTGGAGCACCATTCCAAAGTTTGTGCCTCTATAGTGGTCACTGGCGCGAAGGCCTTTTTTCCGTCGCAGGCCGCGAACTTCATAAATCATCGGGACCGGCTTATAGTCAAAGAAAGTAATCTGCGTATTGGCGGTTTGTCCGTCATCGTCCAGGCAGAACCGCCCGCCAATACTGATTGCTCCGGGCGCAATTTCCTGCTGACCGATCGCCCATCGGCTTTCGTCTATATTGTGAGCGCCGAGATTGCCGACCTCTCCCGTGCCGGTATCCCAAAACCAGTGCCAGTCGTAGTGCAGGTTTTTCCGCATTAATGGCACGAGTGGTGCCGGTCCCTGGAAGAGGTTATAGTCTACCGATGCGGGGATGGGCTGAGGCCCATTGACTTTGCCGATACTCTCACGGAGAAAATAGCTGATTGCCCGGACAAGTCTTATTGAGCCAAGGCTGCCTTGATTGATATATTCCACCGCTGCCTGCAACCCTACATCGGAGCGGTCCTGTGAACCGACCTGCACAATCCTTTTGTACTTATCGGCCGCTTCGACCATCTTACGGCCTTCCCAGATGTTATGCGAGGCGGGCTTCTCCACATATACGTCTTTGCCTGCCTGACAGGCCCAAACCATCATTAACGCATGCCAGTGGTCGGGGGTGACGATGACAACGGCATCGATTTCTTTGTCATCAAGCAACTTGCGGTAGTCCGTGTATGTGGTGACTTTCTGATTACGGTCCCTGAAATTTTTGGCCTCGAAGTCCAGAAACTCAGTGTCAACATCGCAGAGCGCGACTATGCGAACGCCCCGTACTTTGCCGAACAGGTCGATGTGCTCCTTGCCCTTTTTGCGAAGACCCACTATGGCAAGGCGAATGTCATCGTTTGCTCCCAGTGTTTTTAGTGCGGCTCCGGCACGTGATGTTGAGCCGATACTTATACAAGCGGCAGCCGCCGTTAAGTTCCCGATAAAGTCTCTGCGAGTGAGTCTGTTCATAGGTTTCCCCTTAGTTATCAACGGATCGTTTCGTTTTTCCGTATGAAATTCTATTCACAAACCAGCTACAGAAGTCAAATATAATTTTTCTGCAATGTCAACTATTATTCAGATAGCCTTCATGGGACATTGAGATTCATGTAAAGCATATCATATCCGGCAGACCGTAAAAAATATTTTTTTGGGAGTATTAATCTCGATTCAGACCGTTTTTAATCCGCTTATTAAAAGATCTCAGCCAACCATCATATGTGGAGGCGTTATTATCAGCTCCGGAACGACTGCACGGGGTGGTAGCTTGGCAATTGTCACCACACAGGCGGCTATGTCCTCGGGCTGGAGCATCTTCGCGCGTTTTTCCGGGGGCGGCGGTGTGGGACGCTTGTCGATGATGGGTGTGTTCGTCTCTCCGGGATAGATGTTGGTGACTTTTACTCCGTTTGCAGATTCTTCCAGGTTCACAAAGGTGCCGAGTGCGCCCGTGGCAAACTTTGATACGCAATACGGCATACCCGCCAAAAGCATCGCGCGTTTACCCGCCAGAGACACGATATTAACTATCAGGCCCGAACCTTTCCTACGCATCGCGGGAAGAGCGGCATAAATACAATTGAACGTCCCTGTCGTGTTAATCTTCATTACCCTGTCGAAATCATCCGGACTGATATTGGACATCATCCGATCCCCGACATTGATTCCTGCGCTGTTGACGAGGATATCGACAGGTCCGAGTTCACTGTCGAGCCATTCGAACAATTTCGAAACTTGTTCACGGTCGGTTATGTCACAAGCACGGCTGACACATGGAAATTCACCTCCTGCGGTTTTGACGGCATCTGCCAGAGCTTCTTTGTTGGTATCCGCCAGTGCGACCCTGCAACCTTCGGCCGCCAGGGCCTTAGCGATACCTAATCCGATACCACCCGCTCCACCGGCGACTAACACTATCTTCCCGTTCAAATCCATAATTTAATCCTCACTTGTTCGGCTAATTCATTGCCACCTGAAATATTGGCACAACCTGAATATTCAGGTTGCGCTTCTTGTGTCGGAGTATATTTTATGTGTGTTGCTGATAAAACTCAAATGAATAATGTTTTCGTCCGAGCAAAGAGAAAATTTGAGAAACCGGGCTGTTTTTCGTATGATACGGCTTGTGATGCAGATAAAGGAGAACAAAAGCATGACAGACATTAAAAGAGCACGGGAATTGCTGCATGAGTTCAAAGGGGATTCGTATTTGTTCGGCCCGGACGTCCTCCCGCAAGTGGGTCAAAGAATTGCCGCAGCGGGAAAGAAAGCAGCGCTGATTCGCGGCACATTTGCCGGCAGCGATGATTATGTGGAGATTATACGCAATTCGCTGACCGAATCAGGAGTCGATCTTGTAGCAGAAATCAGAGGCGCCAGACCCAACAGTCCGCGAGAAGACCTGTTTCGGATCGCAGAGAACCTGGGAGAAACCGATGCCGATGTAATAGTCAGCTTCGGAGGCGGCAGCACAATCGACGCCGCTAAAGCCGCCGAGGTCCTTCGCGCTCTCAACGGTGATATTGACGCATATTTTGGAACCGGCCATGTCACCAGAGCGTTACAGGAAAGCGGCAAGTCCCTGACCCCGCACGTAGCCATTCAGACAGTTGCCGGTTCGGCCGCCCACCTGACCAAGTACTCGAATATTACAGACATTTCGACAGGCCAGAAGAAGCTGATCGTGGACGATGCGATTGTTCCCGCTTATCCGGTCTTCGATTACAAAGTGACGTACAGTACGCCGCCGGAATTGACCGCCGACGGGGCGCTCGACGGCATCTCGCACTCGCTGGAGGTTCTATACGGGGCCATCGGCAAGCCTCACTACGACAAGCTCGAAGAAATCGCGGGAGTCTGCATCAGGCTGGCGGTCAATTATCTGCCGCGTGCAATCTCCGATCCGAAGGACAAAAAGGCGAGGGAAGCACTCTGCCTGGCCACAGACCTGGGCGGATATTCCATTATGATAGGCGGAACCAACGGAGGACACCTGACCAGTTTTTCCTTAGTGGATATACTGCCCCATGGTCGGGCATGCGCTATTATGAATCCGTACTATACAGTCTTTTTCGCCCCGGCCATTGAGCAACCATTGCACTTTATCGGCAAAATCTTCCAGCAGGCAACTCTGACGGGAGCGGATGTTGAAGCGCTGAAGGGCAGAGACCTTGGAATCGCTGTGGCCGAAGCCATGTTTGAATTGGCTCGTCGTATCGGTTTTCCCACCCGTCTGAGTGATGTTGAGCGATTCGGTCAGCAGCATATCGACAGAGCGCTGGCCGCCGCGAAGAATCCGCAGCTTAAAATGAAACTTCAGAATATGCCCGTGCCGCTCGGAAGCGATATGATAGACGACTATATGGGGCCGATACTGGAGGCGGCACGAGATGGAAACCTTTCCCTGATTAAGAACGTGAAATAGGAGTCTGCGTTTGTGAAAATAAGGTTAGCCTATGGCGAGGAAGGTCTGGAAATCAACCTGCCGGACTATCTGAATTTCGATGTCCTGGAGCCCAGGTACACCGAAGGTCTGCCGGACCAGGCTGCGGCGATAGAAGATGCGTTGCTCAGCCCCATAGACTCAAAGCCCCTGCGAGAAATGGTCAAACAATCGGACACTGTCGGCATCGTCATCAATGACATTACTCGCCCGATGCCTTACAAAATCATTTTGCCGATTCTGCTGTGGGAACTTGGCGGTATACCCGACGAGCAGATACTGCTGTTCAATGCCACCGGTACTCATAGATTCAATACGGATGCTGAGCTTACCGAGATGCTGGGAGAGGACGTCTTTAGCAGATATCGGATAATCCAGAACGATGCCGGGGATCGCCCTTCACACGAACTCGCTGGGACTACCGCCAGCGGAAATGATATCTGGCTTCATAAGGCGTATCTGGATTGCGACATTCGAATTCTGACCGGTTTCATAGAGCCGCATTTCTTCGCCGGTTTTTCCGGCGGCGGCAAAGCCGTTATGCCCGGGCTGGCTTTATTGGAGACCATACTTGCAAACCACAGCGTCAGCAACATAGACCATCCGAAGGCAACCTGGGGGGTAACTTACGGCAACCCGATATGGGAGGAGATACAACAGGCCGCATCACTGGTCCCGCCGAGTTTTTTATTAAACCTGGCGCTCAATAAGGACAAGAAGATTACAGCGGTCTTTGCGGGTGACTTTCACAAAGCACACGAGCGAGGTTGTGACTATGTAAGGAAAAACGCAATGGTCGCCGTGGAGAAGCCGTACGACATCGTCATCACCAGCAATTCAGGATATCCACTGGATATAAATCTATACCAGGCCGTCAAAGGTATGAGTGCGGCCGCCCGGATTGTCGGCAGGGGCGGCAGCATTGTGGTCGCGGCCGAATGCAGGGATGGTATCCCGGCCCATGGAGAGTATGGCAGATTACTGCGTGAAGCCGAGAGCCATGATTCTCTCCTGAAGAAAATCCATGAAAAAGATTTCGAAATACAGGATATGTGGCAGGCACAGGTCCACAGCATGATTTGCCAGAAGACGGATGTGTACTTCCATAGCCACAATCTCAGTGAAGAGCAAATTAAGTGTGCTTTCCTCAAACCGTGTCCAAGAGTTGAAGACACCATCGAAAAGCTTCTGCATAAATACGGAAAAGATGCTTCGATTTGTGTTCTGCCTGAAGGTCCTCAGACAATCCCCTATATTTCAGCCGTGCATAGTTGACAAATATCAGCCATATTATTACACTTTTCAGTACTCCCGGGCTGTTCAGGAAGTTTGCTTTGGTGTCACGTTATACTTAGAGCGTTTAGGTGGTCTTATGGCTAAGATTGTAAATCGTCGTGGATTCATAAAAAGGTCTTTAGCAGCCTCCGCCGGCCTAACGTTGCCTGCAAGCCATAAGAAGCCGGCTCTTGCAGCCGGGCCTGCCGATCAGAGCGCCAATTTCGATATGCCGATGAGTAAGATCAGGCATGTCGAGATCAGCCGCCTGATTTGCGGCGGCAATCTAATCATCGGCAGCGCGCACGATCGCGATTTGATTTACGTTGCTTCGTTGATGAGGCACTACTTCACCGACAGCAAGATAATCGAGACATGGCAGTTATGCGAAGAATGCGGCATCAACACGATGATCGGGCCTGTCAATAGTCCCTACGCATTTGGTGAGGACCCAACCATTCGGGTGTACAACCGTTACCGTAAGGAATGGGGCGGACAGATTCAGTGGATTGCTCAGACATATCCCAAAACTTACGACCTGACCGGCTCGATTCAAACGGCCATCGATAACGGTGCCGTCGGCGCCTTTGTGCATGGCGGCATAGGTGACAACTGGGTCCGGAATAACCGCGTGGACCTGCTGGCCAAAACCTTTGAGTTCATCAAAAAAAATGGACTGATTGCCGGCTGTGCCTGCCACTGCCTTGAAGTTCCGATGGCACTGGAAAAGGCGGGTCTCGATGTTGACTTTTATATGAAGACGCTGCATAGCGATGACTACTGGTCGGCAACACCGAAATCCGAGCGTCCCGAGCGTGGCCTGCCGTCTCACGACAATATGTGGTGTACTAAGCCTGAGGAAACAATCGAGTTCTTCAGAGGCGTCAGCAAGCCGTGGATTGCCTTTAAGATTTTAGCCGCCGGTGCCATACAACCGCAAAAGGGCTTTAAATTCGCGTTTGAAAACGGAGCGGATTTCGCCAATGTCGGCATGTTCGACTTCCAGGTTCGCCAGGACGCAATTATTACACGTGACATTATTGATGAAATTAAGCGTACGGGTCGCTCCCGGCCATGGACCGAATGAAACATTGAATCCTCTATGAAACCAGGCCTATCAAGACTATAGTTTGATTTGATTGGTTCATTTCTCTATTCGGGTTTTCGCAGTCAATTCTATGGACGGAGACAAAAACTAAGAGCTGACAACTATTTTAAGCTGCCAGCCCTTTGAGTATTCTGGGCGGTTTGTTTCTTTTCCTGTAGTCAGTCGCCTTCTTCTTCGGCCAACTTCCAACATTCAATCTATTCAACGGGTCCAGTTGGCGGAAATTCCTCAAACAGATGTTCAGCGAGGACAATCAAATACTGAAGATCGACGATGCCGTCACCGAGAAGTGTCGGGCCAATGTCGCATAACGGGTAGTTTTCGCCCTGGTGGTCAATCACAATGCACATATCGGCAGCATCGACAATTCCGTCGCCATTAAAGTCAATGATCGCCAGAGAGATATCGTTCCCATAGAGCGGCTAAACGATGCGCAGCCGATTCGACATCCCACCTGCCCCCTCACGGATTCACCGCGCCCGCCTTCAGTGTGTCAACTATCTTGATCTCCTCAATCTTTGCGTCCTTCCTGCCGACCAGGTCGATGCCCTGCTCCCGCAGGACCGTCTCGAAAACGTGCAGCCGAGGGTCGCCGCCCGATTTCACCATGATTCGCCTTGCTGCCTTGTCATAGCTGAACTCGCTCCAGGGCTGGCCGTCGCGCAGCAGCTTCTTTGGTTTAGTGGCCAGGCTCGCCGACCAACCGCCGTCCACTTCGCGATTCCAGCCTTCGATCAGGTCCGCCCCGCTAATCGTCACTTTCTCGCCCTTCATGGCGCGGACCGTAACGCCATCGTGTTTCGGGGCCAGGACCTCGCGATATACTCCACCCCGCAGCATGATCGTCTCTCCCGGCCGGGCGATCGCGCACGCCCTGACCAGACTCGCCAGCGGCACGCCCGGATAGCCCCACCCCGGCTCGTCGGAGGCACCCGGATGCCGCGGATCGACGTAATACACGTTAGGGTACTCCAGGGCCCCGATCGTCACGCCGCCCTTGCCCACCCCGATGGCCGGGCTGCCCTTTTTCAGGCGGAAATCCCGCCTCTCCGCACCCACAAACAGGGGATCCTTGTCGTTGAGGTTCTTCTCATCCGCAAGCGGCGCGGTCTTGAACGTCAGGTTGTATTCGACCACCGGATTGGCCGGGGTGAAGTCCCTGTCGCCATCGATAACGGCCCGCTGCACGTGGCAGAAGACATTGTTGCGGATCTGCCCGTTAGTCGATTCCTTGCCCCGCAGCCCCACGCCGAACCAGGTGATCCCGACGAAGGTTTTGTTCTCAATCGTCACGTCGGGCGTCTGGATGATGTTCAGCCCCCACGCTCCCTTGTAGGTCGGCAGTCTGGAGGAGTAGATGTTGTGCCGGAAGGTCCAATCCCGCACGCTGCCGATGTGCGGAGCACTTTCGACCATGCACCCCTGGCCCCAGTCGAAGCAGGTGTTGTACTCGAAAATCAGATCCTGCGCCATCCCACCGTTGTTCATGAACGTCTGGATGCAATCCACGTGGGCGACCTTGCTTTCCTTGGTGTCCGTGCCGTGATAGTAGTTGTACCGCTGGATGCAGCCCTTGCCGAAGAACCGCGAGTAATCGCAGTCGTCGTACTTGTTGCCCGGGACGTACATGAAGAGGCGGTTGACTTCGTTGCTCTCCACCAGCCAGTCCTCCCCACCCAGGATGAAGCCGTACTCGCTGTGGTAGACTTTGTTATAGGCGATCCGGTTGTGCGTCACCGCGGAGTAGTCGCGGGTTTTGTCATCGGCGTTCGGCTTGCCGCCTGTACCGCTAACCGCCACCATCATGTCGTGGATGTAGTTGTCCAGAATATCGCAGTAGCCGGCACGCAGTTGGACGGCCGTGGCCGGTTTGTCGGCCGTGATCTCGAAGCCCTCCAAGCGAATGTAACTCGCCTCCAGGTCGAAGCCGCGCACGGCCGCTGAGCGCCGGGGCATTCCCACAAAGGCGACAGGCCTGCCCTCCGTACCGCCAGCCTTCACATTGACCCGTTCGTCATACTTGCCCGCCATGACGTAGATGGTGTCGCCCGGCTTGGCCACATCGGCCGCGTGCTGCACGGTCTTGAAGGGCTCCTCTTCAGTTCCCGGGTTGGTGTCGGCCGCGCCTGGGGCCGTCATGTCAACCACGTACATGGCCGCCTGAGCGTGCCCAATTCCCAGCAGCGCTGCTGTGTGAACAAAGGCCTGGATTGCGATTAAGCAGATAAGTGTTTGGTGTTTCATATAGCTATGGCTCCCTGTGTCAGAGATTCTTGGTCGCGCACTTAACGTATCGATACAGACAAGGTGCGCCCCTGAGATCGGTTGTCAATCATGCTTCTCCTTCCACCCATCAGTCGGCGCCTGGAGCGTCGGGCGGTGCTTCGCCCACATCTCGTTGACGAAGGCGTCCCAGGCCTGGCCTTGGCGCGCCCATTCTTTGTCGTGGTCCCGGCCGGTCGTTTCCTTGATGGTTTTTACGAAAGCGGCGTCGTCTTCATACATCCAGCGGTCAACGTAATCGAAAAAGGCGTTGTGGCCCCAGGTCTGCTCGACCTGCATGAGCCGCAGACTCAGGGCCTGCGCCACCCAGCCAACGCTCGTGCAGCACCGGCGGTAGCTCTCGCTTGTGTTCTGGCCGTCCTTCCATTGCGAAGGCGGCGTATGCTCATAGGGCCCCCAGCCGCTGCCTCGCGACCGGCCCTCACCAGTCGCCGCATCGATCCCCGAATGCCCGGCAAACACGACCCCGGCCCCGGTCCAGCAATCACCGTATGCGGTCTGCTCATCCTCGCCGAAACTAACCTTCGGATAGGACGAACTGATGCCGGCCAGCTCATCATCGCCCAGAAGAAGTCCGGCAAAGACAATGGGCAACTTGCGCCCGCTGCCGTGTCCGCCCCAGCCCGTCCAGCCGGGATGACCCGCGCGGACCATACTACCCAAGTCTATCCCCACCTGGACGAAGTTCACCAGCAGCGGCTCTTTTTGCTGCTGCCGAAGATCGGTGCACAGCAACAATGCGGAGATGCCGACCACCCGGCCGTATTCCAGGCCGTACTGCGGCATGTTCTCCACGGGCTCTTCGAAGCCAAAGAAACACGTTCCCACCCAGGGCCGCTGGGTAAAGCGGATATACTGCCGGACCTTGGGTATGCTCTTTGTCGCGGCGGCCAACGGTAACAGGTCCCGCTTGAGGTTCCGGGCCAGGTATATCCTCTGCCGGCGGTCGCAGAAGCCCGGCCGGAAGGCGTCCGGCGGCTGCGGCTCGCCCACGCAGGTCAGAACCGCCGCTGTGCGTATCGGGCTGCTGTCATCCACACCACGCTCGAT
>CAYTNN010000110.1:0-14619 GCA_964439135.1 uncultured Pirellulales bacterium
AACTCTCCCGGATGGTACATATTAGCCGGGTCGCCGTGCCGCAGTTGAGTCGCGCCAAGGTAAACATCGACAGCGGCAATGCCCGTGTAGACGAGAACATCCTCGACCCAGGCTTCCGACATTCTGATTTTGGGCTTGGAATGCCCGAAGTTGAGAAAGCATCCCGAGGAGCACATTGGTCCGAACGTCGCGGTAGTCACGACATCGACTTCTTTCGCGGCCGCTGCAAGCCCCTTCTTATCAACGTAGTCGATGATTTCGTCCGCAGTCAGAACAACAGCCTTGCCTGATTCGATGCGATCGTTGATTTGTTCGTATGTTTTCATAATTCACTCGGCTCCATAAATCGAACTTTGTATGGTCCGGATTCATTGCATCAAATAAAACATTTTAGTATATACCACCAGGATAGTCTTGTCAATGCCCACTTCCAGCAACAATCACCCCAATTAATAACTCAAACTGACCGATTCGCGCTGTCATTCCTGCGAAAGCAGGGATCCAGGAACGTAACGGTTTAAGTGGATTCCCGCTTTCGCGGGAATGACAGATTGTGTTATGTTATTATCATTGAATGATTTGCTGTAGCATTCGACATGAAAACGGTCAGTTTGAGTAATAAGGTGATTCTTTCGCAAACCCCACGTTCTATCGGTCGCCGGACGATTACGGGCTGATTATCTCCTTGACTTACGAACACCGGAAACTTAAAATCGTATGGTATAGTTACTAAAGAACTTATAGCAAGAAGCCGAAAATTTCTCTAACGTATTAAAACCACTCAGGCTGGGATCTTAATAAAGCATAAATGAGATCGGAAAAAAAGACAATTACTTCAATACTGAATAATATCCTTGCTCCAGCAGTAAATAGCAATATAATAACGGTGAGAAATATTTAGAATTGTAATGATCGCGTAGCGAAGCCTTGAAGCAAAAGCACACGGTATAGTTTAGTACTCGCCTCAAGACCTATCTTCCGAATCATTTGGATTGTTATACTTGTGCTTTTGAAAGTAATGGGTTTATGCATATAAATAAATTTCAGGCCCTGAAAATCGGGAACCTGCAAATCAACCTGCCTATAATCCAGGGAGGAATGGGAATTGGCATCTCTCTTTCGGGCCTGGCATGTGCCGTGGCCAATGCGGGGGGCGTCGGCGTTATAGCTACGGCTGGAATAGGCCACACCGAAGCCGACTGGGATACGAACCCCAAAGCAGCGGACACAAGAGCCCTGAAGAAAGAGATACAAAAGGCAAAAGCCGGGACCGATGGAATCATCGGTGTAAACATAATGGTGGCTCTTTCCGACTTTGACGATCTCGTGCAATGTGCCGTGGACGAAAGGGCCGACATTCTCTTTATGGGCGCGGGCCTTCCGATAAGCCTGCCAAAAACGCTGCCGCTCGACAATCTCAACGAGTTGGCCACAAGGTTTGTGCCCATAGTATCTTCCGCCCGGGCTGCGGAAATTGTATTTAAGGCCTGGCAAAAACGATACTCTTACGTTCCGGATGCCGTGGTTGTTGAAGGCCCGCTGGCCGGAGGGCATCTCGGCTTTAAAAAAGACCAGATCGATAATCCCGAGTACACGCTGGAAAAGATTCTACCGGAAGTCATCGCCGTGGTAAAACGATACGAGCAGCGATTCAGCAGAAGCATTCCCGTAATCGCAGCCGGGGGAATATATACGGGTGCCGATATTCATAGATTCATGAAGCTGGGCGCTCAGGCCGTGCAGATGGGAACCAGGTTTGTCGCAACTCATGAGTGCGATGCGTCCCCGAAGTTCAAGCAGGCGTATATCAATTGCAGCAGGGAAGATATAATCATTATCGACAGCCCCGTCGGACTGCCGGGAAGAGCCATTGGGGGCAAGTTTTTTGACCGGCTGGCCACCGGGGCCAAAGAGACATTCAAGTGCAACTGGAAGTGTCTGAAAAGCTGTAATTTCATGAAAGTGCCGTATTGTATCGCCAGTGCCTTGACCAATGCCAAAAAAGGCAATCTTGACAAAGGATTTGCGTTTGCCGGGGCCAACGCCTACCGGGTAGAGCAAATCATCAGCGTCAAAGAGCTTATCGAGACTTTGACCGCCGAATATATGGCCGAGCAGAGCAAAGAACCAATCGCATACGAAACACGTGACACACAAAGGATAGAGGAAATTATACAACCACGTTGACCGCCATTATCATCAGCCTATCCAGCTTTGTGTTTATCCTGCTCGTGCAGTATCTTCGAGCATTTAATCGAGTAACTATTTTAAGAGTTTATTATGCATTCGAATTATATTCGTAACGTAGCGATAATTGCCCACGTCGATCACGGCAAAACAACGCTGCTTGACCAGCTTTTATATCAATCCGGGATGTTTCGGTCCGAGGATCTCGACAAGCTGGCGGGAAGTGAGCATAAATTGATTATGGATTCGAATCCGCTCGAACGGGAGCGAGGTATCACAATCTTGAGTAAAAACTGTGCGATTTACCATGCGGATTCCCAGGGCAAAGAATACAAAATCAACATAATTGACACACCGGGGCACGCAGATTTCGGCGGCGAGGTCGAACGCGTGCTGAAAATGGCGGACGGTGTATTGCTCCTGGTCGACGCGTTCGAAGGGCCCATGCCCCAGACGAGATTCGTGTTGACCAAGGCTCTCGAGCACAAGCTGCGGCTTATTGTCGTTGTCAACAAGGTGGACCGGGAAAACAGCCGGCCGGATGACGTCGTCAACGAAGTATTCGATTTGCTCGTCCAGCTCGACGCCAACAGTGAAGCGCTCGATTTCCCCCTGATATACGCCTCGGCCAAGGAAGGATGGGCCACGGAGGATCTCAGTATCAAAACCGACAATATGCAGGTGGTATTCGATACCATTATAAACAAAATTCCTTCGCCGCGGGCGGATCATGAAGCTCCGCTGCAAATGCTGGTGACAAGCCAGGAATATTCGGATTACGTCGGCCGGATAGCTATAGGAAGAGTTTTTGCCGGGCAGATAATCGAAGGCCAGAGAGTCACCGTGATCGACAAAGATGGCCTTCACACACAGCAAAAAGTCCTGCATATTCATCAGTTCTACGGCCTCAGCAGAAAGCGGGCTGCGAGCGTTCAGGCCGGTGATATATGTACGATATCCGGGCTCGATCCCGTCGAGATCGGCGACACTATCGCCTGTGCGGATAAACCATCGAGGCTTGCCGTTATCCCCGTTGACGAGCCGACGATGACAATGACATTCCGGATTAACGACGGCCCCTTTGCCGGCAAAGACGGCAAATACCTGACGAGCAGGCATATCGGTGAAAGGCTCGAAAAGGAACTTCAGCATAACGTCTCCCTGAGAGTCGAACCGGGCCAGACGCCCGAAGAATTCAACGTTTCGGGAAGAGGGCTGATGCATCTCGGGATTCTGCTGGAGAACATGCGGCGTGAAGGTTATGAGATTTGCGTGGGCAAGCCGAACGTCATCCTGAGAATCGTCGAGGGCAGACGCCACGAGCCGATAGAATTGCTCGCCGTGGATTGCCCGCTGGATTGCCAGAGCTCGGTAATGAGCCTTCTGGGCGACCGGCGAAGCGAAATAATCAAAATGGACGCCAAGAGCGGAGCAAGCGATTTTATTCATATGGAATTTATGATACCGTCGCGGGGCCTCTTCGGCCTTAACGCCCGGGTGTTGAACGCCACTCGCGGCAGAGCGATTATGCACCATACGTTCGAAAGATACGAGCTGATGCGGGGAGCGATACCTCAACGAAAGGCCGGCGTCATGGTCGCGACCAACACCGGGCAAGTAACCGCCTACGCTCTGGACGCTTTATACGACCGGGGCTTCTTTTTCGTCGAGCCAGGCGAAAAAGTATACGAGGGGCAGGTCGTCGGGGAGCACTGCAAGGAAAACGACATCCCGGTAAACGTGGCAAAAGGCAAGCAGCTTACCAACATACGCTCCTCAGGCAAGGACGACGCCGCCAAAGTCAGGCCGGCAAGAATAATGAGTCTTGAGGTGGCCCTGGAATACATCCAGGAGGACGAGCTTGTCGAGATTTGCCCCGGTTCGATTCGAATCCGTAAACAACTTCTCAAAGAAGCCGACAGACGCCGCCAGGCCCGCCGTTAGCCTAACCGGTAGCTTAAATTCCCGCGAATTCACTGCTGAGCCCCCCTACCGGCCGGTACAGCGAGCTTCACATCACCCCTACCGCTTCAATCGAACTTACACAAAAATAAGCACCAAACCGCCCCAAGATGGATTTGAACTATCCAATACATTCTGTTATAATACATTTTTAAATCTAACTTCATGTTATGACCAGGTTATTCGGAAAAGGTAAATGAAAAAGTTCTTATTAGTCCTGCTTGTCCTGGCAATCATCGTAATGGCCGGTTGGCAGCTATACAGTCGGGTCACTGCCTCGGATGTCGAGGAGAAACCGAGTCGTCCCGCGGTCTCGGTGGCCGTCGAGACTAAATCGATCGACAAAGATTCAATTCGCGATATCGGGGTCTTTACAGGCTCTCTGGAGCCCAAGTCACAGTTCGCCGTCGCGCCAAAAGTGGCCGGCTGGCTCAAGGAATTGCTCGTCGATGTCGGCGATAGGGTTGACCGCAACCAGATCATTGCAGTTCTGGACGACGAGGAATTCGCACAGGAGGTCGAACAGGCCCGTGCAGAACTGCAGGTTGCAGCGGCGAACGCGGCAAACTATGCCAGCGACCTCGACATCGCCAAACGCGAATACGAAAGGGCAAAGGCGCTCCGCGAAAAGCAGATCGCATCGGCTTCGGAACTGGATGTATCGGAAGCGGCGTTCAACGCCAGCCAGACCAGACACAAGGTCTCGCTCGCCCAGGTGACCCAGAAAGAATCGGCTTTGAAAACGGCCCTTGTCCGGCTTTCGTATACGAAAGTCCGGGCCTTTTGGGAAGAAGGCGACCAGACCCGCGTCGTGGGCGAGAGATTCGTCGATGAAGGCGAGTTGCTTGGAGTCAATCAATCCATTGTCTCGATCCTCGAAAACAATCCGCTGACGGCCGTCGTTTACGTCATTGAGAGGGACTACCCGAAAGTCACGATAGGCCAGCAGGCCGAAATCACTACCGATGCCTATCCCGGCAGGACTTTTGCCGGGAATATTACCCGGATAGCTCCGTTGCTGAAGGAAAGCAGCCGACAGGCAAGACTGGAAATAGAAGTGCCCAATTCCGATCTTACGCTAAAGCCGGGAATGTTCGTCAGGACCAGAGTCGAATTCGCAAGGCACGAAAACGCCACGCTGATTGCGCTTGCCGCCCTGGTCAGAAGGGACGACAAAGAAGGGATTTTTATCGCCGATACGCAAAATCTAAAAGCCCGTTTCGTTCCCGTGACAACGGGCATTATTAACGGTGAGATTGTCGAAATCACGGATCCGGAAATTTCAGGACTCGTGATTACAATGGGCAATCATCTTCTCGAAGACGGTTCCGATATCACGCTGCCAAAAACCGAGCCGCCCCCGGATGCAAACGCAAGCTCTAAAGCCATCCCGGTACCTGTGGCAGAGCCAAACATCAAGTCAGGAGATTCCCGATGAGAATCTCACGTTTCGCGGTCCACCGGCCCATCTTCACGATCATGGTGGTTTTGATGGTCCTTCTGCTTGGCACCATCTCCCTGCTGCGGCTTCCCATCGACCTTATGCCCGATATTTCGTACCCGACCCTCAGCATCTCCTGCGCTTACGAAAACGCCGGACCCGAGGAAATCGAGGAGCTCATAACCAGACCTATCGAACAGGCCGTCAGCGCTGTGCCGGGAGTCGAGGAGCTGACCTCGGTCTCGGTCGAGGGACAGGGCACGGTCCGGGTGACATTCTCCTGGGGAAAAGATTTGGACGCCGCTGCTAACGATATTCGCGACCGCCTGGACCGTATTATCGACCACCTGCCGGAGGACTCCGATCGGCCTACGCTTCGAAAGTTCGACCTTGCGAGCTTTCCCATATTGATTCTTGGCGCTTCGAGCAACCTGGATCCCGTCAAGACCCGGCGGATTATCGAAGACCAGGTGCAATATCGGCTCGAACGCGTCCCGGGTGTAGCAGCAGTCGATATCCGTGGAGGTCTCGAGCGAGAGATACACGTTAGTCTCGACCCGGCAAAGATAAACGCGCTGGCCATACCGCTCGAATCCATTATCGCACGCATACGCGAAGGGAATGTAAACATACCCGCCGGAACAATCGAAAAAGGCAATTTCGAAATCACCATCAGAACGCCGGGCGAATACACCGACCTCAAACAGCTCCAGGATACCGTCATAGCGGTCA
This sequence comes from uncultured Pirellulales bacterium, assembly GCA_964439135.1. Classification (GTDB taxonomy): domain Bacteria; phylum Planctomycetota; class Phycisphaerae; order Sedimentisphaerales; family Anaerobacaceae; genus JAFGPJ01. The sequence continues at coordinate 6,323 of CAYTNN010000110.1, forward strand.
GACAGGGCGCGCCGATTCAATTGAGGGAAATTGCCCTTGTAGAGGATTCATGGACGAAGATTACCAGAATCGTCCGCGTCGACGGCGTACCGGGATTGTGGATGTCGATCAATAAGCAGTCCGGCAAAAATACGGTCGAGGTCGCCCGCGGAGCACTCGCCGAGCTCGAACGCATCAACCGCGATATACCGCAGATAAAAATTATACCGATTATCGATACTTCCGATTATATCCAACGATCCATTACCAACGTCGGCTCTTCCGCGATCTACGGCGGACTTCTCGCCATCGTTGTGCTGCTTCTGTTTCTGCGCAATTTTCGCAGCACTATCGTTATCGCCACCGCCATCCCGGTTTCGATTATTGCTACTTTCGCGCTTCTGTATTTCGGCAACTTTACGCTCAACATTATGACGCTCGGCGGCCTGGCCCTTGGTATCGGCATGCTCGTCGATAATGCGATCGTCGTGCTCGAAAACATCTTTCGCATGCGGGAATCGGGCGACCTGCTGGAAAAAGCCGCTGTAAACGGCGCCGAGGAAGTCACCGCCGCGGTTATCGCCAGCACGCTGACGACCATGGTGGTTTTCCTGCCGCTGATATTCGTAAGAGGAATGTCAGGCGTGATGTTCAAGCAACTCTCAATCGTCGTCAGTTTCGCGCTGCTGTGCTCGCTCGCTGTGGCACTTACCGTGGTCCCGATGCTTTCGGCGCGAATCCTGCCCGCTGCTCCGAGCGACGATAAGTTCAGGCACACTTTTCGGGGCAGGGTATTCGAAATTAGCGGGCGGTTCTTCAATTCTCTGGAGAACGGCTACAAAAATTTTCTACACCTGGCCCTGGCAAATCGTGCCTTCGTCGTTATTATTGCCGTGCTGCTGCTGACGGCAAGCCTGATGCTCACTCCGTACATCGGCGTCGAGCTGATGCCGAGCACGGATGAGGGCGAAGTCAGGGTCGAAGCCGAAATGCAGGTCGGAACCAGGCTTAATCTGATGGATGAAAAATTCAAGCTCATCGAGAAAATCGTCAACGAATCCGTGCCTGAAATAAGCAATACGGTGACATCCGTCGGCGGCTCCCGATGGCGAGGTTCGGGAGGCCATACAGGCAACGTCCGCATCTCGCTCAAGCCTCAGTCCCAGCGTACGAGGTCGAGCGAGCAGATCGCCGACGACCTGCGGAGAAAACTAAGCGCAATACCGGGGATGATTGTCCGAACCCGCGCAGGCCAGGGATTGTTCCTGCTTCGCATGGGCACTTCGGGATCCGACAAGATCCAGGTCGAAGTTCGGGGTCACGACATGCAGATGGCCGACGGCCTGGCCGCCCAGGTCAAAGAAATTGTCGAATCGGTTGAAGGCATCACCGACGCCAGAATCAGCCGGGAGTTGGGCAGCCCCGAAGAGCTTATTCTCATAGACCGCCAGAAAGCCGCCGACATGAAGCTGACCGTCTCGAAGATCGCCAACGCCCTTCAAACCATTATCTCCGGAACCAGGGCGGGCTACTACCGCGAGTCCGGCGACGAATTCGGTATCCTCGTAAAACTCCGTGACGCCGAGAAGATGGACCTCAGGGACATTCTCGATCTGACAATAACTAACTCGGACGGCGAGCCCGTCGTTCTCAGAAACGTCATAAACGTCGGGCCCCGAAAAGGTCCCGTGCTGATCGAGCGAAAAGACCAGGAACGCCTTGTCAACGTCTCGGCCGATATTAGCGGAAGGGATATGGGCTCGGTTCTGGACGAACTGAGCGGCTTGCTTCGAAATGTCCCCGTACCGCCAGATTTCAGTATCACCTTCGGCGGCGACTACGAAGAGCAGCAAAAATCGTTTCACGAGCTCCTGCTGAGCTGTATCCTGGCAATCATCCTTGTGTACATGGTCATGGCCTGCCAGTACGAGTCACTGCGCGACCCGTTCGTCGTGATGTTTTCAGTGCCGCTGGCCGGAATAGGAGTAATTGTAATGCTCTTCCTGACGAAGACGACGTTCAACGTCCAGTCCTTCATCGGCTGCATCATGCTGGAAGGTATCGTCGTCAATAACGCGATTCTTCTCGTGGACCACACGAACTTGCTTCGCCGCAGGGCCGGCATGGCCCTTCGCGAGGCCATAGAAGAAGCGGGCCGAAGGCGGCTTCGCCCGATACTCATGACGGCCACCACCACCATCATCGGCCTGATACCGCTGGCTCTCGGGCTCGGCGAAGGTGGCGAGGCTCAGGCTCCGATGGCACGAGCCGTCATTGGGGGCCTGCTCAGCTCGACCCTGATTACGCTCGTATTTGTCCCCGTGGTCTACTCGATTTTCGAACGTCTAAGGCCGGGAGCAACGTCCACCGGCAAAATTGAAACGGCAAATGGCACAAATTAATTAATATCGAAAAATGCCTGCATCATTGAAAAAACCGGTCGTGATATTCTGCAGCATCCTGTTGCTCTGCTCGTGCGCATCACAATATCAGGAAAATTATTCCAATATCTTCGAGCCTTCGCCCAAAGTCACCGCGACGAAGCAGCCGCCTGAGTCCCCCCCCGGCGGGCCCGCCGACGCAAACAATGCCGACACCGCTAAGGCCCCGCTGGAAATCGGAATTCACGAGGCGATTCTGCTGGCTATGGAGAACAACCAGTCGCTCATCGTCGAAAGAATGAACCCGGAAATACAGCAAACATTCGAGCAGGAGGAGCTTGCCGTTTTTGACCCGCTCATCAGCCCCGAAGTATCCAGCAGAAGGTCCGTTGGTGACAGACTTTCACGCGCCGGCTTCAGTACCGAAAGCCAAATAGTGGATTCCGTCTCCGGCTCTATTTCACTGGCAAAGCTCTTCCCCACCGGCACGGCACTCGACCTCCAGGCCGGCTCGAGCTACACCGACTCGTCCCTGTATAGCGACACTTTCACCTCCAACCGCCTCGGACTTACCGTCACCCAGGCGCTTTTGCGCGGCATAGACGTCCGGGCCAATATGGCTCGCGTAAATCAGGCCCGGCTCGACACGCTCATCTCGGAATACGAGTTGCGGGGCTTCACCGAAATCGTTCTCGAACAGGTCGAGTCCAAGTTCTGGGATTACGCCCTTGCCCAGCGGCAGATAGAAATCTACACCGACTCGCTGAAGCTCGCCGAAAAGCAAATGACCGAAGCCGAAGAGCGAATCATAATTGGCGATCTTGCCGAGACTGAGCTCGCCGCGGCACAGGCGGAGGTGGCGCTCGGCCGAGAGAACCTTATAAACGCACGAAGCACCCTGGCAAAGGAACGCCTCGGCCTGCTGCGGCTCCTGAACTCATCCGGCGGCATCGACTGGGACAGGGACGTCAGCCTCCAGTATGACACAACACTGCCCGACTTTCAACTCGACGATGTCGACCAGCACGTCCGTCTCGCACTGCGGATGCGGCCCGACCTCAACCAGACCCGGCTGCAGATAAAACGCGGCGACCTCGAAGTCGTACGTACCAAAAACGGCCTCCTGCCGAAACTGGACACGTTCATTTCCTTCGGCAAGAGCGGCTACGCGGATACCTTCGACAGGGCGCTGAATAACATGGACGAGGGCAGCTACGATGTCACATGGGGTCTGGCCTTCGAAGGCTCGCCTTTCAACAGAAGCGCCCGAGCCAGGTACGCCCGAGCCGTCGCCGGCAAGCAGCAGCTCCAAAAGGCCCTCGAAAACCTCTCGCAGCTCATCCAGGTCGACGTGCGTTCGGCGTATATCGAGGTGACACGGGCGCAAGAGCAGATTTCCGCAACCACGGCCACACGCAATTTCCAGGAGGAAAAACTCCGTGCCGAGACCGAAAAATTCCGCGTCGGCAAATCCACCTCCCTGCTCGTCGGCCAGGCCCAGCGTGACTTCGTCGCCAGCCAGATCGCCGAGAAACAGGCCGTCGCAAATTACCTCAAGGCGTTGGTATCCCTTTATAGGCTCGAAGGCTCCCTGCTGCAGCGCCGCGGGCTCGCCGCCCCGGGCGCCGAACCGGTCACACTAAACGAGCGAGAATAATTCAACACGGCTGTATAAGCCGGCACGGTCGTTAAAACCAATAGAAGGGAGCAGTAACCATTATGAGCAAACATGCCCTGAGAATCATCGCCGCAATAGTAATCTTTTCTCTGCCGACGCTCAGTTGCACAAGGTACGACGGCGGCAAACCGATCCGCGTAGAAGACTACCGCGAGACGATTCGCATCGCGTGTATAGGCGACAGCATCACGTTCGGCGCCTCGATCAAAAATCGCGACAGAGACTGCTACCCGGCCCAGTTAGGCCGGATGCTCGGCGAAAAATGGCAAGTCCGCAACTTCGGCGTCAGCGGCGCAACCCTGCTAAAAAAAGGTGATCTGCCCTACTGGAACCAGCAGGCATTCAAGGACGCCCTGGCCTATAACCCCAACGTAGTCATTATCAAGCTCGGCACAAACGACACCAAACCGCAGAACTGGAAATATAAAGACCAGTTCGCCACCGATTACGCGGATATGATCGACCGCTTCGCTGAGTTGCCGAGCAGCCCGAGGATATGGATATGTCACCCCGTCCCGGCTTATCCCGAGCGATGGGGAATCAGCGACACGCTAATTAAAAACGAGGCCATCCCCCTAATCAGCCAGGTCACCCGCAGCAAGCACGTCCCGGTCATCGACCTGTACGGACCGCTTAGCGGCAAGCCGGAGCTGTTCCCCGACCAGATTCACCCGAACGCCGAAGGGGCACACGGTATCGCTAAGGAAATTTACGCCGTCCTGACCGGCCGGCCCTGGACGAGCAAATTCGAGCCGCCCCCCCTGCCGCAGGTTCTTATCATCGGAGATTCCATCTCCATCGGCTATTTCGAACCGCTCCAGAAACGACTTAAAGACGTCGCCGTCGTCAGCCACAATCCAGGCAACGCCCAGCACACCGCCTACGGACTAAAAAAGTTAGACGTATGGCTGGGTGACACCCGCTGGGACGTCATCCATTTCAATCACGGCCTGCACGATTTAAAGTACATCGATGCGCGAGGCCGGAACACATCGGTTGAAACAGGTAAACAACAAATTCCAATAGACCAATACGAACGAAATCTCGAAGAGATTGTCAAGAGGTTGAAGAAGACCGGCGCAAAATTGATTTTCGCAACCACTACGCCCGTGCCGGACGGGACCGGGTTCCGCGCCAAAGGCGACGCCGTAATATACAACCGCGCCGCCGAAAGGGTCATGAACAAGCACGGAGTCCCGATAAACGATCTATATTCATTCGCCCTGCCGCGGCTCAAAGAAATCCAAAGGGATAGTAACGTACACTTCAATCCACAAGGCTCGGAACTGCTCGCTGAACAGGTCGCAAAAAGTATTCTTAAAGCACTTGAAGACCAATAATACCAATCGTAATATTTGCGCCTTTGTCATTTCGACCGGAGGGCCGCGTAGTGGCCCGAAGTGGAGACACGGAGCAAAGCGTAGAGCCCCGAAGGGAAATCTATTAAAATAGATTCTATGAATGATTTCGTTATTGCCATAGTAAACTGGTCCGACAAGCAGGTCGAGCTTTATTCTGTCCGACGAGCGGTGTTCATCGAAGAACAAAACGTCGCCGAAAGCATCGAACTCGACGGCCGGGATGCGGACTGCTTCCACGTTCTGGCCTCGGACACAAAAGGCCGCCCTGTCGGAACGGCAAGAATGGATGGCAAAGGAAAAATCGGAAGAATGGCCGTGCTGCACGATTACCGCCGGCGAGGCATCGGACGAAAAATGATTCAGGCGTTAATGGACTACGGCAGGAAAAATGTAATTACAGACTTTCATTTATCCGCCCAGATTACCGCGATAGGATTTTACAAAAAAATGGATTTCGAACCGTTCGGCAAAGAATTCATCGAGGCGGGAATTATGCACATCAACATGAAACTAAAAAACCCACCAAAATAATCCGCCAGCCACCGAAAACATCAAAAAGTCGTGGACTATCTAACCGCCAAAAAGAGATAATAATACCAAAAACTGAAAAATCCGAAACAATCTTAACGGAGTCCCTAATCATTCTACTTGATATTCTTTAATGTTCGACAAGGTCATCCCAAGGAACTATTGGAATACGTCTTGGCAATCTGAGGCGTGGTGCCACTTTCTCAACAAAGTCTTTATAATATTTTGTGTCTCCAACAGCTTTCGGCAGAACGATCATCGCTAAATCATCGATTTCAAAATTGTATTGTTTTGTTGATCGCCACTCTCGTTCACAATAGACAGAGCTAAATTCATTTTGTTCGAACGACTTGACGAAAGCCACAAGGTTCTGAAGATTCTTCGACGCCTTAGAAATAGCATTTTCGATAGAATCAACCTCGAATTCAATCTCAGAAATTGCACCGAGCTTGTCAATATCTAAGTTATCATATATATTTTCGGCATCAGAGACTTCCATTTCTATCGTACTGATTGCGTTGTATATCGTCTCAAAATCAGCAATCTTAAAAGATGAGAAGCCCCTGTAGATAGAACGAACAATAGAGGTATCTTGGAGAGTATAGAACACCGGATTGAAACCTGCATGGATAACAGCATCGCGATGAAAACCAAGAGCGAACTTCCCATATCTGTAGGCGTGGTAACGAAGATGAGGAGCAGGGATGTCGGAAAGACAACAGATAGAGGATGATTCGATATCAACCGGTACTTTTTCTTGGACTTCTCTCTTTTTAGTTAAAGGATTGAGCCTTGGGCGTTTTGGAATAATCACCCTTACCACCTCCTTATATGTACCGAGGTGTATCTCTTTTGATCGTAGGATAGACTTGAGATTCTCGTATGCCTTGCTGGCTGGTTTTGGCTTGGTATTTTGCTTTTTGGTTTTCGAATTCCAAATAGGACCTCCCGTAAAATGCCAAAGGATTTTTGAAACTGTACCTGGGGATAGTTCTTGTCCAATTGCCATCAATTTGACCTATAATAGAACGAAATTAACCTATTCATGTTAAGTTTGACTTTTGATAATTTCTTCTATAATGAACAAAACAATCCCAAAAAAAACACTAACAGCAACCATTGACCAACCCAGCCACTTCCAGAAAGGAGCTTCTTTTGACCAATTCCTTAGCTCTTCAAAAGAACAAAGACTTTCTGTAGACTCCCCATGAATATTTTTCATTTTCAACGAACCTGACATTATTTCATCAACTCGACGGCCTTTTTCTTTGTTGGAAGTACCTAACCAAGTTCCAACATATATGATTTTCTCAACTTCATCTATGTTCACATCTAAGTTTTTATATTTTGGATTTTTGACGACGAAATCTCTGATAAATTTCACTGCACCCGGATGATCTTTGGAACACTCTAACTTATCTCTGATTATTTTCACGAAATCCACACGGTCTTTATCTGTAAAAAAGCTTAACATCTCTCCGAGGGAAAAAAGAAGGCCTACTACTGCGAGAAGTTGTAATGTTATTTTTATGTATAGCATACTTTATTTATGGAGAATTAAATGCAATCTGATTAATTTTCTTCACAAAAATACATCTGCTGCTTTTACTAAACTCATGTCTTTAATACCACCTATTATCGCTTGCTTGTCTGAAATCTATACCATTTCATTGATTTTTCAAGACAAAAAGACAAAAGAGGTTAAAAAGTGAATTTTTTCATTTTTCGCCACGAAAAAGTATAAAAATGCAGAATTCAGGATTCCCGGCACGCAATACACAACACGCTGAACGCAGAACTAACAAAGAACGCCGTCTCACGGAGACCTTGCCATTTACTATACCCGCCTTCGCGGGCACAAGTTTACGACTTACTATTGATTATTTGAATCTCTTTATGTTTCTCGGTGCAATTCGTGTTGAATATTAAGGACGCCGTGTAATTGAGATTTTTTAAGAAAATGCTTGATTTTCGGCAGAAATTTAGTATAATACACAACATATAGGATATATAATATAGAATACAGGAGACTTTGATATTTATGATCTATTATTTCTATTATTCCTTTGTGGTTCTTCGTGGTTTAGTTAAAAGAACTATAGATAAAAAAACAAAGCCAAAACCGGCCTTCGGCCGGAAATCCAAAGTTCGAAGCTCCCCCTGCTTTTGCTTTCGCAGGGGTAAACTTGTCCCCGTGAAAACGGGGATCCGAAATAAAAAGCATTGGAGCCAAATGACAGATCCGAAGGCATGTATGACAAGGTACGTTTGAAAAAACAAAGCCAATTTTTGAAGGGAAAAAAGGCAGAATAATGAAAAAACAGGTGAAAAAGAGTAGAAAACGACGAAAAATTGAGCTTAATTTGAAAA
>CAYTNN010000111.1:0-5055 GCA_964439135.1 uncultured Pirellulales bacterium
ATAAGGTCGTCAAAATGGGACTTCTTATATGAATCATTTTGCGTTACTACTTAGTATTCATACGTACTATTGACATTATGTTAGACGAAGAAATGAAAGAACCACGAGCACGTTTGCTGAATGCTGTAAAGACGCCTTTGGGCTTTTTCTCCTTAGTCATCCTCGTCTCTGAGGCCGTTCTTCTCGCTGTCTTATTCAGTGTGTCCCCTAAGATGCATTCAATCGTAGTAGTCGCAATGGTTGGACTTCTGTTTGTTACGACGATGATCGTTGCGGTACTTTGCTTTCGGAATCCACGATCATTTGGTATGGATACGCATTCAGAACAGAAGGTGAACGTCCACCAACCGATAAAAGGAGCAGCCGATGGATACGCCAAGTACGAAGGGCACTATGAGTGCTACCACAAGAGCACCTCGGAAGAACCCACAGTTATCCGGTCCCATGTCCACATCACGTTCGGCACTGCCGACAAGCCGGTGCGATTTGAGTCCTTCGGGTACAAGTACAAAGGAGCGCTCGCTCTCGATGACAACAACGTCTACTTGTTCTTGGATGGCGACGGCCACACAGAGCACATGCTCCTCATTTTCAACGAACCGCTAACACCGGAGTTCGACGTGCTCACAGGCATCTTCGCAGCGGTGACCGAGAAGCGAGTACCGGTAGTCGGAAAGATACTGTGGCGCAAGTCCCCAACCCCGACTACGTGTGCACGGATTCGACTCAAGGAGATTGATCCGCGGATTGGAAAGTTCCTCGACCAAGAGGGTAACCCGATGGTAGTCCAAAAGCCTTCATTGCTGTTGTTCGAGGAGTTGGAGATTTGAATAAGAAATTATTAGGGATGTTTTCCTATTTGAGGAATTAAAGTGGTACAGTACAATTTTCGATGAGTTGTTCTTGATAATGACAGGATTTGATAGAGGACTGCGGGTGCCCTGAATTACGTCGGAAAGGCTTTTGGAAGCAGACATTGGCTGAAATTATGTATGTTCCTGGAATTCCCGGAAGGGATCTTTGGTGCAAATGCTGGCGACTGATCTTTATGCGTGAAAATAAAGAATAACTATGAATAAAAGATGGGAAAAGTATGAAGAAGTAACAGTCTATTTGCTCAATCAATTTAAAGAAGAATTCGGACTCAGTAATGTAAAGGGAAAACAAAAAATACATGGGCATCGTTCAGGTACAAACTGGGAAATCGATGCCAAGGGGATTAACGAAAATGGCGAAGGTTTTGTTATAATTGAATGCCGTAGATATACTACATCAAAACAGAACCAAGAAAAGTTAGGGAGTCTGGCATATCGAATTATAGACACAGGAGCATCAGGAGGAATTATTGTTGAGCCTTTTGGCTTGCAAGAAGGAGCTAAAAAAATTGCTAACTCAGAAAATATCGTCCACGTCACCTTAGATGCTAATAGCACATCTGATCAGTTTGGCATGCAATTTTTGAATAAAATCATGATCTGTTTGTGTGAACACATCACAGTGAGGGATGAAGTAATCGTAGAACTCATAAGAACATGCACCAAATGTGGCGAAAAGTTTCACGTACACAATAATGAAATAATTTGTCCCAAATGTCACAGGGGATAATTAAAGGTGTACGCCTGCCCCATAGGTGGCACTATTCCGATGAGATGTGCTTGATAATGACAGGTTTTGATTGTGGACAGCGGTTGCCCTGAATTACTGCGGAGCGTTTGGATGCAGACATCAGTTGGAAATTAGTAGGGTGGCTTCAAAGACAATACATTTATCAAGAAGGTATACCACGGAATTTATTTGCTTTTTTTATGAAGGAACTGTGAGGCTTTTGTCTTCTGTCAGCAGGTAGATGTATTCTTCCGAGGCTGGACTTAAATTGTTCAATACCAGATGTCAGGTTCAACGTAGTTAATTGCATTTCTTTTTGTGCATTAATCCGCATCACATAGTCTTGGTCAAGATAAATGAGGCCTAAGTCGAAGGCGCGGTGATAGGTTGGTGATAAAGCGATTCCATTTCTTACGTCGTCGATGCTACTCGTCACGGAAACCGGGAGTATGTGAGCGGCATCTACCAAACGCAACTGCATGCGCGTGACAGCGCAACGATGACTGTAAGCATCGAGAACCTGCTGTCGAAAGTTGGCATCTCTGGCATTGCGGCTAACTGTTTGCAGTAAACGAAGCCGTGGCTTTGTCAATGCCTCTATCTCAGCTTCTGTGATTGGCTGTAACGAGGACGCTTTGGCTAATAACTCGAATGTTGGGCGGTTCTTTGCGTTCTTGTGTAGGCTGTCAACATTGCGAACGTATGTCATAAAATGATCAGGTCTGATTGCAACGGTAATATCATTATTCTCTTTGCGATGAAATGCGATACCGTCTTGTAAAGCTTTGCGAATAGATTGGAGATTAATTTGAACAGATGGCGATCCCGTAGTAAACGTCTTGTGGAGATTAAGGTCAAATCCACCGAACATGTTCAAATTGGGCTCATAACCAATTAGTACCGTAGGGCCATCGGGATTGAGATTAAGTGGAGAACGAACAGATGTCATTTGAATACGATATTCATTTATTAGTTGAGGTCGCCCCCCTGGAGTTAGAGTCCATGCATACACCCATAGTTGAATTATGCCATACGGACCTGAAACAGTAAACTTTCTTGGATGTGTTTGCTTTGCAGATATGAGAAGACCGGCTTCGCCCGATTCAGCAATAGCATCGAGAATAGCATCGATGAGTTTTTGTGGTTGTACAGCTGGCATATTATTAGAGTTTATTTCTTACTAATAGATTTTTTATTTGAGATTTTCTCAGGACGTTTTCGACCTCCATCTTGAGAAAGGGGAAGCTCATCTTCACCGTTCCAATTAGCTGCTGGATGGCAAACCTTATAGGAGCTAGTTCCAGTACCATTCTTTTTTGAAATTGGGAAGAGAGTGTTTTGTTCTTTAAATCTGGCTATAGCCCCTTTCAAGTAATCCTCAAGAATCTCAGCACATACCCAATTACGTTTGAGTCTTTCAGCAACTTCCCCAGTAACACAACTTCCCGCAAAAGGATCAACAACTAAGTCGCCAGGATCGGTTAGCATACGAATGAAATATTCGGGTATGTCGCTTGGAAAACGTGCTGGATGAGGATCAAGATTGTGTTTTTTGCAGTATCTGAGATAATAAGAATTACTCTCCGTATTTGCAACTGCTATTAGATTTGGTGGGATAGAAGCTTTATTATCGACCGAGAACTTTTTACTAATATCGTGACCACTTGGTCTCAATTTGGCTTTATATCCATTTTTCAAAAGATTACGCATCGCACCGCTATAAGGGATTAGTACTCGACGATTGCTTGCTTTAGGCCAAGGGGTTATAGATAACCACCAAATAAAATCGACTGCATCTTTAACGCGGATACGTCTAATATTTACCCATTCTGCTGGTGTAGGTAGTTTTGATGGATTCCACCAAAAAAACTCTTGTGCTAAATGAAAACCACACTCTCGACAAAGAGTAATCAGTAACTCGTAGAGATACAAACTACGAGTTGGCTGACCTGGATTCCATGAACCACCAATGTCAATGACCAATGATCCAGTTGGTTTTAGCAGACGCTTAAACAAATATCCAAATGGCTTGAACCATTCAACATATTTGTCAGAATCTACATTTCCATAGTCTTTTTTGCGAACGAGACCGAAAGGAGGGCTAGTCACAATCAAGTCAACAGAACCAGGTTTTAGATTTTTTTCAAGTATTTCTAGCGAGTCGCCCAGAAATATCCTTCCATGATGAGTTTTATAGTACAGCTTACTCAAAATTTCTTCTTGGGAATGGTTATTATCCGGAGCTATATCATATGTGCTATTCTCAAGGCGAGTGATGGTTATTGTATCACCAGGTAAAAGATGATTCGATGAGATGAACTTTTTAACCCAAGCTCTTTCTCTGAAAATCCATCGTGGTTGCTTTGTCTTTTTATCTGTAGGAATGTCGGTCTTTATAGGTTCCGACAGGCCCTCAACACGCAATGTGACCGGCATGCCAAGTCCATCTTTTTTGGATGCGCCGCCAAAGACGTCTATTGGGAAAAATTCTTTGCCACATGGGCGTAAATTCAGATTGCCGTGTTTGCTGGCTGCTGGTGTTAATTTGAGTACACATGATTCCATTCTGTAAATTTCCCTTATGAAGTCTAAATCAATGTAGATAATAAAGAAATTTATGATTTGGTCAAGTAGTAATTTTATTGCTTTTGATTGAGGGCCGACGATTAGGGGGGATTAAAGGTGTCCGCCTGCCCCATAGGGGGTACATTTTTGGGCTCAGGGAAAACTAAAAACAACCAAGCCGTATTTGAGAAAGCATAATTACCGATAACAGACTATGTTGTCATTCACCTTTCATCAATTCAACCACTTCCTGAGCATTTTCAGAACGGATCAGGGCCTTACAAAAAGATGTTGAGCTGGCTAATTTTGCTATTTCTGCAAGGGCTTCCACATGAGGGCCGGCTTGGCCGGGTGGAGCCAGCAAAAGAAAAAAGAGCTTCGACAGCTCCTTATCGAGTGAATCAAAGTCGATTCCCTGTGGGGCTATACCGATAGCAAGTTTCAGGCTGGAAACAGCAGTAGTTTTAGCATGAGGGACAGCGATGCTTTTTTCCAGTCCGGTACTCTGCTTATCTTCACGTTCCTGCACCGCTTTCAGTACAATATTAAAATCATCAATTTCACCAGCGTCTTTTAATATCTGGACAAGCTCCCGTAAAACATCCGGCTTATCTTTCGAGACCAGGGGTATTTTTACGATTTTTTCAACAACCATATCGATTAGCGCCATGACCTACTTCTCCTGAACTTTCATATATGAACATAACTCTTATTGAATTTTCGTATTATGCCAGTGATTCGTACATCTCCCAGACCCTGTCCTCGTCTTTGACAATCAGGACGGAACACGTAACAGTACGCATCGCCCGCTCGGCCTCATCATAAAACTCATCCCTTCTGCTCCTGATCCGGGACAGTTCGCCAATAACAAGAAGATCGACCTGG
>CAYTNN010000111.1:5155-14618 GCA_964439135.1 uncultured Pirellulales bacterium
GCAGCGGTAACAGACTGATCAGTTCCATCAATATAGACCATTATTTTTCTTATAGGATTATTCACGATTTTTCTCCGTTGTGTCGGCGCCTTTTTTTCTCAAGGTTCCCCTTAACCATTTTCATAAGAACGAACATGTCCCGTTCATTCTCTTCGAGCCTGCTTTCAATATAATGTACGGTCTCTTGCATGTCGGGGATTGCGATTTTTTCGAGAGCATTGACCTTTCTAATGGTTTTTTTCACCTCATTAGCAAGCCGCAGTACAGATATTTTCAGCTCAGAGAGCTTTCCGAGCAGCTTGAGCACTTCCTTAAAAAAGTATAAAGAGCTGTCAATCCAGAAACTGGTTCCCATGGGGCTGTAGTACGGCGAGTGCTCCTGGAATTGCGTCTCTATAACGGGAAGGCTGACACCCATAATCCTCCTGGTACGAATAGTAATGTCTGTAGTGATATTAACCGCCCCGGTCAGGTATTGCACTTTGAGCTTTCCCATATCAAAGACCGTCTCTTCGAGGGCTTTGTACGCCTTTGCGAGCATATTTTCAACCCGGCTCTGAAAATCCGCAGTCTGGTCAACTAATGCCAGAAGCTCAATGATCAGGATATTTCTTTTCTGGTCCAGAAGCTCATATCCCTGCTGAGCAAACTTCAGATCATTTCTGAGTCTGAGCAAATTTGTTTTTGTCGGAGCATAATTAAGCTGTGCCATTATAAATACCTGCTAACTTCCATAGAACTTCTCTATTTCCTCGTCGGTGATTCTGTGCAATTCTTCGACAGGCAGTGCCCTCAAAACTTCCCATCCGAGGTCCAGGGTTTGTTCGATACTTCTTTCTTCGTCTTTTCGCTGGGAAATAAATTTCTGCTCAAACTCCTTTCCGAATTCGAGATAATTATGATCCAGGGGGGTCAACTCTTCTTCGCCGATGACCGAGGCCAGGTTGCGTACATCTTTTACATAGCTGTATGCGGCAAAAAGCTGACTTGCAAGATGAGGATGGTCTTCTCTGGTCATGCCCTCACCAATGCCGTCCTTCATCAAACGTGAAAGCGACGGGAGTCCTGCAACCGGCGGGAAAATCCCTCTTCCATCCATCTCTCTCTCGAAGACGATCTGCCCTTCGGTGATATATCCGGAAAGATCGGGCACCGGATGAGATATGTCGTCATTCGGCATTGTCAGTATGGGCAGTGACGTAATCGAGCCTTTATATCCTTTAATCATTCCCGAGCGTTCGTAGAGTTCGGCGAGATCCGAATAGAGATATCCGGGGTATCCTTTGCGAGACGGTATTTCACCACGGATAGTGGATATTTCACGCAGGGATTCGCAGTAGTTGGTCATGTCGGTCATTATGACCAGTACGTGCATATCTTCATGGAATGCCAGATGTTCAGCAAGGGTCAGGGCGGTCCTTGGTGTGATCAGCCGCTCGATCGAAGGGTCATCTGCAAGCGACAAAAAGAGGGCGACGTTTTCGAGCGATCCGCTTTCCTCGAAGGAGCGAGTGAAGAATCTCGCTACATCATGCTTTACTCCCATCGCAGCGAAGACGACGGCGAACTCGGTATCAGTTCCCCGTATTTTTGCCTGCCTTGCGATCTGTGCGGCGAGTTCATTGTGGGGCAGGCCGTTGCCGGAAAAAATAGGGAGTTTCTGGCCGCGGATGAGCGTATTCATTCCATCGATAACAGAAATCCCGGTCTGTATGAAATCCCGGGGGTATTGTCGAGCGGTCGGATTTATCGCCATTCCGTTGACGTCCAGCTCGAAGTCGCTTCGCTGCGGCGGCCCTCCGTCGATGGGATGCCCCAGGCCGTTGAATACCCGCCCCAGCATCTCCTTTGAAACGGAAATGGTAAGGGGCTCTCCGGAAAACCGTATTCGTGTGCTCGGAAGGTTCAGGCCTGCGGTACCTTCAAAGACCTGGACTACGACAACATTCGTTGATGATTCCAGCACGATCCCCAGCCGGACGTTGCCCTGCTTGTCTACACACTCGATAAGCTCTCTGTATCCTACAGGGTGTGTCTTGCTCACAAAAATGAGCGGACCGTCAATTTTGTCGACGCCAATATATTCACGTCCGGACAGCAGGCGTCTGTCTTCTGTTTCAGGCATACAAAGCCTCCATCTGATCCATCGAACGCTCCAGGCGTGCTTCGATTTTGTCGAGGCCGGAAAGGTCGTCATTAGGAATCGAGAATTTCATTTTCACTATGTCCTGATATACTTTCATTTTTCTCAATTTAGCAAGAATCGCTCCGTTCTTTATCGCCTCGGAGCCGCGTTTCCAGTAAGTGACAATGATGTGCAGCATTTTCGCCTGCTTCTCAGTAGTAGAGAACATATCAATCTTGTCGTAGGCATTCTGCTGCAGGAACGCGTTCTTGAACAACGTGCATACTTCCAGCACAAATCGCTGCGTATCGGGCAATGCATCGGGGCCGACCAGTTTTACGACCTGTTGAAGCCGAACCTCCCTGTGGAGCAGCTCCATTATTTCCGTTCGGTCGGCGAGCCACTCGGCACTGACTTGCTGCTCCCACCAGGAAACCATGTCACTGAGATATTCGCTGTAGCTGTCGAGCCATGAGATGGCCGGATAATGCCGGGCGTTGGCAAGGTGCCGGTCAAGGGCCCAGAAACAGCGGATAAACCGCTTCGTATGCTGGGTCACAGGTTCCGAGAAGTCCCCACCCGGCGGAGATACGGCGCCGATTATTGTCACGGAACCGCTTTGGCCGTTCAATGTTTCCATCGAGCCGGCACGTTCATAGAACTCCGCTATTTTGGTCGGCAGGTAAGCGGGAAATCCTTCTTCGGCGGGCATCTCTTCCATTCGCCCGGACAGTTCGCGAAGAGCTTCGGCCCAGCGTGACGTTGAGTCCGCCATCACTGCAACGTGATATCCCTGGTCTCTGAAGTATTCGGCCATGGTTATCCCGGTGTAGATACTTGCCTCTCGGGCGGAGACCGGCATGTTGGACGTGTTGGCAATCAGAATGGTCCGTTCCATTAGCGACCGGCCGCTTCTCGGATCAATCAGTTTAGGAAATTCAGTAAGTACATCCGTAATCTCATTACCTCGTTCACCACAACCGATATAAACAATAATATCAGCGTCACACCATTTCGCCACCGCCTGCTGCGTCATTGTTTTTCCGGTGCCGAATCCGCCGGGAATTGCTACA
Organism: uncultured Pirellulales bacterium; assembly: GCA_964439135.1. Taxonomy (GTDB): domain Bacteria; phylum Planctomycetota; class Phycisphaerae; order Sedimentisphaerales; family Anaerobacaceae; genus JAFGPJ01. The sequence goes on from CAYTNN010000111.1 coordinate 8,354, forward strand.
GTTCCTCCTTTTGCGACGGGAAAGAGCGTGTCAATTACCCGTTGGCCTGTAATCAGCGGGATGTCCAGGGCAAGACGGCTCCGCGTCGGCCTTTGGACTCGGATAGGCCACCGGTGCATGAGAAAGAGGTCTTTCTTCTGTGAATCATCGGTTATCAGCACCGCAATTACGTCCTCAACAGTGTACTCGCCTTCAGGCACTACCGACTCAAGGATGCCTTTGTCGTTCGGCGCAATGAGAATCTTGTGAAGGAGATTCTCCATTTCCTGAACGGTTCCGAGGACCATTCCCCCCGAGATGCTGTCGCCTTCTTTCATCGAAGGAACAAAGTGCCATTTCTTTTCTCTGTTTAGTGACGGTACGGTTATTCCCCGCTTGATATAAATGTCCGACATTTCCCGGATAGATTCAAGGGGTCTTTGGATACCGTCATAAATCGTACCCACCAATCCGGGACCCAGTTCCACGGAAAGCTGCATCCCCGCTCCATAAACCGGATCATAAGGAGCGATTCCTGTCGTGTCTTCGTAGACCTGAACGATTGCGCTGTCAGTTTCGAGTTTGATAAGCTCACCGATGAGATTTTCCTTACCTACGCGGACCATCTCGAACATCTCTGCATCGGTAATCCCCATCACTTCTATCACAGGGCCGTTGACCCGTCTAATATGTCCTATAATCCTGTCGTTCATAATTATTCTTTTTGATCGTAGTTAAATAAGGTATTGTAGATCAACATTCGAATCTCTCGCTGCTTGCGCAACATTCGTGTCCTGACCTGATTATTGAAGGCGGTGCGTCCGTCGGCGGCAGTCAAAATAATACCTTGAGATTGCAGAGGTTTTTCATCAGACAAAGTCAGTGATGTCTGTCTGCCGGTTTGCTTTTGGATTCTTCCTCCGATTTCTGAAAGCATATGGTCATTGATCAATGCCCGCTCTTTTTCCGAGGCGTTGATCCGGGCGGATTCGACGCCCAGGCCAACGGCTGCCTCTGTAATCCAGTTTACCAGAACAGACCTGTAGTTTTCGTCGCCGGTCATTGAACTGAGTTTTTTTTCCGCTCGGTCCATGATTTTCTGCATCACAGCGTCCCTGACACGCATGGCACAGCGTTTTACCTCACGCTCGGCTGCGGAAATAATCTTCTTCTTTGCAGCTTCCGCCTGTTCTTCTGCTTTTTTCCGAGCATCATTCAATAGTGATTCGACTTTCTTCTCAGAGTATTTTCTTTTCTCGGCCGCCTGATTTTCTGCTTCCTTTATAATTTTCTCTTCTTCAGCACGGGCGTCTGTTTCAATGCCCAAAATTAGCGCAGCGTTTTCTTTTTCTATTGATTCCATAGGTATTTTATACCTTCTTTAAATATATCCTCTTCCTGATATTACTAAAATGCAAAAAGAGATTCAAATATCACAACTTTAATCCTATAGCAGTATTGACCATTTCTTTGATTCCAGGCCTGCCCGGTTTCGTACCATTTCTGTCAGGTATCTCAACAATAAGTGGAAAACTTACAGTAAACAGGTATTTATCCACAGTCGAGCGCATCATATCTGCAATACGTTCGGTAATAATAATAATGCTGGTTTCCTTGTCTTCAAGTAATGCCTGAAAAGCACGTTCTGCTTCATCTGCGTTATCCGCAACTTTTCCGGACACTCCCACCATTCCGAAACCAAGAACCGTATCTTCATCGCCTATAATCGAGTATTTCATGGTATCGCTATATCTTACTGAGAATCATCAATGCAGTGATAAAGCCAAATACGACAAGCCCCTCAGCAAGTGCTACAAAAATCAGGGCCTGGCCTGCAATCTCAGGTTTTTCAGCAACTGCACCCATGGCTGCGGCGCCAACATGAGAAATCGCCATCCCGGCGCCAATGGCGCCAAGACCAAAAGCGACAGCAGCGGCAATGAGGCCGTATTTCATTACGCCGGCCTTAGTCGTTGACATTTCCGACTGCACGGAATCTCCGACATTTGAGGCTCCAGCAAAAGCACTGGCACTGAACAGTATACCAATTATTGCCATCACCGTAAAAAGCACAACAATACTCTGGGTGATTTGTAACTTCAGTTTTTTGCATGGTTTATCCATAGCATTTCTTCCTTTCTCATTTGTAACTGCTGCTTAGTGAAATTGGTGTGTATAGTTTTCCAGTTCCATGAAAGAACTTCGTAAAGAATTCATAGTAATTAAGCCTTAAGGCCTGTACTCCTGCAGTAAGACCTTCAAGGCCAATGACCATTATGTTTCCGAGTATAAGAATGAGAACATAGTAGATGCCTGAAGTCATTTCGGCAAGAGTGAAAATGGAGATCATCAGGCAAACATGTGCTATACCAAGTCCGGCCACTCGCATAAAGGACAGGGTATTCGAAAGGTAGCCACTAAAAATCTCAAGAAGCTCGACAACCCATTCCATCAGGAAATTGATGAGCGCAAAAGGAAGGCCGGACTTCTTATCAGAGTGCCCGGCTTCATGTTTGAAATAGTGATAAGGCTCCTTAATAAAGAGCAATAGTGAGGGAAGCCCGGCCAGCAAAAATAGTACCTTCCCCGGAGGGAATTGCTTGTAACTGTGCGCCACCAGGTAGGATGCAATATATATACCTCCTCCGTAGATCCACCCGCCGAGAATGCCGCCCTTATCAAAGAACAGCTCCACCCATTTTTTCTCCCGGATAAGGTTGATCCAATTGAAGAGCAGGCCGAGGAAAATAACGGAAATGCCGAAGTATATGGTAATTGTCAGTATATCAAAAACGTTATTGATTGCGGAATTATGGGCACTGTGGCCTGATATGATACCATGAAAATCGAACCATAGCGGCGGGAAAAGACCGGTGCCTAAGAAGGACCCGAAAAGAGCGCCGAAGAATATTGACGAGCAGCCACACCAGACAACAAGCCATGAAAGATGGTAGAAGCCCTGTTTCTGTTCATTATTCCTTAAAAAATACACACCCAGAGCACCGAGAATTGCAAGTATCAGACCCTGCCCGGTATCGGCGAACATAAGCCCGAACATGGCCAGGTACAAGGGCATTACAAAAGGAGTCGGATCGATAGTTCCGTATCTGGGAATGCCGAAATTGCTGACCAGCATCTGAAATGGAGCGAGCACCTTCGGATTGTTGAACCGCACGGGAACTTCATCGCCGATGGCGCCCCCGCTGCCTGCTTCGTTCCATTCCAGGTAACAGCGATTTTCACATGCCTGCTTTATCTTTCTCGTCAGTCTCTCTTTTTTCGATGAGGGAAGCCATCCCGTAAAAATTACCGTCCGGGAAGACGACTTGAAATTGGCCTGAATCTTCAGGAAAAGTTCATTGACGCGAAGATTAATCCAGGTCTCGGCCAGGTGCTTGGCCTCCTTCTTCACCAGATCGTGCACATTCTTTTCGATCTTTTTCTGCTCCTCGGCCAATGTTTGGAGTTTTGTGGAAAGTTCCTTGAAAACATCCTTCTTCACCGATCGCAGCTCGGCCGGAAGTTCGACTTTGGTCCATCCGGACTTCGCCAGAATCTTGTTGATCTGCTCTTTGTCTCTTTTCATTGAAATCAAGAGATGATGGGCCATATCGCCTTCCTGTCCCATCGCAATATTTAACGAAGGCAGGTCCCGCAGGGCCTCTTCAAGCTGTCTTACGTTCGATGCGGGGAGTCTTCCGATCTGCATGGAAATAAACGAATGTTTTGCCGGGAGTGTGACATCGGAAATACCTATACCGTAGAGTTCCACCTGCCGTTTGATGTCCTCGAGCTTGAGTATCTCCTGCTGGAGTACCCGCTGCCTTTCCCTGATACTGTCCCGCTCACCGGCTATTTTGTCGATGTGGGCGGTCTCGCTTTCAATGTTGACGGCGGTACGGTTATTCAGATCTGTTTCCCGCGGCACTGAAGGAATGACGCCGCCTGTGTACAGGAATCCTTCAATCCGTTTTCTTAAATCCGATATTGCCGTTAGAGAAATTTCCGATTTGATATCCGACAGACTTTCCGGTTTCTCACCTTCAAGTTCCGTTATATTGATAAACTGCATTACTCCTTCGCGAAGAAGTGCTTCGGTGACCGGCTCACAATCCTTTGCGAGCACTACTGCGAATAGCTGTATCATCTCAGTGGTAAAGATCATATCATGCTCTCAATCCGTCCCTGTTCTACGCGATAATATTTTGCATTCAATATTGTCCTGATTTTCTTCAGCTCATTCCGTTTGAGCACAAAATAAGAAAGTATAATTCCTATCGTAAACGGATACCCGGCCAGGATACGCTGGACCTCGTGTTTCATAATCTCTTCCAGTATCCGGCGTATAAGGAGCAGCCGTGACGTACTGTCTGATGTATGTGAAGAGAGCAGTGCCGACAATCCCGGATATTTGCTTTTGACAAATCCCTGGAGCACGGACGTGACGTTCTGGGCGCCGTACAATTCGGCCATGATGGCCGTGTCGAGATTGAATCCCCCCGGTACGATAGCAGCCAGAACGGCCTCAAGGGGCAGATCATAGAAATTCTTGAACCGGATGATCCAATTGATGTTCTGCAAATCGATCTCAACGCCTGCAAGTCTCAGCGCTATGGTGCGATCTCTGCGGTCCAGCTTGTCGATGGAGGCCAGAAGGTTTTGATAATAGAAATGGTCGAAGGCGATTTCCATGCGGAAGAGAGAACCTTCCGATTCGACAGTGTGACTGTATTTCCTGACAATCATGCTGTACGGAGTGCCTTCACATGCGCCCGCAATCTCATCAAAATCTTCAGCATTAACGACGATGTCGACAGGTATGTCGTGAATGATCCGGTCGTACAATATATAATGTATACCGGTGTCACCCGAGCGCTTCCGGATTTTTCTGTCGAAATAGATCCTTATGGCGTTCTTAAGGTTGTCAATTTCAAACTGGCTCAGCAACGCGTCGACAAGCTCCATGGAATTACGATGAAGGTACTGCCTGATGTTCCTGTAGAGTTCAATTTCACTCTTGAGTAATTCGAGTTCCGCCTGCTTCAAATCGCCGGTCGCCGAGTATGTCTCCTCAAGCCCGGCAAAAGGGGTGTCCCTCAAAAGAGCCAGCGCCTCCTCAAGGGACTGGGCTTTAACTAATTCGTCGAATACGCCGTCAGGAAGGATCTTGCTGATCCGCGCCCTCAGCTTTGCGTTGATAAATGAATATTTTGATAATGGGCGGGCCATTATTTGCTATCCTTCTCATACTCCGTGGTCAATATGATATTGCAGATATTGTCAACGAGGTTATCCATCGTATCTGAATTGTTATTAAGCAAAGTGTCTTTTTCCTGGTCCGCCTGTTTCAGTTTTTCTTCACTGATATGCTCGGCCTCTTTTTTTGCATTTTCAACAGTAGTTTGTATTATTTCCCGGGCTTCCTGTTTTGCATTACTCATTTTCTCTGAGATTTCTTTTTCTACAGATTGTCTCATTTCAGAGGCCTTATTCCGGGCCTGATCGAGAACTATGTTTACCTTCTTTTCAGTCTGAAGAACTTCCTCAATTATTTTTTTCATAAAATCAGATCCTGAACAGAATGAATATGAACAATTTAATCTTGGTATAAATATATACGATGATAAACGAAATTACCAGTACGTGAATAGTTAAATTTATCGTTTTTTGTAGAGATATTGGAGTTAAAAGTTCCGCAAAGACTTTTGCAATCAAAACATAAGATTTTAAGATTCATCCGGTTAATGCGTATATTGAGTTGTGCAAGTTGAAGATTCTCAGTTTTAGATATTCATCGTCCCGGTAGCCGTAGGCGTTACGCTGCAGGGTTCCGATTTTGCCGTTGGGGTCCAGAACTTTGGCCAGGTCTCGTCAGAACCTGCGGATATTAAAATCGTCTATAGCACAGATGATCAGGTTGTGGACGTTGCCGCCGGCACGGTTTCCTCACTCAAACCTTTTCAAAAGACGACTGCCGAGCTCACATGCGGCAAAATTTTCGAAGCGTCAGTTGCGTACACTCTTAAAGTTATTATCAATCCTGACGCTCAGTACCCGGTAACATTAGAGAGACGGACAACTCCGGTGCCTTAGGCTTCGATTCTCAAAATTTTGCCGTTGTTTGTCAGTGGTCACACGAAGTCACCTTAAGCTTCATGTCTCTTCTGCATTTAGGGTTTCGTCCTAATGACTCCTTATGGAGAGCTTCGGATTTCCTGCCAAAGGCCGGCGATTGGCTTTGTTTGGCTTTGAATTGGGTTTGTTTTTTCGCCGTCTCAAAGCATGA
>CAYTNN010000112.1:0-14569 GCA_964439135.1 uncultured Pirellulales bacterium
CGCAGCACGAACAAAGAACGCCGAGTCACGGAGATTTTTCTGGAATTCCCCCGCCCTATAGAGCGATTTATCGTATAACTATTCGTATGTAGTATGTCGTATGTAGTATGTTGTATGTAGTGAATTGAGAACGTTGACATTGATTATTTTTCTATGGCTCAAACAACAGTGTTCACCCCGTGAGATATGCAAAGCCGTTATCTCACGGGGTAAATCGGTGTAAATCTGTGTTGAAAAAAGGCAGAATGATGAAAAAAACAGGTGAAAAAGAGACGAAAACGACCAAAATATGAGGTAAAGTTGAAAAAACAAACCCAATTTTCGAAAGGGCAAAATGAACGCAAAACCATTTATAACAGGGAGATACGAGAAATATATCGGATTGGACACTTGGTGAAAACAAACCCAATTCAAAGCCAAACAAAGCCAATCTTATTTAGCCCCCAGATTTTCTGGGGGTTGAAAACCCAATTTGAAAAAACAAAGCCAATTTTTGAAAGGTTGGAATTACATATATTCTGTAATGACAAGAGCTTATGGAGATTTTGGTCGGCCGGGTCGGCGATAAAACAAAGCCAATTCAAAGCCAAACAAAGCCAATTGCCGAACTTCGGGGATTTTGTTTTGCCGCCCTGCCTGGACAAAGTGTGCAGAAAACAGGAGATTTCAGTAGGCAGGCAGAGACACAAAATCGGCCAGGACACGCTAAAACCGCAATCCTGGCCGATCAACGAATAGCCCCAAGGGGATTCGAACCCCTGTTGCCGGGTTGAAAACCCGGTGTCCTAGGCCTACCTAGACGATGGGGCCAACCTGACTGGATTCCCATTTCGCAAAAAAATGGCGAAATGGGGTCCCATTTACTCCATGCTGATTGCTTCCTCCGGGCAGGCGTCAACACAGACCCCGCAATCGATGCAGGTTTCCTCATTGACTACCGCCTTTTCGTCAGCCATTGTGATTGCCTCGCTTGGACACTCTGAGACACAAGTTTCGCAACCAGTGCATTTCTCTTCATCTACTTTAGCTGGCATTTACATAACCCTTTCAAAAGAAAACAAAACTTATTACTTTTTTTCTAAAACCTCAGTCACTAATAAGACACGGAATGTTACAAAATTATTACGATATTACAACCTATTTTTCGAAGAAATTATATATGGTTTTTCCAGCTTCTACGCTAATCGCACTTGATAGGTTCAAATCCGGTTTTTTCGCTCTTCAGTGCCCTATTATAATTGTTTTTAACGCCCTGACATATCCCTGCCTAAGACGATTGCCATATCGCGAACCGTCTTGCTTGGGTCATTTTTTGCAGTCCAGTCCAGAACCTGACCGAATTGGCTGTCCGGAATTGTGGTCAGCAGATAAACAGCCATCAGACGAACGGGCCATTTCGTACTATTCATATTCTCCGCCACTGCACTGATTAGCTCGTTATCCATCGGCAAAGAAAGCATATCAGCCATCGTATGGACCTTAACGACCCACTCATCATCGGCAGGATTAAGGAGCAGTCCGGATTTATGCGAGAACGCACTCCTCAATAAAGGCGTCATCCAATCGGCATACATAAACCTGTAAGGCGGCTGACGATTAGACATTGCATACTGTTCCTTCAAGAGACCGGTAAAAAGCCATGCGGTCTTGATTTTTTGGTCAACAGGAGCTGTTGAGATCGAATTAAACTCGTTTCGAAGATATTTGCCGGTAAGTTCGATGCCCGGACGTTTTATGCTCATTCTGCTCGGCTGAATATAAACGAGTCTGTTAGCAACCTTTCCATCATTTGTAACCACTGGATCGAGGTAAAGTGTAAATTCAATATCGAGAGATGCCTGTGGATATGTAAGGAGCGTCGTTCGGAGTTCTCCGGTAATAAGTCGAAGCGGAAAAAGAATACTTCGGCCGGGCTCGATGAGAAAGGTTCCCCGCACCTTGGTGAGCACTAAATTCGGTATATTTTTACTAAGATCGCCACTAATAACTGCGTCAACTCTGATATGACCCTTAAACAAGCTATAATCACTGATGACAAGCGGCTCGGAAGAATGATTTGTTATTGCTGCAACGCCACTGAATTCGCTGCCGTATGGAAATACACTTCCCGGAATTTGAAGCTGTGCCGTAATCATCCGCTCGGGAGGAATAAATACAGGAACGAGCGTTTGGCCGAACACATTTTGTAATGCAGATAAAACAGTATTAGTTTCGGCCGGCGGGACGTATTGTTTGCCCTGTTGAGTGAGAATTTCCTTTGCATGCTCGGCAGCGAACGACCCGGGATCTTTGGCTATTGCCATATTAAGAGTCTTAACTGCCAGATCATTCTGTCCCTCCGTTATTTGAATCACAGCCTGCGTTAAATCAGCGATTTGAGTCTTCTCGAAATTATTAACAAGGGGTTTTGCCCATTCAATCTGATTATTCATTGTAAGCGCATAAGCCAGAATAGCCGCTGTTACAGGTGAATTGGGCTCAGTTGCAAAAGCTTTGTTAGCCCAGCTCAACGCCTTATCCGGAACCGGCAGGGCAAAAGAATAAAACCAGGCCAATTGTTTGTTATAATCCTGCTGTGAATACTCGCCATCCGGACTATTTGAACCTTGCAGCAACAGTAGCCGCTGTGTTTTTTCCTCAATAGCCTGGAATATCAGGGTTGCCAGTTCAGTGTCACCCATTTTAATTGCCGCTTTGCCCGCAATAGATTCCAGACGCAGGTCAAAACCACCTTCTTGCCGGACACGCTTGGCAATTTCCAGGCATTGGGATTGATTTTGCCTCGAATTGTAGCTGCTGATGGCCCAAGGCAGATAGATTCGCCCCGGCAATGCTTCAGATGGGTATAGATAACTAAATAAATCGGCACAATATTTATAAGCTGCTGCAGATGTCTCGTAAAGCTGCAGGTGTTCGGCTTGTTGCGCGAAAGAAATTGCAACATCGATTTCCGACGGATTCTCACGTATTGCCAATCTTAGACGCTCAAGATGTATCGCCGAGTTGATCCGTTCGGGCTTGATTTCAGCCAGCTTGGCGAAAGCTTTCCAGTTATATCTATTGTTCTTATAAGCCTGCATAAAGTAAAACTCGGCAGCTTCCAAATCCACCTTCTCAGCTTTCAATATACCAAGCTTAGTAGCCAGTTCGGAACTCAGGATTTTATTCTTACTGCCCAGAGTCCCCAACATCTGCTCAAGAAGTTTCTCCCGTGCTTCACGAGAGTTCATCCGTTCAAGCATATATTCAACCGCCTTTGTTGACACCTCAAGGTCGGCGAATTCATCCACATAGTCAATAAGCAAGCTATAGATCAGATTAGAATAATCCCACCCTGTTTCCCGGCAGGCACACTCAATCAACAGGGCTCGCACATCCCCGGCGTTTCTATCGAGACTCATCGCAGCAGTTAAGAATGCCATCGCCTGTTCGACTTCGGGCCCTACGATGTCTTTTGAGTTAGCCAGTTCGTAAGCTATTTCATAAAATTTCTGACTGATAGATGGTGAATACAACTGTTCCGGATTCGCCGCCGATTGATCAATATTTCGTACAGTTGATCCTTGAGCCCATAGTGATAAAGGACAAAAAAGAAGCACAGAAAGCACCAGTATAGGTGTTCTCTTAAGCATTTGTTTCTCCCGTGAAAATGCAAAAGAAACAGTACTTTGCATCAGCATAGTTCGGCATCCCAGTCCTTTTAGCCTTAGATATAATGGCAAAACAGTAATTTTATGTAAGAAATTGATATATCTCTTAAAGCCTTATATGTCAAGTTGCATTTGTATCAAAATGAGTTTTTTGCCCCTTAATGCAAGCCTGCTCCGAGCCTCTGGCTGTTCAGCCTGCAATCCCCATCTACGGCTTCCTGCCGGAAAATAATGAAAGCATCTCGATATGGAGCAGCTTTGCGGCCACCGTATAAACCGCCGCCGACGTTGGCACAAGGACTGCAAGCCTCAAAATATCAAAGCCCGTACTGTCGGGCAATCTCCGGCACAGATACAAAAAGCCTTGCCCGGCCATCCACATAAGAATTGTTGCCGTAAGTGTTTTAATCAGCGTAGTCAACATACCATCCAATATCGAAGAGCCAAACCTTTTGCGAAGTGCAAGAATAAGAATCACAACCTGCAAATACGAACACAGTGCCGTTGAAAGCGCCAACCCGGCCGTCCCCATAAACCATATCAGTGTCAGGTTAAGAACAATATTTACACACACTGCGACTAAGGCGCTTCGGGCTGGCATTTTGGAATCCTGCATCGAATAGAAGGCCCTGGTGACAACCTGCTGGGCAAAGAAGCCGCATAATCCCAGCGAGTAAAACAAGAGCACCTCTGCCGTAAGCATTGTGTCGCTACTCGTGAATTGTCCTCGTTCGAAAATAACCGAAATCACCAGGTTGCGCACCAGCAATAATCCCGCGGTCGCAGGCAGCGCGACAAAAACAGCGCCTCGGATGCCTCGTGAAATGGTCTTGACCAGGGCGCCGAAATCCTTTCTTGCCGCTTCGGCACTCATCACGGGAAAAATCGCAGTGGCCAGAGATATGCCCAAAACTCCCAATGGAAACTGATATAGCCGCTGCGAATAAAAAAGCTGAGAGACCGCCCCCTCCCACATCGGATACCTGATTTCTCTGCCGAACAGTAAGAAAATTTCACCTTTTTCCTGTGAACCGGAAAACCACAAAGCGATAAAATCATCGGCCAGTGTGTTTATTTGTGTAACCGTCAAACCAAGAATCATCGGCCCCATAAGGATAATAATCTTCTTGAATGCCTCAGACCTGACCTGCCAGGCGGGGCGAATATAGATTCCCCTTGTCCTCAGCGGCCCAAGCTGCATAAATAGCTGAGCCAGCCCGGCAACAAGGACCGCCGCGGCAACGACAAAGACCAGACTGCCCGGTTGTATCCCAAAACCCCACCCGCCAATACAAAGCGAACCGATGATAACAATGTTCAGCACAATCGGTGCGGCCGCCGGCATAGCGAAGTGTCTGTGCGCATTGAGTATCCCGGCCAAAATAGCTACGACACAAATCAAAATCGTGTACGGCAGCATTATTCCGCTGAGCATCAGCTTCAGATCCGTGCTCGGATGGATGCTGAAAAACCTGTAATAGCCCCAGATGATCCCCTCGCCGAGCAGGACAATCCCGGCCAGGATTATGAAGATTACCGTAACCACGGTACAGGCCAGTTTCTTTGCCGCTTCGGGGTCTTTCTGCAATTGTTCGCTATATACCGGTATCAGCGATGAGGACGCCGCTCCTTCTCCGAAAAGGCGCCTTGCCAGGTTGGGGATTTTGAATGCTATCACCCAGCCGTCCATCAGACCGGCTGCGCCGAGGAAGTAGGCAAACGCCATGTCTCGCAGCATACCGAATACCCTGCTGATCGTCGTAAGACCGGCAATTTGTCTGAAACCTCTTATCATTTCTTACTTCATGCTGGGCGATTTGCAGATTAAAGCCTGCGGGTCACAAGTTACGTTTTGCGTGCCAGGCTGAACGGTCTGCACCGCCCAATATTATTTAACAAACCTATAGAAACCATGCTAACCAGCAGGCTTGAGCCGCCGTAGCTTACGAAGGGCAACGTCAAGCCTGTGATCGGCATCAGACCGACAGTCATGCCCACATTGATAATAACCTCAACTACGAACATTGCGACAATACCGGTAGCAAGTAATCTGCCGAACGGATCAGTATTGTTCGCTGCGATTTCCAGCCCGCAGCTAACAATAATAATATAAAGCCCAAGCAGACCCAGGCAGCCCCAGAAACCCCATTGATGGGCAATGATCGCAAAAATGAAGTCATTGTGTCTCTCCGTCAGGAAGTTGTATTTGACAAAGGGTCCCTGCCGAAAGCCGTACCCTTTTACACTACCGGATGCAACGGCATATTTTGAGCGGATCAGATGCCAACCCCAATCACTCTTCCATTTCTTTTCACTGAATTTCGTGCCGACAAGAATTTCACCCAGCATGGGGTGTCTCTCGGCTTTTTCCCGAACCCAGGCATTTTGCAAAACGACACTACTAATTCTTATCCGCTGATAATCTTCCATTTTGAACCACAACAACGGGCTGACCATAACAGCCATAAATATAATAATCAGCAAATGCTTGACCTTTGCCCCGGCTACAAATAGCATTGTGAACAAAATCGGCATCATTAACAGCACCGTTCCAAGATCCGGCTCGGGTAAAATAAGGATCATCGGTAAAAGCGCCAGGGCAAATGGTCCGATAAGGGCCTTGAAGTTCCGATAGTTGCTCCGATATCTCAAGTACCATGCCAGAGCCAGAATATACACCAGTTTACAGAACTCCGAAGGTTGAAGTGATGGAAGCGCGCGATCTCCGATAGAGAACCATATCCAACGGTACGTACCATTTATCGGTTTTGCAAAAGGTAAAACAACGATATATTTGCTTACAAGCAGTATAACCAGTAGTAAAAGTACGCCGGCGAAAATCCAGTAGCTTATCGAGCCGAAACGTCTGTAATTGATTGAGTTAATCACTATAAAGCCGGCTAATCCAACTATGGCGAACACGACCTGTTTTTCCCATTTATTACTCAAATCCTCGCCCTGGCTGTCGGGGCTGTGCTCTGCGGGATTACCAACAGAGTAAATAGTGGCTATCCCAATGCCAATCAGGATTAAGACCGCAGCCAGGAGACACAGTCTCACGAATAGTAGTCGTCCTTTCAGAAAGTTGTACATGAGCTAAACATTACCATAGAGAGGCTGAATTTGCATAACATGAACTGTAAAATCATAAAAAAAACTTGTTTTTTGGCATTTTCCGCTTGCAGTACATTGAAACTTGTGTTACGATAAATTTGATCTTCACCAATAGAAACCTGTGCTTGTTATTGCACAAATATTTCGCCAGCAGGCGAGAAAGGAGTGGGCAAGGGCAAAAATTAAATTTACTTGTTTCCGGTAGTTCCTGTCGGCCGGATCGCTACGTCAATGAGTTAAAACGCTATATATTGTAAATTGAACAAGCGATTTTACTGTTTTTTTTGGCAGGAAACAAAACCAAGACACTGCAGAGCATAATTCTGCGAAGAAGAGAAGAAGAAAAGGAAGGAGTTGTATAATGAAAAACATAATTCTTGCTTTGGTTGTGGTCATATTAGCTACTCCGGCCTGGGCAAGTGTTGCCATCACCGCAACAGATCTCGGTGACGGAAAAGTTGCTATCGACTATTCGGGGACCGAGCTGGCCAGGGCTTTCGCTCTGGACATCACGGTAGATGCCGGCACTATCGATGCCATCAGCGACTTCGCGGTCGGGGATGACAACAACGGTTACGGCGTATTTCCGGCCAACTTCAGTCGGCACATTACAGTCGATGCTGCAACAGGTGAAGTCAGTGATTGGGCTGTAGAGGGGTACACACCCGTAGCGGCCGCTGACGATCCGGGCGCACTCGGTGGTCTCGGTACAAACGGTATCACCATCGAGATGGGTTCGCTCTACGACACTAAGGCCCCGGCTCTTGAAGGAAGGCTTTGCGTCATCACATGCAGCGAAGCATGCAAAGTGACTGTGGCAACTAATGCTACACGCGGCAATGTCGTGCTGGAAGATGCTTCGGAAGCTACTGTGGATCTGACCGGTGCAACGGACGTTCAAATCGGAGGTGCTGGCGACTACACGGGGCCGCAACCTGATGAATGGCTGGCCGTAGGAAATCCCGAATGCTGGATCGCCAGCATTAACGCAAGACAGTGCAAAGGCGACGCTGATGGTACGTCTCAGGGCAAGCAGCAATACTGGGTATCGACCAGCGATCTGGACATTCTCATTGGAGCATGGAATAAAAGCTTTGCTGAGATTGATGGCCAAACGATTGGTGGTGTTCCTCTGATTTGTGCCGACTTCGATCATCTGCCCCAGGGTAAGCAGAAATATCGTGTCTCGACCAATGACCTGGACATCCTGATTGCAAACTGGCAAGCTGCCGATGGTCCGGCTGCCGACTGTCCGTAACAGGCCTGGGACTCGAAGCCGCAGTAATCGGCATAATTGCAGTATGAGACTTGGATATTTCATGGATTATATCTTTTCTACAAAATGAAAGGAGAAGATGATGAGAAAAATGTTAGTATTGATTTTGGTCCTTGGACTGGCGTCGGCGGCAAATGCTATGCTTATCAATGTCGACGACATGGAAGGGGACTCTTTTGAAGTTGATATAACGAGCACAATTACCGTAGTAAGCGAGGACGCCTCCAGTTGGTTGGGCTACATTATCCTTGAAGATGGTGGCGCCGGATCATTGGAAAATCCCATCATTCTGGATGCAGCAGGCGATGGTGCCACCGCTACAGCCTATACAGAGGCTGGTTGGGGCACCGGTTTCGAGCTTACCGCATCAATGAGCCCGACAGGAGTTCCTCCCTTAGCAGCAGGTTCTCAGTTCAGCTTCGATTACGTCGGTGCAATAGGTGACACCGCCACGATTTCACTGTTCGTCGACCCTGAGTATACCACACCCGTCGCTTCAGTTAACGTTACGGTTGTTCCCGAGCCAATGACTGTTATATTGCTCGGACTTGGTGGTCTATTCCTGCGCAGACGCAGGTAAAATGTTTGCCTTGGCCAAGGTCAACAAATTAGTTAGACATGAGGCAAGTCGAAAGGCTTGCCTCTTTTTTTTATTGCAGCATATATCGCAGTCTCCTAAAATTTGATTTATGAAACGATTCGTTTTCTTGTTTGTATATATTTTCCTTGCCGTCGCGCTTTCCGGCTGCCGGAATCCGGTCGGCGACGGCGTCGAAGTCACCGTTGACGGCATCGAGCAATTCCCTGATTTTCTCGCTGGCACATGGAAGGCCGAAGAAGGCGGCTGGGAATTCGTCTTCGAGCCGGATGGCAACATCTCCTCCGCAACAGTCAGCCTCGGCAGGGCTAAACTCCAGCCGGGCCGGACTACCACTGTCCCGATGCAAATGGGCGGCAAAGGAGTTTACAAACCCGGCCCGTGGTCGGTTCAATATTCTCACGAGCAGCGGGAGCTTATCGTCGAGATAGCGATAGACCACTTCCGCGTAGAGCTCGGCGACAACGTAATCGAAGGCCGGACCCGCGACTTTTTCGTAGGCTCGGTTTCCGCAGACGGCCGATCCTGGTGGGCCGACCGCCTCAACTTCCCCGAATATGTAGTCAATACCGACAAATATCATAATTACAAACTCCCCTTCGATCCCAACGACAATCCCCGCGAGAGCATCCTCTTCCAGAAGGTCCCCGAATCGAAGTAAACCGTTTGTTCCGATCCAATTGTGCCCCCCCCCCACCGCAAATTGGCTTTGTTTGGCTTTGTTTTTTCGCGACCTCCATACCATAAAATCCCCATAAACCATTGTCATTACTCATTTAGTGTCATTTCACCCATTTTGAAATTGGCTTTGTTTTTTCAAATCGTACCCTTTCAACTCGTTTCGGGTTTCGTGCTTCGTGCTTCGAGTTTCCGGCCAAAGGCCGGTTTTGGTTTTGTTTTTTCAAACACACCCTTTCAAATTTGCTTTCGGAGCTGTCTTTTAGCTCCCGTTTCTCTTGTTTCGGATTTAGAGCTTCGAGCTTAGGATTTCCGGCCGAAGGCCGGCATATTGGCTTTGTTTGGCTTTGAATTGGCTTTGTTTTTTCGCCGCACGAAATCGAAAAAATCACCATAACCCCTTTTTATATAGATAGTTACGTCCATTTCGCCTTGCCGCAAATTGGCTTTGTTTTTTCAACTTAAGCTCAATATTTCGTCGTTTTCTACTCTTTTTCACCTGTTTTTTTCATTATTTTGGCTTTTTTCGACCCGGCACCAGTAGTGCGGTCTAAACTTTATTGTGGATGTTCAATGATCGAAATTCTCAATTCCACTTACGACATACTACATACGAAATACGATATACGAATTCGTTACATATTATACGAACCATCTCAATAAATGTCGGCAATATTCCAGAAAAATCTCCGTGAGACGGCGTCCTTTGTTAGTATTGCGTATGGCATAGTACGTATTGCGTACGTGGTAAGAACCCCAGACATGTAGGATGGCGCAGCTTCGCTGCCCCGCCGTAAGGCGTCCCCAAGGGAATGCGGATTCTTGAAATATCTCACCAGGAAGACTCGAAGAGCATAGAAAAACCCAAATAATCAATAAAATGCAGGTTTTCTAATTCTCTAATCCGCTTATTTCGCTAATTCGATAAGAATTTTTGCTTTTTTTCACTTTTATTTCATTTTTTTCCAATTTTGTTGGTAACATTTAGCCCGTGAGATACGCTGTTTATATAGATAATAAATATTCTGTGAGTTATCTCATGGGCTGAACCTCGTGAGAAATGCTCATAATAGAAAGGCTTAATGTGTTTGTTACGTAATGGAACAACAGGTATAATATGAAACAGCAACCATGAGCGAGCGACAGAAGGCGCCAAATAAAATAGGCCGACTATTAGGGCGGTATACGGGTTCTGCAGAGAAAATTTGCCGGACGCCTTTAATTCCCCCTAAATGTCTCCGGATTTTGAAAACAGCGACCGTCCTTAATAGGCGCTAACAAATGGAATTGTTGTGACAGCTTCCTTCGACTGACTATGAGGCATGGAAACGCTATGGCGGAATATGACACACAACAAATATGTGATAATGGCCATCAGATAACGGATCGTTACTATGGTCGTCCAGAGGACCGAAAGCAATACTGCGATAGGTGCGGGGCAACAACTATTACGAAATGTCCTTCATGTGATGAGGAAATAAGAGGGCGATTATACGAGCTAGGTACAGCGAGTCTTGCGAGCGTGCCAGCTCACTGTCACAATTGCGGTGAAGTATATCCTTGGACCACGACAATATCGACAATTAATCAGGAAATAAAAGAAGGAAAATTCTATGATCCACTACTGATACTAGAGCAGATTTGTAATAGATTCCATCTTGTCGCGAAGCATCTTCGTCAACGGCACAATAAGCGTCCTAGTTGGGAGATACAAGATGAATATGATGTCCAAGATCTCTTTCATGCACTGTTGCATGTTTTCTTTGATGACGTTCGACCAGAAGAACGGAATCCGAGTTACGCCGGAGGATCATCAAGAATGGATTTTCTGCTTAAGGAGGAAGAAATAGCTGTAGAAATCAAGATGACGAGAGCAGGCTTAGCTGACAGGGAACTCGGCGAGCAGTTGATTGTGGATATCGAGAAATACCAGAAACACCCAGAATGCTGCAAGCTTGTCTGTTTCATATACGATCCTGAGGGTAAGATCACTAACCAGCACGGACTAGAACATGATCTCAGTACCGACGAGAGTGGTTTTATCGTAAAAGTCTTCGCAAGGCCTAAGGCATGCTGATTTGATGCATATACGACTGATCGTGCCAGTCGCGAGGAAACGGCCATACTCGGTAGGTGAGGACTCTGGAACTATGTTAACTGAACAGACAAGATTTTCAGACAATTGTCGGGTTGTGAGTTGAAACAGAATAGATGGAGAGTTAGAAAATGGAGTACCTAGCACGCATTGATTTCGGTCCAGTTGACGCCAGAATTGATGATCCTCATTTCCTTCGGAAATATGTTGAAGAACACAACTTTAAGAAATTGGTGGACAAGCGATACAGCATAATCGTCGGAGAGAAGGGATCAGGCAAAACGGCCTTAATAAAGGGACTTACGTTAAAGCACAAGAATCAGTTTACACATATTGTGACAATAGGATTCGACCAAGTGTCCTTTTCAGCTGTCTTCGAGAATCTGACTAGCGTAGCCGATACATGTAATCTATCAGCTCTGTCCTTGGTATATAATTACTGGAAATACTCTCTTGTTGTTGAGGCTATGAAGAAATTGATCGGATCGCGCAAAACGCAATTCTCTCAGGCTGAAAGACGCGTTTTTAATTTCCTAGTTCGCAATAAACACATTGATGACGACCTCTTCAGCAGATTGCTCAGGTTATGCCAACGAATGTGGGAACATATCGCGAAATTAACAAGTCCTGAATTACAAAGTGCGAAGAAGAACAAGTATCCTGGTCAGGTTCCACCCGATTTGGTGACACACGTGAAAAACTTCCCACTTATGGAAAAAGAATATTTAGACGCTGAAAAGGCTTTTGTTGATTATATCAAGGAGAAAGATCTCAAATTCTTAATTGCTCTGGATGGCTTGGATATTATCAAGTTGAAAACGAAGAAAGATCTTCGTCAGGTCACTCTAATTTTTGAAGGTTTGATCGCGGCTACGTATAGCATTTCAACATCACCACTGTTTTCGGACGTCGTAGTCCTGAAAAGCCTCATCCCCAAT
Source organism: uncultured Pirellulales bacterium (assembly GCA_964439135.1). GTDB lineage: Bacteria > Planctomycetota > Phycisphaerae > Sedimentisphaerales > Anaerobacaceae > JAFGPJ01. Next base: position 12,350 of record CAYTNN010000112.1, read on the forward strand.
GACATCTATCTTATGCTGGACTTACGCGATCTTGACAAGTACGAAGAGAAATATGCCCGTATTAGATGGGGCTACAAGTCATTGCAGGAATTTTTAAGAAGACGGATCATACATGGACTAGACTATGACCGCGACATACCATTCAGAAAAGCTTGGGAAGAGATCATGCCAATTCACGTCGAGAATGAGCATATAGGTTTGCGTGAGAATTCGTACGAATACATTCTGAGGCATACTTTGTATAGGCCCCGGCACTTCCAAGTCATTCTGACTATGTTGTCCGAAACCTATGGAGATCGATTGATGAGAGATTACATGGTGAACGAAGTGGTCGAAGAGTCCACAAAGAAACTCGTCATATACCTCATTTCAGAACAGAGCATGGCACGTCCGAGACTCGGCGAATTTCTGCATCATTTCAGAGGCAAACCTAACATCATGCCGTATGGCATATTTCGCAAAACTGTTGCTGGAATACTGAATACGATGAGAATATACACATCGGTTGAAGACAAGATCGATGCATTGTATAATATTGGTTTCATTGGTCACAAGCGACCTTTAGCGATAAAGCATGAACATTATGGTCTCTTCTATCGCTATAGACCACCTGTGAAGAGTGGCATAGATCCCTATATCTGTGACTTCCATCACAATCTGCCCAATCTCAATTTCACTCATGGCATAAGTGACGAAGATGAGATCTGCATTCATCCCATGTTCTACGACTTCTGTAACATAAGGCCTTCACAGGAATTCATCATCGGTTGAGTGCTGCGAATCATTAGAGGGGGGGAATTAAAGTTGTCCAGTATGCTCTGTGTTAAAGTTGTAATAAATTGTCTAACTTTCGTGCTGTTTTCGGCTGTTTTATACAACGGCAATCGATTCGAGAAAGTATTTGACATTTGGCCTCGATTGTGCAATCATATCTGAAGTTTAATTTCGAATAGAGTTTAAGAGCGGCTTGCCGGATTAAACGCAGGCTCGTTTCAGAATATGACAACCAAAACCAGTTCGAATCGAAAAGGAGGATTCTAATCGTGAATAAGGCCACAAAGTTATGCGTTATTGCGGTATGTTCGATTGCATCATGCGGATCTGCTTCAGCGAAAGGAGTTTTCGAGTTGGGCCTGGCGGCGGATTTCAGGTCGCTTAAGCTCAAGAGTGATGCCATCCCCTCCTCCGTCATGCAGGAGGCGCAGGACCCTTCCATAGTGAATCCGTATTCCGGGAACTATTTCGGAAAGGATACAATAGGTACTTACGATCCGAAGGAAACATTCAGATTCCTGGAGGCCGGAGTGTTCGGGCAGTATACTTTCGATTTCGGTTCTCCTTTGAAGCCGTACCTGAGGGGGGAGTTCCAGTATCCCTTCGTCACCTCGACTCATGAAGGCGATTACGGAGAAGGTTATACCTACGAGAAGATTCTCGGAAGCGGGGTGGACGATGTTCGCTACACCTACGGCATCGAATACAAATACGCTTACTTCTTTGAGCCGGAAGTGGGACTGAGGTATGAAGCGGATGATACTTGTTCTATTTCATTTGGCATAGGCTTTCAAAGACTGGAACTGGAATACTATAAAGGCATCGAAGCGTATGGTAAAACTCAATACCTTTATAAGTTAGACTCCAGCACCCATGATCTTTTCAATTATAAGCTGCGTATAAGTGCGGATATAACATCCAACCTTTCCTTTTCCGTTGAACCCAGCTATACCAATGGAAACGGCGTGGAAGGATACGGGATAGCGTTTTCAATGTGTCAGAATTATTAGTCAAGCAGCACAGGCAGATTTCCGCTGCAAGGCGTCCTGTGGACTGCCCATGCCGTTCGGATTACTTTACATCAACAGCATTCCCCCTGGGACACCTTACGACCCGACAAACAAGTTCCTTTGTGACAATTTGCCTATCAGCGCTTTTACCTCCCCCGCCGCCACGTTAATCAAACTAAGTTTTTCGCCCGTCCGACAGTCACCCCGAAACCTTTTTGCTTGACATGCTCGTAGTCCTTTTGACTAATCAAAAGGACTACGAACCTTGTGGAATCGTTAGATGATGTGTATGCAAGGTATAAGTTCGTGTTACGTTACATTAACAGCATTCCCCCTGAGACGTCGTACGATCCGGCACGACAAGCCCCTTCGGGACAAGTTGCCGGTACAAACCGGTAACATAGGTTACATATCGTACCGAGGACATAGGTAACAG
>CAYTNN010000113.1:0-14558 GCA_964439135.1 uncultured Pirellulales bacterium
GGCCGGTTGGTTCGGGTGAGGTGTGGGGCTATCGTACCGATCCGGCGTTTTCGCCAGAGGTCCGCGCCGGTGTGACACCGAAGGTCTGGGCGGATCGGCCGATCGGTCAATGGAACACTTTTCATATCATCATGAAGGCCGACCGCCTGACGGTGGCACTCAACGGCTGGTTAATCCTCGATAACGCCCGGCTGCCCGACGTCCCGGCCGAGGGGCCGATTGCGCTGCAGCATCATGGCGACCGGAAGGACGGAGAATGGGGAACGTCGCTCCTCCAGTTCCGCCGCATTTTCATCAAGCAGTTGAATCCGCCGCTAAGCCAGTGAAAGGCAATGTTCGAAAGGTAAGCAAAATGAGACCATTATTACAGCAATCGTTCGTCATCATCGTATGTATCGCCGCGTTTGTAGCCCCGGGAATGTCCCAGAACGGCGCTGCGGTCCGATTGAACGATGGAGTCAAGGCCGTCTGGGATATTGAGAAAGCGTATCGCCATTCAACGCCCACGCGCGAGCGGATATGCATCAACGGCCTGTGGCGCTGGCAGCCGGCCGGCGAGGAAACGAACGCCATACCCGACGAGAAGTGGGGCTATTTCAAGGTCCCGGGGAGCTGGCCGGGTATCACCGATTATATGCAGAAAGACTGCCAGAGCGTCCATGCCCATCCGAGCTGGAAAGACCGGAGCCTGCGCAGCGTCACGTCGGCCTGGTACCAGCGTAAAATCACCATTCCCAGCGAATGGGCGGGCCGGCGTATCACTATTGACGCCGAGTACGTCAACTCCCACGTAACTGTCTACCTGGATGGGCGGGACATGGGAGCCATCGTATTTCCCGGTGGAGAACTCGACATCACAGCCGCGTGCCGACCGGGCGCGACACATGTCCTCAGCATGTTTGTCGTTGCTATGCCGCTTAAGGGCGTCATGCTCTCATACATCGACACCGCTTCGGCCAAAGAGGTGACCGGCTCGGTGGCACGCCGCGGCCTGTGCGGCGACGTTTACCTCGTCAGCACGCCAGCGGCAGCGCGAATCGCTGACGTGAAGGTGGACACTTCGGTGCGCAAGTGGCAGATCACATTCGAAGCCGCGCTGGACGGCCTGGCCGCCGATACACAATACGCTCTTAGTGCCAGGATCTCAGATAACGGCCGGAGCGTAGCGGAGTTCACGAGCAAGCCCTTCAAGGCCGGCGACCTCAAGGATGGCCGCATCGCATTCACAGAGAACTTCAAGCCCGACAGACTCTGGGACATCCATACGCCCCAAAACACTTACCACCTCAATCTCTCGCTGCTGGAAGCAGGCGGCAAGGTTCTCGATGCCAGTGACCCCGTACGTTTCGGCTTCCGCGAGCTCTGGATCGACGGCCGGGACTTCTTCCTGAACGGCACGCGCATCTTTCTATCCTGCGTGCCGCTGGACAATGCCCAGCTTGGCGCCGCAATGGCCGGTTACGAGTCTGCCCGCGAGAGCATGGAGCGGCTCAAGAGTTTCGGAATCAACTTCGTCTATACCCACAACTACGGCTGCCAGCCGGGTTCCCATCTGAGCTTTGCCGAGATACTCAGAGCCGCCGACGACGTGGGGATGCTCGTTGCCTTCTCCCAGCCGCACTTTTCCCATTACGACTGGGAGATGCCCGACGCCGACAAGGCAAACGGCTACGCACGGCACGCAGAGTTTTATGTGCGGGCAGCGCAAAATCATCCATCGGTCATATTCTACTCCATGAGCCATAACGCGACCGGATACAGCGAAGACATGAATCCGGACATGATAGATGGAATCCAGAATCCTCGCGACACGTGGTCTTTGAGGAATGCCGGGCGCGCTTTGCGTGCCGAAGCAATCGTAACGAAACTGGACCCGGGCCGTATCGTTTATCATCACGCCGGGGGAAATATAGGATCGATGCACACGAGCAACTTCTATGCGAACTTCGCCCCGATCCAGGAGATGTCCGACTGGTTCGAGCACTGGGCGACGGTGGGCGTCAAACCGCTTTTCACGTGCGAGTACAGCGTGCCCTTTCCCTGGGACTGGACGATGTACCGCGGGTGGTACAAGGACAAAAGGGAGTTCGGCAGCGCGGTCGTGCCGTGGGAGTTCTGCCTGGCGGAATGGAATTCTCAGTTCTTCGGAGACCGTGCCTTCCGCATCAGCGAGATGGAGAAAAGAAACTTACGCTGGGAGGCCGAGCGGTTCCGGTCCGGCACGCTCTGGCACCGATGGGATTATCCCCACGCTGTAGGTTCGAACATCTTCGCCGAACGCCAGGACGTATACGCGATGTACTTCACCGACAACTGGCGTGCTTTTCGCGGCTGGGGGGTCTCGGCAATCTCCCCGTGGTCTCACGGGCATTACTGGACTCTCCGCGACAGCGTCGACAAGAGCCGCAAGGATTTGCAGGTTGACTGGGAAAACCTTCAGAGGCCCGGATTCAGCCCGGACTACATCGGACAGCAATACGAGCGGATAGACCTGGCTTTCGAGCAATCGGACTGGATTGCCACAGTCGCAGCACAGGCACTGATTCGCCATAACCGTCCGCTGCTGGCGTATATCGGCGGCAAGCCGGCGGCCTTTACGAGCAAGGACCATAATTTCCTGCCGGGCGAGACTCTCGAAAAACAGCTCATCGTTATAAATAACTGCCGGCAAACCGTTACCTGCGATTGCGAATGGTCGTTCGAACTGCCAGGGACAATCGCCGGCAAAAAGCAAGTCACCGTACAGACAGGCCGGCAGCAACGGATTCCGCTGCGCTTCGAATTGCCCGCTGAAACGGCCCCCGGCAAGTATCAGCTCAGAGCAACCTTCAATTTCAGCACCGGCGAGACTCAGACCGATTCGTTCTCGATAGATATCATGCCGCAGCCGCAAGCTGTCCGGGTGGACAGTAAGATTGCGCTATTCGATCCGAACGGACAGACCGGAAAGCTGCTGGACGGGATGGGAATCCGGTACAAGCCCGTGGATGCGAAAACCGACCTGGCGGCGTACGAGACCCTCATAGTCGGCAAATCCGCTTTGACTGCCGAGAATCCGGCGCCGGATATAACGCGCGTGCGCGATGGCCTTAAGGTGCTTATGTTCGAGCAGACCACGGACGTGCTGGAGAAACGGTTCGGATTCCGCGTGGCCCAGTACGGCTTGCGGCAGGTCTTCAGGCGTGCAGCCGATCATCCGCTCCTGGCCGGAATCGAAACCGAGAACCTGTGCAACTGGCGCGGCGAGGCGACAATCCTGCCCTCGCGTCTGAAGTACGAGATGCGGCCCCGCTATGGCCCGACCGTCCAGTGGTGCGGCATCCCCGTAACGCGGCTCTGGCGTTGCGGCAATCGCGGCAACATCGCCTCCGTGCTCATCGAAAAGCCCTCGCGGGGCGATTTTCTGCCGATCCTCGACGGCGGCTTCAGCCTTCAGTACAGTCCGCTGATGGAGTGCCGCGAAGGCAATGGAATGATGCTCTTCTGCCAGATAGATATCACCGGGCGTACTCAAGACGACCCGGCGGCTCAGACGCTGGCCGGGAATATCCTCACGTACGTATCGGCCTGGAAACCGGCTCCGAGGCGGCAGGTCATCTACGTCGGCGATCCCGCCGGCAGACAGCACCTCGAATCCGCAGGTATAGCCCTGACTTCCTATGACGCCGGAAGCCTGTCCGCCAACCACGTTTTGATTGTCGGACCGGGCGGCGGACAAATGCTCGCAAGGGACGCCGCTGCCATAGCCGACTGGCTGACGGCCGGCGGCAACCTGCTGGCGGTCGGACTCGACGAGCAGCAGGCAAACGCATTTTTGCCGCTGAAAGTCCGCATGAAGGAGGCCGAACACATCTCGGCTTATTTTGAGCCTTTCGGCTTCAACTCCCTGTTTGCGGGAGTCGGGCCGGCCGATGTGCACAGCCGGGAGCCGCGAAATCTGCCGCTCGTCTCGTCAGGTGTATCAATCATCAGCGACGGCATTCTGGCCGAGGCGGAAAACTTTAATATCGTCTTCTGCCAGCTCGCACCGTGGCAGTTCGACAGTAAGCAGCCGCAAAATGTCAAGAGAACATTCCGCCGGACCAGTTATCTTCTGGCGCGCCTGCTGGCCAACATGGGAGCAGCCGGCTCGACCCCTGTTCCGGAGCGGTTCGGCAGCCCCGTGGACACGTCTAAAGACGAGAAACGGTGGTTGGAAGGCCTCTATCTGGATGTGCCGGAAGAGTGGGACGACCCTTATCGATTCTTCCGCTGGTAAGCATCATAAAAGCTTGATATTTCAAAAATAATCGCTATGCTTGTATATATAAGTAATAAGGTGAATTTCTTACTTTAAGGAGTAACTGTCATGGCAAATCAATTCACTCGCAGAGATTTCATCAGGACGGGTACTATGGCCGGCCTGGGAATGGCAGTGGGTAGTGTGGTGCTTTCAGGTTGTAAAAGTGCCCAGACTCGTTCCGATGCCGCGAGTATGATCGGGTATAATCCCGGCGCTAAGGATCTGATTAAAGTCGGTTATGTCGGCATCGGCAATCAGGGTTCGGGGCACGTCAACAATCTATTGAAAATTGAAGGCTGTCAGATCACGGCAGTCTGTGATATTCGTCCAGAAAGGGTCAAATGGGCCCAGAGTCAGATTGTCAAGGCCGGTTTTCCCGAACCGAAGGGATACACGGAAGGCGATCTGGATTTCGAGCGAATGTGCGCCGAAGAAGACCTGGACCTGGTTTACAACGCCGCCCCGTGGCGATGGCATACGCCGATTTGTTTAAGTGCGATGAAAAACGGAAAACACGCCGCCTCCGAAGTAAATGTCGCTCTTTCCGTGGAAGACTGCTGGAAACTGGTCGAGGTCTCGGAAAAAACCCGCAAGCACTGCGTAATGCAGGAGAACTGCTGCTACGACTTCACCGAGATGGTGGTTATGAATATGATCGCCCAGGGCCTGTTCGGCGAGATAATGCACGGCGAATGCGGCTACCTGCACGATTTGAGGGGCCTGAAAATCCATCCGACTTTTTACCAGGGGATGTGGCGGGCGCACCAGTCGCTCAAACGCAACGGCAACCTCTATCCGACCCACGGAATCGGGCCGATGGCCTGGTGTATGGACATTAACAGGGGCGATGCGTTCGATACCCTTGTTTCCATGACTACAAAATCGATCGGCCTTAATGAGTTCGCAGATAAGAAATACGCCGAGGCCAAAACCCAAGAGGACAAGAAATTCTACAGCGAATGGCAGAACCGCAAATATGCTCTCGGCGATGTCAATATCACGCTGATAAAAACAAAACTGGGCAAGACGATCATCTGTAAGCACGACACAAACCTGCCGAGGCCCTACAGTCGCGATTTCATGGTGCAGGGATCGAAAGGGCTTGTCCGCAAGTACCCCGCCGAGCATATTTACATCGAGGGTCTCAGCCAGGGCCACAGTTGGGAAGCGTCGGGCGCTTACCGTGACAAATATGAACACCCTGTCTGGAAGGCCATGAATGAGAAGGCCAAAGGCGCCGGCCACGGCGGAATGGACTTTATCGAAGACTATCGCCTGATTACAGCCCTGCGAAAAGGGATATCGCCGGACATCGACGTCTATGATTCCGTGGCATGGAGCGCCATAATCCCGCTTAGTGAAAAGTCCATCGCCGAGGGAAACATGCCCGTTAAATTCCCCGACTTTACTCGAGGCAAGTGGAAAGAGTCGCGGCAGTTGGGTGTGTCGAACTGGCTCGTATGACAACATGCCCTGAATAAAGGAAACTTAATGAAACCGACACTATTAATTCTGGCTGCGGGTATGGGAAACCGCTACGGCGGGCTTAAACAGATCGATCCAATCGGGCCTAACGGCGAGATTATCATCGACTATTCAATCCATGATGCGATTCGCGCCGGATTCGGCAAGCTGGTATTCATCATCCGACATTACTTCGAAGACGACTTCAAGAAGAAAATCGGCAACAAGTTTGACGGGCTGGTCGAAACAGCTTACGCCTACCAGGAGCTGGATGCCGCCCTCGAAGGATTCGCCCTGCCGCCCGATCGCAAGAAGCCCTGGGGCACGGGCCACGCGACCCTGCTGGGCAGAGATTTCATTGACGAGCCGTTCGCCGTAATTAACGCCGACGATTACTACGGTATCAATTCGTTTAAGATGATGGCTGATTTTCTTTGCGGCCCTGAAGTTTCACCAACGAATTACGCCATGGTGGGCTTTCGGCTCCGCAATACGCTAAGCGAATACGGTTCCGTCGCTCGTGGCGTATGCTACTGCGATGAAAATGATTGTTTAAGCGATATCTTCGAACGTACGGGCGTGAAAAAACACGGAAACGGCGCCCGCTATTTCGATAAAGACGGCACAGAGCACCTGCTGACCGGCGACGAGGTCGTATCCATGAACCTTTGGGGTTTTCACCAATCGGTCTTCGGGCATATCTCGGCAAAGTTTAAGGATTTTCTGAAAGAACATGGAAACGACCCTAAAGCCGAGCTGTTTATTCCTACCGTGATCGATAATCTTGTCGAAAGCAGTAAGGTCAAAGTCAGAGTTCTTCCCACGCACGACACATGGTTCGGCGTAACTTACAGGCCGGACAGGGAGATAGCCGAGAGAAGCATTCGCAAGCTGATCGCAGAAGGACTATATCCGGAAAAGCTCTGGGGGAAATAATGGAGCATGACGCAGGGTCCGTAGCTGCAAATTTTAATCTTGCCGGGCGACTGATATGGATCGAATCTTTCGGAAGCGGGCATATTAACGACACCTACTGCCTGACCTGTGGGCAAGACGACCGCCAGATACACTACATCCTGCAGCGGATTAATCATCAGGTATTCAAAAATCCGCCGGCGATGATGGAAAATATCCGGCGGGTAACGAACCATATTCGCCGGAAACTGCAGGAGCAACAAAACAAACTTGTCTCGCGCCAACTTGTCGTCATCAATACGAAAGACGGCGCCGATTTTTTCATGGACGACCGCGGCAATTATTGGCGCGTTTATAATCGGATCGAAAACGCAATTACATACGACACCATCGAATCGCCTGAACTGGCCTACGAGGCGGCCCGGATGTTCGGCCGGTTCGCAGCGTTCCTCACGGATTTGCCCGGCCCGCCGTTACACGAAACGATTCCGGATTTTCACGCTACTCCTAAACGCTTGACAACCTTCCGGGAAGTCCTACGGCAGGACCCGCGCAACCGCGCCAAAGACGTCACGGCCGAGATCGATTTCGTGCTGGAGAATGCCGGGATATGTGACGTACTGCTAAATCACGCCGGCAAGGGCGAAATTCCGGTTCGCATAACGCACAACGACACGAAAATCAATAATGTGCTGCTGGATGAAAAAACGCATAAAGGCGTGTGTGTAATCGATCTGGACACGGTAATGCCGGGGCTTTCATTGTACGATTTCGGCGACATGGTGCGTACGGCGACGAATCCGGCCGAAGAGGACCAGCGCGACCTGTCGAAAGTTACCATGCGGATGCCCATATTTGAAATGCTGCTTAAAGGTTTTGCCGAAGAAACACACACGTTTCTAACGCCGACCGAGAAGAAAAACCTGGTTTTCGCCGGCAAGCTCATTACGTTCGAACAGATGATTCGTTTCCTCGCCGACCATCTGGCCGGCGATATTTATTATAAGATACACCGCGAAGGCCACAACCTGGATCGCTGCAGAACGCAGATGAAGATGGTCCGGTCCATAATCGCACAGGAAGAGGCGATGAACGCCTTGGCTGATTCTGTTTTTGAAGAGCTGTCCCGATGAGTTGAAAAATATTGTAGAACACCGCCGGATGGACTATAATCCTCACCGTCCGTTCCGAAATTCGTGAAAGGTGTCGCGAATAGTGAATAACATACGTCGCTTGGAAAGCAGGAGAACCTATGGATATTGATTTTACAAGTCTCGGATTTGGCACAAATTTCAGCGTTCTCGACTGGTGTATTGTCATAGGCTATCTGATTGCAATCGTCAGTATAGGCGTCTACATCCGCAAGTACATTGCCTCGGCCACGGACTTTATGGTCGCCGGCCGGGGGCTTAAGACGTTTCTCGCCATAGCAACCATGATCGGCACGGAACTCGGCCTGGTAACGGTGATGTATTCGTCGCAGAAGGGCTTCACCGGCGGATTCGCCGCGTTTCACATCGCCTTCGCCGCGGCGATTGTCACGCTGTTCGTGGGTATTTCCGGCTTCATCGTTGTGCCGCTGCGACGATTGAAAGTGATGACAATACCGGAGTTTTACGAGATGCGATTCGGCAGAGATGTCCGCATACTCGGCGGTATTATCCTGGCACTTTCGGGCATCCTCAATATGGGCATGTTCCTGAAAGCCGGCTCGCTGTTCGTTACAGGCGTAACCGGCATGACTTCGGAATTTCACCTCAAGATCGTCATGACCGTCCTGCTGTGCATGGTCCTGCTTTACACGACCCTGGGGGGAATGGTCTCCGTTGCGATACTCGACTATATCCAGTTCGTGGTACTTTCGTTCAGCCTGCTCTTTGCCAGCGTTATGTCAATCAGATACCTGGGCTGGGGCAATATCGTCGAGACAGTTACAAGGGAGATGGGCCAGAGCGGATTCAATCCATTCGACGAAGCAGGTTTCGGCTGGTCATACGTTCTCTGGATGTTCTTCATGGGCCTGGTAAGTTGTGCCGTCTGGCAGACCGCCGTCATCCGGGCCTGCTCGGCAAAGAGTACCTCAATAGTGAAACGAATATATATGCTTTCATCGGTGGGTTTTCTTATCCGGTTCCTGATCCCCTACTTCTTCGGAATCTGTGCTCTGGTCTTTATAGCTAATAACCAGACCCTCAAAAACGTATTCCTGTCCGCCGACGGAAAGGCAAACTCCGATTTGTCGCTGACTGCAATGCCGTTCTATTTGAGCCAGATTCTGCCGGCGGGCTTTATCGGTATTATCTCGGCGGGAATGCTCGCGGCATTCATGTCGACACACGACAGCTATCTTTTATGCTGGAGTTCGGTGCTTACTCAGGACGTGGTCGCGCCGTGGTTCAAAAAAGGCCTGTCCTCGAAGGCCCGACTCCTGCTGACACGGATTTTCATTGTTGCAATAGGAATCTTCATCCTCGTCTGGGGTCTCTGGTATCCGCTCGAACAGGATTTGTGGGACTACATGGCTATTTCCGGCGCCATATATTCTATCGGCGGATTTGCACTGTTGGCGTTCGGGCTGTACTGGAAGCGAGCCAGCAGGGCCGGAGCATATCTGGCGCTGCTTACCGGTTTTCTTGCCCTTCTGGGCCTCTCGAAGGTGCAACAATTATGTTCGCCTTTGCTGGACCCGATCAAAAAACACTTTGAAATCGAAGGTGACATTCCCAGCGCCATTATCGGCCTGATCGTCTTGGCGCTGGCGATTGTCCTGATGATTGTCGGATCGCTGCTGCTGCCCGACAAGGGGGGACGAGCAACTCTTATGAAACAAAGGAGCAATTTAGATGGATTGGATTAAAATTTGGACGTTCTTCTTCTTTCTGAGCCTGGCGCTTTTTGCCTGCCTTTCGATTGTTGTTACAATCGGAGGATTCTTCAACATAAGATCGCTGTTCAAGGATCTTTCCGAAGCCAGGCAAAAGGCAGAGCACGCCGACCGGCAATAGTGAAAAGCAGAGGTAATACGTAGCCCCCACTATAAGCGCAGGCTGCAATAGAACACTTTGTTCTATTCAAACTTCTTCTGCTTCTCTATTCTGATCGTTTCAGCAGAAAATCCGGCAAAGGACCGCTATGGCAAAAATAACTTTCAATCTCGACGAACTCACACAAATCCTGATTTCCAACGAACTGTTGCGCGGAGAGATACTACGCCCGAAAGTTGAAGGTGAGAAAATTCATTTCGTGATAAAGACTAATTCATTCATTCTGCCGTATATTCCCGCTTCGTTGGGATACATGGGTTTCAGCGATAACGTCGCAACATTTGAACTTACCATCGTGAGCAGCTATCTAAACAAAGCCGTAAGCCGGCTCAAAAAAATACTCCAGCTAAAATTACCGATATACATAAAACTTGAGTATCCGAAAATCTTCGTCAATGTAGACAAGCTGCTTAAAGAAAAAAACATCAGGAGTATTCGAGTCAAAGATGTCTCTTTTGAGGGCGGCGAGTTTACGATTACAACATATAACATCTGAGCCTTTTCGTTTTCGATGGAAGGAATTTCCAACAGTAGAAGCTGCCTTGCAATCAGCTTCTTTGATTGGGATAAGAAGTCATGGATGAATCATATGTTTCCAGCCCGATTGGAGTCTTAACGGTTCTCTGCGGAGTAGGAGCATTTTTCTTTTTTCTCGAAGAACGAACGCGGTGGAAGCTTTTCAATTATTTTCCGCCGCTGATTTTTATCTACGCCATACCCGCCATAATGTCAAACACCGGCATATTAGTCAAAACTTCGGCGGTGTATGACTGGCTCAGCTCAACCGTGCTGCCAATGTTTCTCATAATAATGCTTTTGAAGGTCGACGTCGCATCGACAATCAAAATGATGGGCAGGGGAATCTTCGTAATGCTCTTCGGCACTGCCGGCGTTGTGCTTGGCGCCCCGATAGCATTTTTACTTGTCGGAAACAAACTGCCCGAAGATTCATGGAAGGCTTTTGGCTCGCTCGCCGGGAGCTGGATCGGCGGCACCGGCAACATGGCGGCCGTCACCGAAGGGCTTAAAACGAGCGGCCAGGGATTCGGGCTCGCCGTGCTGGGCGACAATCTTGTCTATATGGTATGGCTGCCGACTCTGCTGGGCTCGAAAAACTTCGCCAAAGCGTTCAATCGTTTTACGCGGGTGGACAATAAACGACTCCGGATGCTCGAAATGACCCGGGCCGAAACGCAGGAATCAAAGGAACACGTCCGAATGAGGCATTTTCTTTATCTTCTTGTGCTGGGCTTTGCTTGTACATGGGCGGCGGAAATCCTCTCAGGATTACTGCCTGAACTTCAACCGATTTTAACCGCCTCTACATGGAAGATTCTGCTGATCACTACAATGGGCCTTCTGCTTTCGCTCACCCCGGCAAGACATATCCCCGCAAGCCACGAGCTTGCAATGGCTCTTGTCTATATCTTTGTCGCAAACATGGGAGCCAGGGCCGACATATCCGGACTTACAGGTTCCGCCGGATGGTTCATTCTCGGATGCTACATCTGGATAGCCGTGCACGGGGCTTTTTGCGTCCTTGGTGCATATCTGTTGAAAGTGGATATTCATTCTACCGCGATTGCGAGCGCAGCGAATATCGGCGGAGCGGCCAGTGCCCCCGTGGTTGCTTCAAGCCACAACGAAAAACTCGTGCCGGCAAGTATCCTGATGGCCCTTATGGGCTATGCCATTGGAACCTACGGAGCGTTTCTCGCGGCCTGGCTGTGCTATTTATTAAGCGGCTGAAAGCCTGATAAGCAAAACATCCCCATTAACGCTGACCTGGTAATACGAATAATCCGAAATCGTCCAAAATCAACAAAATCACTGGAAATTTAGGGCCATAAATTGTATAATAAGTGTTGTTGACAAGCCGCATTCTTAGGATGCGGCTTGAATATTATCAATTGTATATTAAGGTGGAGTAGCCATGTGTTTTAGAAGTCGTTGCCTGATTTTAGTGCTCATAGTTCCATGGCTGTATCTGGCTAGGGGCGATGATCCCGAGCCGGCATGGAAAAACCAAATTGAATATCCTAACGAAGAGTTCCAAAGCTGGACGTCTCCTCCGTATGTCAAGTTCACGATAATAACCAAGGAAGGATTCGACCCGAACGTCGTGTGCTACCAGGACTGCCGGATGTACGAATACCACTTCGATTTTGCGCTCGAGCAGCTCGATCCATTTATCGGCATGACCATAGAGCAATTCGATGATGTCACCCTGCACAAGGAAGGCCAGCAGGCGGTGCTCGGCGCAGTGATTCTGTCGCCGTGGGCGGATCCGCCGTTCAACGAGTACGGTATACAGCTCGTACGAAACGATCCCTATAGCCGCGAAGAAATTGTCCGCCTGTTCAATATCGTCAAAGCTTCGGTCATCGCCGAGCCCAACGTCACGGCATATTATTTCCCCACATACGAGCAATACACGGTGGCCCAGCAGAATCGTGACTGGTTCGAAAGCCAGGGCATACCGATCGGCTCTACCGCCCAATGGGCCGAAGGCAACGTAAGCTATTCGGACGGCTGGGCGCTGGGCACGCTAAAATTCTTCGCCGGCAGCGAAATCCAGGCGGCCTTCATCAACGGCGATTTGCTGCCGGAAGATATCCTGCTGACCGACGGTGTGCCGGCCGAGATTCCATCCATGGCCGGCATTATCAGCTTGATGCCCTCGACGCCGAATTCTCACGTGGCCATACTCGCTAAATCTCAGGGCGTGCCCTTCGTTTACCTGGCGATGGAGCAGGATGCCGCCCGTGCGCAAGGCCTTGTGAATCGCAGCGTATATTTGGCCGCTTCGAGCGAAAACATGCAACTCTTCAGCACTATCAAACTGCTCGATGCCGGGAGCCTCAGCGAACAGGAAAAAGCTTCGCTCCTGGAACTGAAACAGACGTCACCAATAACAATAACACCGATGACGCACTGGGGACAGTTCTGGGCCGATACGAACGATTTGCAGCCGGCCGATATCGGCTATGTCGGCGGCAAGGCGGCAAATTTCGGTATACTACGCCGGGCAATTCCGGACAATTCGCCCCGGGCCATGGCGTTCTCGTTCGACCTATGGAATGTTTTTCTCGACCAGACTCTGCCCAGCATGGCTCCGGCCGTACTGGCACCGGGCGGGCACACTCTTATCTGGGCCGATGACGACACCGAGCAGGGACCTTTTCATGCCGGTTTCAAGCTGAGCCGGTCGGGGGAGGATATAGGCCTTTTCGAAAGCGACGGTCAAACACTTATCGACAGCCTGAGCTTCGGGCCCCAGCAGGAGGATATCTCATACGGACGGTCCGTTGACGGCGGAGATATATGGCAATTCTTCGAGAATCCATCGCCCGGTACGGCGAACTCGCCGGCCGGCGACAGCAACGACCTGGTAATAAACGAATTCATGGCTGATAATAAATCGACCATCGAGGACCCGGCCGAAAGCGGCGAATTTCCCGACTGGATCGAGCTGTTCAACGGCACCGGTGACACCGTAATTCTCAGCGGGATGTTCCTTACGGACGACCTGAACGATCCGATGAAGTGGCAGATTCGCACGCCCTTCACCGGAGGCACCATACGGGAGGAAATCGCCTCGCGCCTGTCGCAATATACGAGATATCCGCCGGCGGACATGAAAGGATTATCCAGGGACTTAGCGGCGATTCGCAATCTAATCGAAAACTCTAATACCGCCCAGTTCGACCCGGAGATAAAATCCGCGGTAATCGACGCCCTTGAGACTTTCGGATTCGATCCCGGCACGAAGATACGTTTTCGCAGCTCGACCAACGTCGAGGACAGCGAAGCGTTCACGGGGGCAGGCCTGTACGACAGTTACAGCGGTTGTCTGGCCGACGATCTGGACCATGACGATACCGGCCCCTGTGCCTGTGACGCGTCGGATGGCGCCGAGCAAGGTGTTTTTAGGGCCATTCGAAAGGTCTTCGCCAGTTTCTACAATGATAACGCATTTCTGGAGCGGCTCAAGCATGGTGTCAACGAGGCCGACGCCGGAATGGCCCTGCTGGCCCACAGCTCTTTTCCCGACGAAATCGAATTGGCCAACGGTGTTGCCACCTTGAATAAGGCCGACCGTTCGGACTGGATCGCAAACGTGGTTTGCCAGAAGGGAGCGGTTTCGGTCACCAATCCGCCGGCCGATGCGGTCCCCGAAGAGGTCAGAATTGAAATGACTCATTTTCAGGGAGCAGCCCCGTGGCTTCTCCAGCGATCGAGTCTCGTGCCGCTGCGGGAGAACACCGTGCTCGAGTGGGAGCAGGAATATATCGAGCTTTACGAACTGCTGGTTTCGGCTGCGGATGAATATTGTAAGGCCGTACAAAAAGACGATATCATGCTGGACTTCGAGTTCAAAAAAGTCGCTCCCGAAGGCAAGCTCATAATCAAACAGATTCGGGAAATCCCGCAGCCCGGCAACACCGAGTATACTACGCCCTACATGCTCTCAGAGCCAAAAGAATACCGTTCGCTGCAGGGCAGGGGCAGCAACGTATTCACAAGCCACAGGCTGAAATCCCGCTGGACGCTCAAGCCGAAAAATATCTGGCTCAGCGAGAACAATCTGCAGCAATGTATTTACGATACGGCGGATATCGAATACGTCGCCGATGGACAGGTCCGGCAGATTTCCGTCGACCTGCCTTCATTGCCCGGAGCCGAACACACCTACGAAGAGCCGGAGTGGGAATTCGACCAATACGCGGTGACCGATACGTGGCGCTTCGGGGACTTAGACAATCCGCGGACTTACCGGCTCCGCACCGAACCGCTATTCGAGAGCGTCGTGAGGGACCCGATTGTTACGCCGGACGACCTGCGAATCGGCC
>CAYTNN010000114.1:0-14548 GCA_964439135.1 uncultured Pirellulales bacterium
ATAGTAAGTTGTTCCCGGAACAAGGCCGTCCGGATAAGGGTATCCGAAAAAGCCGGCAACAAAAAACGCTGAATCCAAGTCATGGTTGCCTCTGAACGCATCGCCTGTACCATCATTCACGTCGTTAAAATTGTCGCTAAAGTACACATCATGCGAGGCGGCGGTATCTCCGGCCGTCCAGGCAAGGCTCACCCATGTATCCGCATATATAGCACCGTCTTTCGGAACAGGATAGTAGGCACTGAGCTTGGGGCCCAATGCCGCGACACCTAACATGTTTCCGCCGTGGCCTTCGGTATTGCCGTTAATAGTAACTGTACCTACCTCGACTGCTAAAGAGAAAATGGAGAAGTATTGATTAATGCCCCCATCGAAGCTTTCATCGATTCCAATGTCTTCACCGGTATCGACAAAGCCCATATCGGTTAGCCATCCCATGCCGTCAATGTTCGGGGCCACATCCTTTCCACCTGCCGCGCCGCCCATACGGTTATCAACAAAGACGTACAGGGTAGCATTCATTGCAAAGGTCAAGTCCAGTTCATAGGTAGACATATTCTTGTTGTCATTGGCAAGCATGACATACTGTGCACCGAGGATAAATTCCGGTATATCAGCGTACACATGAGTCCTGTCCACAAAAGTCACCGAATTCTCTGCGAGTGGATCCGGTGCGATTTGAGGATCTTCCGTAGCATCCGTATCGGTATTTCGGTGCGCAACGTCCGTGATAAATTGCGCCTGGGCCGAACCGGCAAACAAAGCCACGAGCAAAATCAGATAAATTGTTCTTCTACACATAATAATTTCCCTTCTTCAAACAAATTAATTTTTTACGACCGATGAATTTTTTTTCTCATCTCATTTTATCCATGTCTGTCATGGACAAATATTCACGATTTGTGCTCACCTCCTTCCTTCAAGAATTCAAAATGCGTCATCAGATGAAATATTAAAAAATCAACTGTTAAGTACAAAACCACGGTACGTCTTTATGGATTATTTGATACGCCTCTCTCAGGTCGGCCCCTTGGTACAACTCAGGGCTTCTTAATAACTATTCAGCAACCTCACATATACAATCACAGTGACCCGACTTGCTGACAGGTTGAAATACTGCCGTATACACCTATGCGAGTACGAGCTTCACCAATGTCATTTGTACCAAATTACCCACCTGCTCGTCAAGAAAAATCTCCGGATTTTTTACTCT
The DNA here is from genome assembly GCA_964439135.1 of uncultured Pirellulales bacterium. GTDB lineage: Bacteria > Planctomycetota > Phycisphaerae > Sedimentisphaerales > Anaerobacaceae > JAFGPJ01. The sequence continues at coordinate 1,214 of CAYTNN010000114.1, forward strand.
GCGCGAAGTGTGATCTGGCGTGGTCAATCTCCTGTTTTCAACAGGTAATTGCATCAAATCAGTTCTTTGCCGCCACTGCGCGGGCCAATGTTACCGCCCAGCCTGCGGCTATGATTATTATCAGGGCCAATATCATGTATCTGAGCTTGACTTCCGCGAAAAAACGCTCGATAAAGCGAAAATATATTCCGAAAACAGAGATAATAAACGCCAGAATCGCTGCGATAACCATAATCGAGCACAAAAAACCGCAGGCCGGCTGAATATCGAAGGCTTCAAAGATTCTGCCCTGAGCGAAGGCAAGTGTCGCCGTAGTCATTCCGCAGGTCGGGCACGGCAGACCGGTCCGCTGCTTGAATCCGCAGATACCAAGCCATCGGCCCATATTGATGCGGTAATGTCCTGCCAGTGCAAATGCGGCGAAGAAAACAATTATCCCCAGGCAAACAATCGCCGCGACCATCCGCTGGCCGGACGAGGCTCGGTAGAAAAATTTCGGCTTATTTAGATGTTGGCTTGCCTGCATCATTACGTTAGAATAGGATAACGTAATGGTTATGTCAAGATTCGAGGTGGATTACAAAATATGGCATTAGAGCAGAGAGACCTGAGCAGTATGTTAGAGACGGCTATCGTGGCGGCACGCCTGGCGGGCCAGCACGCGATGGAAGAAATTAATTATATCAAGGTTTCGATAAAAAACGCTACCGAGATGGTAACCCAGGCCGATGCCCAATGCCAGAAGATTATCATCGACCGAATCAAAGAGAATTATCCCGATCACGGCTTTATCGCCGAGGAAGGTGAGGGAGGCAAACTATTCAAGCAGCCGCCGCGAGGTAATGATAAGCTCTGGTGGGTGATAGACCCGATTGACGGGACGAATAATTTCGCGCATCGTATGCTGTTCTTTACCGTCAGTATCGGTGTTATGTACGAGGGCGAGCCGATTGTCGGCGTGATTTTCGAGCCGGCTACCGATTCGATGTTCACCGCCGTCAAGGGTCGCGAGGCTCAATTGAATGGCAGGCGAATCACCGCAAGCGAAGAAGCTATCGACAAATTTGCCAGCGTTGGTCTGGAAAGCCATTTCGATGAGGGCGCGCCGAGCTGGGCCTGCGAACTTATGAAGCGAACGAGATTTCGAAATTTAGGCTCGACCGCCCTGCAGGTGGCGTACGTAGCAAAGGGCAGCATGGTCGCCACTATCGCCAATACGCCGAAGCTCTGGGACATCGCCGGCGGAGTAGCAATCGCCGAGGCGGCGGGAGCGCTCTTCACCAATTGGCAGGGACAGAAAATTTTCCCCGTCGATCTGGACAGCTACGAAGGGCACAAATTCCAGGTCATCACAGCAAACAAAAAAGTCCACCCCGAAATCGTCGAAATGCTAAGACATTGACAATTTTCGATTGCCGATTGTCGATTTTAGTACACTCATTTTAGCTTTTCTGTTTGGCGGTTATGCGGGATTTGGCCATAATCGCAGTCAACTCGTCAGCTTCAGCGAGTAATTGTGCCACAGAATCCGGCTTCAGGATTTTAGCTTCAACAAGCATCTCAATCCAATAGGCTGATTCGTCGGCTTCCTCCTCAACAACACCTAATTTTGCTATGAATTCTGCTTTTGACCTGCCTCTGCATGCAGCACGATAATTTGCGCCTACCGAAGTCCCGGAGCGTAGTAATTGGTAACCTATAGTGGCTGCGGTTTTGGTTTCAGGGAGGCTCTCTACAAGTCGGATCACACGAAGACCAAATTGTTTAGTTCTTTTCTTTAGCTCATCGGGAGTCATAATCACGGATTTTACAATCCGGATATCAGGTTTTCAATCAATAATACAAAAATGAAAATTAGCAAACTTAAATCGCCAATTGGCAATCGAAAATCGAAAATTAATTACCTTGGGTCCGGGACGGGGTGCAGGGCGAGGATTCTCACTTTGCCGCCGGGGTATGTCACCCGGCTTCTGTCAAGTATGGCCAGTACTCTTTTCTGCGGGCCGTCGACACCAATGCGAACGAGGATATAAGCGGTAAAAACATCGCTTCGCACGGTAATAATATTGCTTATCCTTGAGAAAATCAAATCACGTTCTTCAAAGTCATTCTCCGCTCCATCATTCGGCGTCAGATCGGGCCATGCATCATGGTCTTTATCATTACCGAGTTCTTTGTCGCGACCATATTTCCTAATATCATATAAATCATTGTAAGGTACATTATAAGGTATATTAGGATCGATCTCATTTGCCAAAGCGTGTGTCACATTCAATAATTCCGTTATACTGGCAAAGCCCATATCTTCGCGTACCTGCTCCGGCAAGAACTGGCTTACGGGATCAAGGTCTACCATCCCGACGCCTCTGCCTTCGGAGTAATCGACAACACCAGTTACCAATTCGAGTTTATCTCGATATGCAACTATTGCCTGGGCAATTGATTCGGTCATCCACGGCAATTGGGCGATCACAAACCATGGTGCGGTATTTACGTTTATCCGGCCTTTTATTCTCGTTTCGCCCTCAGGCAAACCGTGATCATTAGGGTCGATGACGGTCAGATATTGAAAAATGTTTTCATAGAGAGGATTCTGCAAATCGAGCCGGACAGTATTTTCGGCAGGCTCGGGCGTCAGACGCATGCCAATCATATCTTCCGGTTCGGTAGTTGGTCTCGGTCCTATGGTAAGTACCCTTGCTATATCGCCCACCGATGCAAAACGCTCAAAAGCACTTGCAAAATCATAAAAATTGTAGTTCGTTCGCGCCCCGTTTAATCTGTTATCGGTACCCAATGTATTACTCGCAGATACCATATTCTGAAGCACCACATTCCAATCATTGTCCGCCCGTGAGTAATACTGTGAGACATCCTTAACATTATTCCAGCCAAACCAGTCATTATCCTTAGTTTGCTGCCTGTCAAGATAGATGTCTGAGGGCGGTGTCGTTCTTGTCGTTCTTATCAGATAAACGTCATAACTTCCTTCTTCTTTTAACACATAATTTGGATCTCGTGGATCTGATCCTGCTTCCTGATCATATTCGGCGAGCACTAAAGCGGGGTCTTCTTTGCCCCCGCCTGTTGACATCATACCACTGATACCAAAAGTGTTCGAAGCTCCGGAATTATTGGTCACCACAAACCGGTCGTAGTCTGACATGACATAACCGTCCAGGTTTATCGTGCCGACGACTTCACCGCTATGCCGACGAATCTCCAGTCTGAAGCTGCTCAGCGGAATAAGTGCATCGAACGGATTATAAAGCTCTATCGCAAAATGATTGTTCGTCGAAATATTCGCGCGCGTACTGCTGATCTTAAACGCAATGTCACTTATAAACGGCTGGACCTCAAAACCGTAGCAATTCGAGCCATCCGGCAAAGGCAAAACAGTGACCTCCGCATTAGGATCGCTGTGGTAAGCATCTCGAAGGTCGACGATATTGACCGCCAGTTGAGCGGCTAATTGATCGACACCAACAAAGTTAGGTTCGGCATCCAGAAGTCCTGCTCTTATCGCATCATACAGCAGGTTCTCGTCGGCCTTATTGACATTCACCATCTTCCCGCCGTTGAAGCCCAATCCGATGGGATTAATAATCCTGTCCATATTGTAGGTGGTGGTTATATGGCGATAGTCGTAAATGTTTGGGTCTAACACGGTGCTGGTCGGATCCATGCTTACATGGGAAAACCACCCATCAAGATTAACACCTCCCGGGCCTGCAGGCACTTCCAATCCTATTCGAAAAGAAGAAGTCCAATATGCTGGCGAGCCCAATTGTTCTAATCGTGTGTATGAGTCTTCCGCTCTGAGCAAGAAGCGGTTCCTAAGCTCCAGTTCATCCGAAATACCAAAAGGCGTGTAAGGTCCGTTTGGCTCACCGTAATTCCAAATGACATTTTTTCTATATGAGACAAAATCCCAAGGATTAAGACCATAGCTGGAATTTGCTCTTTCCCTGAGAAGAGCTGCAAGAAGGTTCGTCTCATCTTCCGGGGTAAGGTCGCATGGGTCGCGCAAAGCCAAAGCCAGCAGATTTATCTGCAGTTGGTCCGGTCCGCCTATATCGAGCATATTCGCTTCGGGGTCATTAGGGTCAAGAATTGGATTAAATTTGAAGCCCGTATTGACATTTAACATTGCCCCGTTATCAATAATTCTGACAGCCGCATAAATAGGTTTGCCTTTACCGCTGCTCATTTCCGGTATAATCACCCATCGCGAATCCGCCACGCCGTCGCCATCGGCATCTGCAATAGTTCTCTCATTAATAGCATACTGATAGTCCGGAACAGTATCAGCCTGCAATTGCAGATTTGGGTCCAGTTTGTTATAGACATCGCTTATCTGCCGCCATTTATAAACAGTTCCGTCTATATAGGGCTCAAGACTTGCCAGCCAGGTATCATTTACACCAGGATAATCGTAGTACTCCTGGCGTTCCACGCCGGGGACATCCAGAGTCAGTTCCTGCGATATCTTTGCAACAACTGCTTCGACCGCAAAGTTCAGCTCTTTATTTTCCGATATGGATGATGTCGCCATCTTGTCCACGCGGGAAACCAAAACAAACAACACGCCGATGATAGCAAGCAGGCTGGTCAGAACTACCGTCAGGATTAGAGCAGAGCCAACCGGAAGCGTTTTTCTCGAACATTTTTTGTCCACTTTTTTCATTTTCAACAACTTAATCATTTAAATAAACAATATGCGTGAAGGTTCTGCCTTCCTTAATAATTCCCTTGGAGTCGAACAGCGTAAACGTAAATTTAAGCGCCCGCCCAAGTCCCGGAATTTGGTCAAACCGGCTTTCATTTAACAATTCCTGAAGCATACGGAATTTTTCACGGCCTTCCTCCGTTCCGGGATCATATCTAAATTCCCCACCAAGCACTACATCACCATAAGGAGGATAAGGATACAACACTCCTGGAATCTGTTTAGGATCCAGCCTACTTAAGTTGGGATCCAAAAAAAAGTCTGTATCCAAGAAATCGCCGTTGCGATCCGGATCAACCTCCGGCACCCAACGCTGCTGAGCATCATACCAGCCCTGAATTTTGAACTCACCCACGCCCTCACAAAGAAGCATGTGAATCGAATCCGGATTAGCCGGATCAACAATCGAACCCCTGTTCCTGACTACATTAGTAAGACTGGTATTCGCAACATTAACATCGCTTATAACAGAGAGCATATTCGGCTTGTTCGGCTCACTTTTATCATATTCATTTATCACCCAGGGTATATTCTTCCATGCTTCTAAAGATATCTTGTCGTACTCACGGCGGTTATTCCAATCGTACCAATCCTGGTCAGTCCCTGCGAATATAGCTGGCCTCGGAAAATCAGCAAGACCAGTAACCGGATCAGCAGTTAGTATATGCTGGTTTCTTGCAAGCATCCGTCTTTGAGGTTCTTGCTGAACTGCCCTGATCGGATTGCCGGAAGGCCTATTTGCAAGCATATAACTGATTCTGGCAATGTTGCCGCGAACCATCGGACTGACTCCGTAAGATTGAAAATCTCCATCTGCGAAAAATATTATCCGATCGAATCTTACATACGAATTAGGATCGACAGGATTAGCACCGGGCTTTGCTTTCGCCACCCAGACTACGAAAATTTCACCATCCTTGCGAAGACCTTTGAAGTCGGCGTTGAGCTGGTCGGTAATAGCTCGCAGTTTCTGCATAATTTCAGCGTTCGCAATTGCAGTACGGTGAGCATCGATGCTGACTCTGAAAATCACGCTCGCAAAGGACAGAACAACGGCTAAAATCCCAATAGCGACAATAAGCTCAATTAACGTAAAAGCTTTATATGTTCTTAGTCTATATTTCATTATTCTTTGATCAACGGATATTCTTCAACCGTACCAACATCTTCGATAAATCACTTAAATTCTGCGGTTAAAATCTGATCAGCTTTTGATATACCCCTATGCATGGATATCTGCCGCCACCCACAGGAGGTGGAATCACCCACACCGATCCGGACCAGGGTGTATCAATTTGGCCGGCCAGCAAAGGCCTGTCAAGCCGGATCATATTATTATCAGGTGGCGCATACCGTTCTAACACTCGATATATCCGCCCAGTCTCATTTTCAACTATCGTATAGCCATCGTTGATAAAAGTCTCCTTGCCTGCTTCTATCCGGAGAAAAATATCTCCGACAGTACCGGTAACGCCAACGTTAACCAATCTCGGATACCAAATTGACAGATTAAACGGATCAACCGGACTACGATATTGGGTATTAGCACCTGTCTTTCTGCTGATAAAAACTGTCACCTGCACAAGCCGATTATCAGGATTAGAATACACCGGTCTGCATAAGGCGGACCAGTAGTAATGCTTCTCTGTCAATGTCCCTGTTGAAGGATACGCAAACTCGTAAAGAGGCGGTAACACAACATCATTAAAATCAGCGCAGGAAATTGTAGATAATCCTGACAACCAACCCGGGTTGGCGTTCCCGTATATTCTTACTTTTGCAAAAGCCTCGTCTGTTACTACCGCCGCTATGGTCCGCTCGGTTGAAATCGTCGAAAAATGAATACCCGTGAGGAACGTGCCGCTTATAAAAATCATCCCAACAGCCAGCGTGCCGACAGCCAGTAAAACCTCGGTAAGAGAAAAACCACTATATTGACGTATATTTCTCATAAACTTGTCAATCCGGTAAAATCATCGTTCCCGTATAAGGATTTATATAAATCCTGTCCAGAGTTCTCTGTGCCAAATAACCCGACCACGCGGTGCCCATTCCGCGGGCCTGTTCGAGTTTATCCTTTTCATAAATAATGACGAAGCTGTTTCGGCTCAATTCCGCCCCCAAACCCATTGCAGGGTAGTCGTCCTGAATAAACATACCCACGTCGTAATTGTTTATATTCTCAAGAGAATTAAAAACATCATCCAGGGAGATTTTATTAGAAGTTCCATTATCCGGCTGGTAAATACCATCACGATTTCTCACTCGGACATCGTGAATAACCAACTTACCGGACGGCGAGAACATGATAGAAAAAGTCGTCGTGTCTCTGAGGACATCATCATTATTAATCTCAACATCATCATTAATAATGCCATCTCCCGGAGTATTAAACAGGCCGGGATTATATCTCAAATCCACAACGCCAACCGTCTCAGGCAACTTTATCGGTTTGACGCCTTTGACAGCTCTAAAACCAATTGTCAGATTGCCCATCCTGCCCGGCTCTTCGTGCACTATAAAGATCATGTATTGATTGCCCGCCGAATCCTGCTGGAAACGTATGCCGGCATAACTTTGTTCTTTCGCGGCGATAGCACGGGCCGAAGCAAGCGCGGTGCTTATCAGAGTCTTTGCGCCGCTGCTCGACTCGAACGAGTTCAGAAGTGCGCGTATAGCAGGCAATCCGAAACCGACAAGCAGTGCTATAGTTGCGATAACAACCACCATCTCAGGCAATGTAAGACCGGATTTTTTTGATCTCGTTCTCATTTTTATCTGTTCGTTATATCATCGCCGCTGATCACGTCATCAGGAGTGCCAAACTGGCCATCTATCCCTGGTGAACTAAACACCTTGTCCGGCCCTGCTGATACAAGCTCCGGGAAACTATCGCCGGGGACATATCTATAGTCCAACGGTGTTCCCCACGGATCGTATATCTCAGGTACTGGCGGTACAGTCCCCGTATCGACATTGTGCTTTATTAACGAATCGCTGACTTTTTCCAATATCTTCCGAGAACTCGGTATTGAGTAAAGCTCTCCATAAAGAAATTCCGAATGTGCCGCTGCACTCGTAAAATCCTTTACAGGCTGTCCGGGAAAATCCCCTTGAAATTCTTTATACTCCTCCAATGCACCTTCCAGCAGAGCGAAGGTACTCTCGACGCCCTTCTCTTTGGCCTGATTATCAATACGGCTGGCAATGCCGATGACCATTGTCGCCAGCAGCGTAATCAAAGCCACTACAATCAGCATCTCGACAAGGCTTAAACCATGCTTGTATCTGCGAGTATTCATAGCTTTAGCACGCTCAATGGGGTGTGGATGGGAGTTTAGTTTCCAAAATTGCGAATGTCGTCGCCTGTCCCGTAAATACCATCCGCCCCCGCCGAAATCAATATGTAAGAATCGGGCCTGTAAGGCCAGACCTTCGCTGTTATCTTCGGATCCTGGATGTACCCGACTATTCCGTCTGTGCTACTATCAGTTCCGTAGAAGAACTCATCCCGATTGCTGTAAGGAGGAGGAACAGGACCGGCTCCAAATGGATGTCCTTTACCGTCTGCCGCTTCCTTTAGCCCAACAATAGCATCATTGTCGTTAACATTGTAAATTCCCTTTATTTCGCTGGAACTGTTCGCCCTGTAATAAAGAATCGGAGCTCCTGCCTTCGAAGTTGTTCCGCCTGGTAGTGTTACTTGTACAGCGTTAAACACATCGCAGAGGACATTAGTATTGGCCGCTAAGGAGCCGGTGCCGGTTTTCCAAAAGATACTGCCTAATGTGAACACATTTGTGGTTGCATTCTCCAGATACGGTCCTTTTCTCTGGCCAAAAAGGATGGCGTTAGAAGAATCGTACACAAAAACTCCGGCTCTGTTAGTTCCATCAGACGTAAAATCTGAGTTCGGGTGAAATCCCAGCAAGTCCCAGCCAAGAAGCGCTTCGGCGAGTTTTTGAGCACCGCAGTAATCACCAGTAAACACCTCCGGTGTCCAGTTAGACGGTGGATAATTGCCGTAGTCGTTCTTGAAAGCGGCCAGAGCCAGCTCAATAGTGGCAAACTGGGCTTTTTGCTTTGTCTCTTTCGCCATTTTTTTCACTGCACTCAGAGAAGGGAGAAGCAGCCCGACCAACAGGGCTATAATTCCCAGAACGATCAACAACTCGATAATCGTAATACCCGTTTTTTTACGTTCCACAGCTACTCCTTTTAATATCCGTTACCGTTAACGGCACTAACTTCCTGCTGCTCTTGAAAGCTCCTTAGGAGCCAGTTGTCGGCAAGAATCGCCAGGTCGAAGAAATTGATAGTGCCATAGCCGGCTAAATCATCATCACGAAACAGATTATGTTTGTCATCAGACTCCACCTCAAGCAGCCATACATCCGTTACCTGTTTCAGGTCGTTCGCATCGACAAAGCAATCACGGTTGAAATCCCCGGCCAAAAGACCGCCGCCGCCACAATATATCACGCAATTGACCGAATCCCACCAAACACGGTAAAACTCGAAAAATCCATCTGCCGTATCCACATTTATTCTCAAACCGAATGACAATTTGTGCGGGTTTTCATCCCTGTACTTGTCCTCAACGGTATAACTTTGGCCGGCATATACTCCTCTTATATCCGAGCTTGCACTGTTCGGCTCCCAAACCACCTCGTCATCGATCAGCATAACCGCAGTTGCGTTATTCGGGTCCCAAAGCCCCATATAGGTTTCCAGTTTTAAGTCAAACGTAATCTCATTCACATCGTCCAGAAAAACGTCCTGAGAAAGTATCGCTGCATCATTGGCGTCAAAGGCCGTAAACCACTGCGAAGACAAAGACAGGCTGAATCTGCCATCCGTTGACCACGATGTCTCTGTTTTTCCCGTGAACTTACCCGAAGGCACATTGACATCCCAGCCGTTCGGTTCCTGCGCTGTGATATCATTTATCGTGCCGTCGTCTTCGAAACTCCCGTTGACAATCTCACAAACGCCGGCTTGTGCCGAACCGGCTGCGAACAGCATCAACATCGTCGCCCCAATAGCTATTAAGTTTCTCATCATTATTTTCTCCTTCTCCACCCCCACTCCATACTTTCGGTCAAAAGAACTTCCGGCAGTGCAGTTTCGGATGCACACATCTATTACCGATCGAGCAGCTTGCTAATTTTGTTGTTGTTCTCGATATCTCCAATCAAAATTACAGATATCATCAGGCGTGCCGTACTCGCCATCGCTGCCGGCTGAAATCAAAATATACGTATCTGCACGATAAGGTCTAACCGCCGCCCTGACCGTCGCTAACACTTTATCGTTCGTTGTGTTCATGTAGAACCTGTAGCCCGGTGCCGGGTTGCTGGGATCTATCGCAAGCCTGTGATGTCCACCTTCAGGCGGTGGGTCGAATGGCTTACCAAGCTTGACTAATTTATCATTGTCTCTGTAATCGTAAATATTCTGAGGATTATCCGGATTATCGATATCATGCAGAATGTTGGCTGTATTTGCCTTATAATAAAGGATGGGCATACCAACCTTCTTGCCTGATTGAAGGTGCGTAACACGCCTGAATACATCGCATAAAACTAAGTTTTCGCCTGCATAAGGACCTGTTTGTTCATAGAGATCCATCAACTGATAAGCATTAGCGTTTTCAAGCGGCAGATACGGGCCTTTCCTGGCGCTCAAACTATTTGTGTATGCGATACCTGCTGATGACGGAGGATATAGATCGGTGCCTAAACCGCTCAAACCACTACTATTGAATATCGAATCCGGATGAAAACCCATCAAATCCCGGCCCATCATGGCCTCGCAAAGCTTCATCGCGCCGCAGTAATCCACCCCGTCCGGATCCACAGCATCAGAAGGAGGATAGCCGTCGAACTCACTATTAAAAAGTTCCAAAGCCGCTTCGATGCTGTGAAACTGCGCCTTTTGCTTGACGTCGTAGGCATATTGCTTTACCTTGTTCAGCGCCGGAACAAGAAGACCGATGAGAATGACAATAATGCTCATAACGGTCAGCAACTCAACAATGGTAAATGCCGCTTCTCTATTGGATTGTTTTACGTTTGACTTCATTTTTTTTCTCCTTAATTTCTACTTTTCAATTAAACGTTCAATTTATTTCTTTGGTTTCTATGTGGCGCTCAGGCTCGTAATAATTCCTATCATGGGCAGGAATATTGCCAGGACGATAGTCATAACTATAGCGCCAAGCACAACGATCATAATCGGTTCGAGCATAGACATCAGCGAGGCCACCAGCACGTCGACCTGCTCGTCGTAATTGTCGGCAACTTTCAAAAGCATTTTGTCCAGGTCACCTGTCTCCTCACCCACGGCAACCATGTTGGAGACGATCAGGTCGACGGTTTTTGACTGCCGCAACGGCCCGGCAAAAGTATCACCCTGCCGGATGGAGTTGTGAACCCTGCCGAGCATGTTGGCAAAAACCTCGTTACCCGCCGTCTCGCGAGTAACGTTGAGTGCATCAAGAATCGGCACACCGGCACTAATCAATGTCCCGAGCGTTCTTGTCCAGCGTGTCACTGAGACCCTGCTGCTTAGCTGGCCTACTACCGGCAGTTTCAATTTGATGCTGTCCAGAACAAATCTGCCCCCGCGAAATCTTCTTGTAAACCTGAGCAGGAACATTACTATAAACGGTATCGCTATCATAATGGCCCAGCCCCCGATCGGCACTCCGGATATTCGCAGATCAAAACCGGGCAAAATCGGACCCATTGCGATCCAGGCGCTTATACCCAGCACGATCTTGGTTATTTTTGGTAATTCCCCACCATCCGTCATTTCGGAAATGGCGGTCTCGAATGACGGCACCACGAAAAGCATCAGGCCCAGGAGGATAAGAAACGCCGCCGTCAGAACGACTGCCGGATAAATCATCGCACTTTTAACACGGGATTTGAGTTTCTGGGCCTTTTCCATGAAGTCGGCCACACGCGAAAGGATCAGGTCAAGCACACCGCCGGTCTCGCCCGCCGCCACCATACTGCACAGCAGCCGATCAAAGGCCCTTGGGTGCCTGGCCAATGCCTCCGAAAGCGTCGAGCCGCCTTCGATGTCATCGGCAACGTAGCCAATGACCTTCTTGAATGTCCCTGATCTTTGCTGTTCTTCAAGAATCCTTAGGGATCGTAGAATCGGCAGGCCCGCGTCCTGGAGAGTCGAAAGCTGTCGTGCAAACTGAGTTATGTTTTTGATTTTGACCCTGCCGCCGGCACCACGCCTTTTAGCGGGTTTTACACCTGCTCTTGCTCCCGCTTTTTTCGCCCCCCCACTGGCACGAACCTTCGTGGGAAAATATCCCATGTTTCGTATTTTGCTTATCGCTTCTTTCTGGCTGAGGGCTTCAATTTCGTCTTTTACTTCCACGCCCTGAGCATCCAGCGCCGAATATTGAAAAACAGGCATCTTAAATAACTCCTTTGTATTGGTGATTGGCTTTTAAGTTCCAATTAATAATGAATCAATTCTCCCTTACACATCCTCCATCATTGTCTCTTTTACAATCTCGTCTATGGTAGTGATACCATCGTAGATTGCAACCAGACCGTTATCACGCAGCAGTCTCATGCCGGCTTTCAGGCCGGCCGAACGCAAAACATTCGTCGAGGCCTGATTCATAATCAAGTCTCGTATTTCATCATTGAAGACCATAATCTCAAAAATACCTATTCGCCCTCTGTAACCGGTACCGTTGCACTTACTGCATCCCCGGCCGTAGTGGAACTTCTTGTCCTTGACGTCATCCGGCGTCAGTTGCAGTTCCATTAATTGCGCTTCACTTGGCTCGAATTGTGTTTTGCAGTTTAAGCATATCTTTCTGACCAGCCGCTGGGCGACAATCCCTTCGACCGTCGCGGTAATAAGAAACGGCTCGATCCCCATGTCCAGAAGACGCGCAACAGAACTTGGAGCATCAGTAGTATGCAACGTCGTAAACACGACGTGACCTGTCAGAGATGCTTGTGCTGCAATCTGCGCCGTCTCGATGTCACGAATCTCACCAACAAGAATGATATCAGGGTCCTGACGCAAAATTGAGCGAAGGCATCGTGCAAAGGTCAGTCCAATATCCGGCTTCATCTGGACCTGAATAAGACCGTCAACGTCATATTCCACGGGATCTTCGGTAGTGATTATTTTCGTCTCAATGTCATTAAGCTCATTCAAGGCCGAATATAGAGTTGTAGTCTTACCACATCCGGTCGGCCCGGTAACGATGATGATACCATTAGGTTTGTGAATGAGCATACGGACCAAATCATGATCTTGCTGTCTCAGACCAAGGGCTCCCAAATCAAAACTTGCCTGACTTCTGTCAAGAACACGCAATACAACACTTTCGCCGAACATTGTCGGCAGAACACTAACACGCAGGTCGATCGGATTGCTCTGGACGGTTAGTGAGATTCGGCCGTCCTGCGGCAGACGCCGCTCAGCGATATCCAGGTCCGCCATAACCTTTATACGTGAGCTTAACGCTGCAGCAATGTATTTGGGGGGAGGTACCATTTCATAAAGCACACCGTCGATCCGGTAACGCATCTTGTATTCATCTTCAAACGGCTCAAAAT
>CAYTNN010000115.1:0-14360 GCA_964439135.1 uncultured Pirellulales bacterium
AACCCTATGTGGTTGCCCAGGGCAGGCACACGGGCCTGCCCCAACCGGGATGGCTTCCGGCGTATTAACCATCCCCAAAGCCTTTGCTTGTATGTGTTTAGCAAGGGAAAAGCCATCCCCATCCCAATATTGATCGGCCTGACTTATTTTCGCTTTTTTTGTCTTTTTTCTAAAAATAAAGGTAACATTTTGCTGCTGAGAATCGCTATATATTTAGAGACAAGGATTGTCTCTGGATGTGGACCTGATTATTGAATCGATCCACGCGGGGTATTAATAGCCGCTATGCCTTCTCGGCTGTTGCTGCCGGCGGTCTCCCGCGTAGAGCGAATCGCAGAAACAGAGTTTCGGCCAGCCTTTGGCCCGGTCGTTAAGGTAACAATTGATAAAAGCCTCGGTCTCGCTTTTCGCCTTGCCGCTGATCTTGATTAAGTCTTGCGCGTCCATAGCTTGTGTCTTTCGTTATTAAATTTACATTAATAATATCTGTTCTCTAAAATATAGACGCTCGAAGGGCTCTTTTTGTTGGAAAATTCTCGAAAATATTTTACCATTTATGCGATACAGTTAGGAAACTCCATAGAAGGATCGGTAAAAGGCGGCTTTTGCGAAAGGGGAAATGATGCGACGTAAGATTATCCTAACAGTCGTGGCGATAATTTATGTTTTTGTAGCTGCGCTGGGTATTTATCTTGGGCATCGAGATAACCGGCAGCAACCCACGATTCAGCCATATGTCTCAAGTATGGCAGGCCCAGCGGATACCACAGGCGACACCCTGGTCTTTGTTACAAGGAACGGCATGTGGTATCACCGTGGTGCTTGCCGCGAACTCCAAAAATCCAGAATACCGGTGAAGCTCAGCGTGGCTCGCCAATACTGCAGGCCGTGCACAAGATGCAGGCCGCAGCGATAGCAGCGGGAGATAATTTTCAAATCAGCAGCGGTTGCAACAGCAGGGAAATTCAGGATGCCTAAATCGAGCATCCGGCATCGAATCGACCGCTCACTTTTCACGACTTGATATCGACTCATAACCTTTCGTGCGTATCAGTTGGGAGTGTTATGACAGATATCTTCACACCGTCTCAAATCGGCTGGTTGCCACGGTCAAATGACATACTTTGCCGTTTGTTGCTGTTTTGTGTGTTCGTATAATATTATTCGAACCTTTTTTTCTATTTTTTTATGCCGTTTTATTTCTATGGAGACTAACTGATTATATAAGAAGTGGTTAGGTGATATTTATTTTTTTCGACACGATTGAAAAAAATATAATATTCCTTGACATCTATAGTGACTTTTTGATAAATTGCGTTTTGTAGTTTGTGAATGTGAACACAAGCACTAAATAAATTAGGCTGCAAAAAGCTTATGAGGTACCGTAGAATTCCAGACGAAACGGTCCGGCGATTGCCTGTTTATTTGCGAGGTCTGCTTTTTACATCGGAACAGGGCCAGGAAAACATATCGAGCCAGAATCTGGCGGATTTAGTTGGCGTTGATGCGTGGCAAATCCGGAAAGATTTTTCGTACTTTGGAGAATTAGGTACGCGAGGAGTGGGCTATAGCGTAGAAAAGCTTGCAGCGCAGACCAAGAAAATCCTAAAAATAACTATCGTACAGAAAGCCGCTTTGGTTGGCGTCGGAAATATCGGCTCTGCGGTTTTGGCGTATACCGGCTTTGCCAAGTACGGTCTTAATATAGCGGCTGCTTTCGACGTTGACTCTAAAAAGGTCGGCCGGAAGATAGATAATGTTGTCGTTCAGGATATTTCAAATCTGCGGAGGCTGAAGAAACAAAAAATCATGCTTGGGATTATAGCCGTACCCCGCCAGGCGGCACAGGATACGGCTGATAAATTAGTCAAAGCAGGTATTAAAGGCATTCTGAATTTTTCTCCGTGTCACATAACGGTTCCTAAAAAAGTCAAGGTCATAACCATTGATATTGCAATGGAACTGGCACGCTTGCCCTATTATATGCCGGCAAGCTGAATTTGTTAAATTGGGTAATTTATTTTAGTTGCTAAAAAGTCAATAAAATAGCAAATCGATTCGAGTACAGGGCGTATAAAATTTTATAGGCAAATTACAGGTGAGCAAAAATGCGTACTGTTTTTTTAAGTGAGTTAAAGCCTTTATTGGATGCTGTTGCCGAGCGGATGGACCTTTATGTCCCGAAGAATGCTGGCTCGCACTACGTATATAACAGATACGATCCTTCGGCCAGCGTCCCGGTTGAGGTCAATAACATACGTGTTTGTACACCTGCGAAGGAATTCCTGTTTCCGCTTCGAGAGCTTGCGGCGGTTTTTCCCGAGCCGCTGGAGCCGAAGGAGATCGAGCCTTTTGCCGTCTTCGGATTGAAAGGCTGCGATTTGCGCTCGATCGAGATTCTCGACAAGGTCTTTACTGAGGATGAATTCGAGGATCCGTTCTATGTGAAGCGTCGTGAGAAAATGTTCATTATCTCATCGGATTGCTCGGACCCGGCGGACAGTTGTTTCTGCAACGTCCTGAACGGCCGGCCGTTTGCTCAAAGCGGTTTCGATTTGAATGTTTCGAAAGTAAAAGGAGGCTTTGTTGTCGAAGCCGGTTCGCCGAAGGGCGATGATTTTCTAAAGACAAATTCGGAGCTTTTCATCCAGGCCGGTGATGAAGTACTGGCTCAGCGGGATACAAAAAGAGCCGAGACACAAAACCAGCTCGAACAAAACAACGCAGACCTCAAGTTCGATGTGTCCGTCAACGAGATTGTGGAAAACGGTCAGGATTCCGATGTATTTGACGAAGAAGCGAAAACCTGTGTCGAGTGCCAGGCCTGCACAAGGGTCTGCCCGACCTGCCATTGTTTCTACCTCTACGATACGAAAAAAGAAGATTACTTCAGCAAGATGAAGATGTGGGACAGTTGCATGAGAATCGCGTATGCCGAAGTGGCCGGTGGCGCCAATCCCCGCAAAGTCCTCGGCGACAGGCTCAGACACCGTTTCATGCACAAGTTCTCCTATTTTCTGGAGCGGTACGGCGTCGATATGTGCGTCGGCTGTGGGCGATGTGTCGATGCCGAGGCCGGCGACGTGGATATCCGGGAGGTCCTGAAAAAACTAAACGAAGAACTCAAAGGCGAAGCTAAGAAAAAAGCGAAAGTTGGAAAATGAACAAGAATCTCTACCAACCGATAAGCGGCGAAATAGCTGACATTATCGACGAATCTCCGACGATTAAAAGTTTTGTCGTTGTGCCGGAAGAGGAATTTCATTTCGCTACCGGCCAGTTCGTGGAGCTGACTTTACCGGGCGAGGGCGAGGCGCCGTTTACGCCATCCTCGTCGCCCGCCATCACGGATAAAATGGAAATCAGCATTATGAAAGCCGGGCGGATCACAGCCTTGCTTCACGAATGCAAAAAAGGACAGAAGGTCGGTATTCGCGGGCCCTATGGCATGGGCTATCCGATAGAAGATTTCGTCGGCAAGGAAGTCTATATCATCGGCGGCGGCGTGGGTTTGGCGCCGATACGATCCCTGTTTTTGACTCTCGTCGACAGAATCAAGGATTTCGTATCCGTGGTTTGCCGGTACGGGGCCAAATCGCCTGAAGATTTCATCTACAAAAACACGCTCTTTGACTCCTGGCAAAAAATTGTGGGTGTGGATATGAAGCTGACCGTTGATAAGGCAAACGGCCAGTGGAAAGACAACGTCGGCGTTGTCACTAATATCTGTGCGAAGGATGATGTGAATGTAAAAAACGCCGTAGCGGTGGTTTGCGGCCCGCCGGTTATGATGAAATTCGCAACGATGAAGATGCTGGAGTTCGGCTTTAAGGGCAGCCAGATTTATCTTTCGATGGAAAAGAATATGAGCTGCGGCATCGGCAAGTGCGGCCACTGCATGCTCGGCAAGTATTACGTCTGCAAGGACGGCCCTGTCTTTACGTATGACCAGATAGATAAATACCCGAATATTTGGGACTAAAAATCGAACGCATGTGAAGCGAAATACGAGATACGAAATTATGGGTGCGAAGTTAATAATCGATTTGGTAAAATGCAAACTTCAGGACGAATCCGAGGTTCAGTGCTCGTACAAGCATCATCCGGGGAACAAAGGAATCGACTCACTGCTTGAGATGATTCGTTTCGCCCTGATATGCCGCAGGTGCGAATCGGCTCCGTGCATAAGCGCTTGTCCCCGGGATGCCCTGGAGAAAGTACCGAGCGAACGGAACGATGCCGGCGTGCTGAAACGGGCAAACATGTTGTGCACCGGCTGCGGCTCCTGCGCAATCGCCTGTCCGTTCGGAACGATTTACACCGATCTGATACCCTTTCCTAGCAGCGTATGCGACGTATGCAGGGACAGGTTGGAACCGGGCGAAAAACCGCTGTGCGTCGAGACCTGCACGGATGGGAGCATCGATTACCAGGACCTGACTGCGGAAGGAGATTTGGTGGAAGTCTTCGAAGGAATCGTTGCCAGGGTCTCCGGCGGCGGCTTGTGGGAGCCATTTTTGAGAGAAAAGGCAAAGAAATGAGTAATCAATTGACGAACATCCTATTCTGGATCATTGTTGTTCCCGTGATCGTCGTGCTCGGTCTGATCGCCTCATGGATCGTCCGCAAGGTCAGTGCCCTGGTTCAGTGGCGCGTGGGCCCGCCGCTTTTTCAGCCGGCGTACGATGTGATGAAGCTGATGGGCAAGGAAATCCTGCTTCCGCAAGACGCTCAGCGAACCGTGTTTCTAATGGCGCCCCTTGTGGGTCTGGCCGGCACACTGCTGCTATCGCTGATGCTCCTGCGTATCACGTTCGCCCAGACGGCTTTTGTCGGCGATATTATTGTCGCTATTTATTTGATGGTAATCCCTTCGCTTGCATTGATTCTCGGCAGCAGCGCAAGCGCCAGCCCTCACGCGTCACTCGGCACCGGCAGAGAAATGAAGCTCGTAATGGGTTATGAGCTGCCGCTTGTTCTGGCCTTTATTGTAGTATTGATAAAGACGGCCGGTTCGGTGGGACCCGGTGAGCAGCTCAGTCTGGCGGCAATCGCCCAGCAGACGCCGGCTTTTAGCATATCAGGAATGCTGGCATTTTTAGCCGCACTGTTATGTGTCCAGGCGAAACTCGGTTTTGTTCCGTTCGATATCGCAGAGGCCGAGACCGAGCTTGGCAGCGGCGTCCTGATGGAATATTCCGGAGTTCTGCTGGCAGCCTGGAAACTCATGCATGCTGTGATGCTTGTTGCGCTGCCGTTCTTTCTGGCAATGGTATTTCTCGGCGGCTTCCATGCGAAACTGCCGCCGGCGGAGCTTGGTATTCCTGTAGTTATAGCCGCCCTGATGGTTTTTGCCGGCACAAGATTATTAGCAGCCCGCAGCAAATTCATGGATGTTCTGTCCCTATTGATTTTCATCGGATTGTGCATCTGGCTGGGATTGGGCAAGTATGTGTTGATTTTGGTTTTATTGATTCTCATAAAAAATACGAACCCGCGTTTGCGGATAGACCAGGCGATGAAATTTTTCTGGGTGTATTGCGGTATTGCCCTGGTGGCCGCGATCATACTTGCATCCATAGGCTATTATTATAACATCCACTGGCTGTAAGGTGAATTTATGAGCTTGAAAATGTGGTCGTTGAAAAAATCGGTATGGGTATTTCACGTCAACGTCGGAGCGTGCAACAATTGCGACATTGAGGTTGTGAATATGCTGACGCCGAAGTATGACGTCGAGCGGTTTGGTATCAAGCTGGTCGGTTCTCCCCGGCACGCGGACGCCCTGCTGGTCACCGGGGTGGGAACCCAACAGGCGGTCATTCGCCTGCGGGAAGTGTATCGTCAGGCCGCCAAGCCCTGTGCCGTTTTTCTCATCGGGGCCTGTGCCTGCGGGACCGGAATATTCAAGGGCGGCTACCACGTGGCGGGGCCGGTGGACGAAATCATCAGAGAAGTTGATCCCAATGCGATTATCGCTTATGTGCCGGGCTGCCCGCCGAAGCCGGAAGCGATGATATCCGGCGTGGTTAAGGTGTTATCGGCTTTATAGACAGGATATAAATATGCAGCAGGAAGAATTGAAGAACAGGTTGTCCGAAGTAAAGGACAAACTCATCGGCATCGAAGAAACGACAAAGAGAAGAATATTCCTGTTATGTGAAGCCGGGAACGCGTATGCCGTCAACAAGTTTCTATTTGAAGAATTGCCTTTGAGATTTGTGATTGCAACCGGTATTGATTCCGACGATTGTTTTGAAATCCTGTATCATTTTTCAAATGACGAATCCGGTTGCGTCGTTACGGTAAAAGCCTTCATCCGCGACCGCGAGAAGCCGTCAATCGAATCGATTACACCGTTTATGCCTGCTGCCGAATGGATTGAAAGAGAAATACATGACCTGCTGGGGATCAATTTTGAGAACCATCCTAATTTAAGAAGACTGATTCTGGCCGATGATTGGCCTGAAGGTGTTTATCCGTTGAGGAAAGAAGTGAAGAAATGAAAAAAGCAATGCAAAAGCCGATTCTTGCGGTCGGGCCGTTTCACCCGTTACAGGAAGAAATGGAGTTCTTCCAGCTCACCTTAGATGGTGAAATAGTAACCGATATTGATGTGAGGATATCTTACAACCATAGGGGTATTGAGGGAATCAGTGAGACATTACAGTTTGACCAGGTGCCTTTTCTGGTCAGCCGCGTTTGTGGAATCTGCTCAGCCTCACACCCTTTGGCTTATGTACAGGCGGTTGAGGACATTGTTGGTGTCCAGCCGCCTGAGAGGGCCCTTTATGTGCGTACAATCATCAACGAGTTGGAACGCATCCATAGCCATATGCTCTGGGTGGGCTTGGCAGGGCACTTCATCGGTTACGATACTGTGTTTATGTGGGCGTGGAAATATCGCGAGCCGGTGCTCGATTTACTTGAGGAAATCTCCGGCAACAGAAACAATTACGGCAATGTTCGGGTCGGGGGCTGCCGGGAAGATATCCCGGATGAAATTATACCCAAGATATTAAAAGATATCGACTTTCTTGAGCGGAAGGTCGAAATGCTCACAAAAGCCGTACTTGACGATCCTGTTCTGCACGCCCGGCTTAAAGGTGTTGGCATTTTGAGCAAGGAAGATGCCGTAGCATACGCGGTAACCGGCCCGACGGCCAGGGGCAGCGGCATTGATATCGACGTGCGGCATGACGATCCCTATGCCGCTTACAGTGATTTGGACTGGAACGTCATCAGTCAGCCTGAAGGAGATGTGTTCGCAAAGGCTGTTGTTCGCCTGCTCGAAGTCCTGGAAGCCGTTAAAATGATTAAAGAAGCGCTCAACAAGCTTCCGAAGGGCCCTGTCGCTGTAGAGGTAAAGGAAATCCCGCCCGGCGAAGGGTGCGGTCGTGCAGAGGCTCCGAGGGGCGAAACATTTCATTATGTCCGCAGCGATGGCGGTAACAGGCCCATTCGCCACAAGATCAGAGCGCCCAGTTTTGTCAATGTACCCTCATTTAGGGCTTCATGCATCGGTCAGCATATCGCCGACGTGACACTTACGCTCGCATCGGTCGATCCATGCTATAGCTGCACAGAGAGGCTCGCAGTCGTTGACTCGCACAACAACGTCATCCACGATTACGAAACGCTGCTGCGAATGAGTCGCGAGAAGACGGCACGGATTCGGAAGGAAATTGGCGCACCGGAACTGAAGTTGGAGGATTTATAAATTGGATAAGATTCTGCTTGTTCCTGTTTTTCTGCCGCTGATAGCAGGCTTTGTTATGCTGTTTTTGCCGAACAGACTAAGGTCCATATCGAGTGTGCTAACGCTGGTAATATCGATCGTCACATTCGTGCTGGGCATTACGATATTTACCGGCGGCAAGGCTCAGTGCGCATGGTCCATCCTGCATCTCAGCGAGCGATTCGGCGGCCACGAATTAGTGTTGATGCTCAGCGCCAAACCGCTCGGCGCGTTTATGCTGATGTTCGCGATGGGCTTCGGCCTGTTGATTACTCTATATTCGCTCAAGGCCATCGGGCAAGACATGATACGGGCGAATGAATACTATGGCGCAATCCTGCTTACGATAGGCGGCTCGGCGGGAATATTGCTGTCAAATCACCTGTTGTTTCTGTTGATATTCTGGGAGATTGTGACAGTTTCGCTGTATATTTTAATCACGACAGGCGGAAGAAATTCTAATTTTGCAGCTACGAAAACTTTTGTGATGATCGGGGCATCCGATGCTGCTTTCATGCTCGGCGTGTTTTTAGTCTGGGCGATTTCAGGAACTTTTGTTATCTCAGATATTAGCCTGATGACTACTTCGGCTTTGTCGATCATAGCCTTCCTATTGCTTATGATTGCCGCCATTACCAAAGCGGGAGCAATGCCACTGCATACCTGGCTGCCCACGAGCGGTGAATATGCACCAGCCTCTGTTATGGCGCTCTTGCCGGCCGCGATTGATAAACTTTTGGGCATTTATCTTCTGGTCGTTGTAACGTGGGAAATATTTATCATCAAGCCAGGGGTTCTGACGACTATCCTGGCAATCATTGGTGCGGCGACTATTATTATTGCCGTGATGGTTGCCATGGTTCAGCACAATCTCAAAAAGCTGCTCTCCTATCACGCGATCAGTCAGGTCGGCTATATGGTCCTTGGCATCGCAACCGGAACCCCGGTGGGTATTGCAGGCGGACTGCTACATATGCTCAACCATGCAATCTATAAATGCTGTCTGTTCTTATGCGGTGGCGCAGTTGAACAAGCAGCAGGCACCGCCGAGCTGGAAAGGCTCGGGGGCCTGGGCAAAAAAATGCCGATTACTTTCATTACATGCCTGATTGCTGCCCTGAGCATTTCCGGCGTACCACCATTTAACGGATTCGTTTCCAAGTGGATGGTTTATCAAGGCGTGATTAAGATGGGAACGACAGAAACCGGTTGGGCCACGGGTTTATGGCCCATCTGGCTGACCTGCGCCATGTTCGGAAGTGCGCTGACCCTCGCTTCGTTCGTCAAGCTAATCCATTCAGTGTTCCTTTCGCGGCTGCCCGACAAACTTCAGGGAGTAAAGGAGGTTTCCCACATCCAGACGATTCCGATGGTCGTACTTGCCCTGCTGTGCGTGTTCTTCGGAGTTTTCTATAAAGTCCCGCTCAACCTTTTCATTTATCCGGCATTGAATTCCCTGAACATAGTGGCGGAAGGCACAATTTTCGGTACATGGCAATCCGGCCTTGCGACGATTTTGATCATCGCCGGCATTGGAATCGGCCTGCTCATCTGGGTGATTGGAAAATTCTCGAAGAATATCAGAATCGTTCCAACGTGGACATGCGGCGAGGTACAGAAGAACGACGATATGATAATACCCGGAACGCACTTCTACAAAACCGTCTCGCAAATGGGCGGATTGAAACAGCTATATAAGGGCCAGGAAAAAGGATATTTCGATGTATATGACCAGGGCGGCAGGTGCGGATTGACGCTGACTGCGTTCCTGCGATGGCTCCATTCCGGGGTGCTGCCCATATATTTGACATGGGTCGTTGTAGGATTACTGGTTGTCCTGTTCGTGGTTTGTGACATTTGGTGAGGTCGACATGACTATATTTTACATTTTGATGATTTTTATCGTTATCGCGAGCCTGATCGCGGTGGAAACCACAGATCTGCTTAGTTCAGTGATATGTATCGGGGCAATGGGATTCGGCGTTTCGTTGGTGTTCCTGTTTTTGCGGGCTCCTGATATCGCAATCACTCAGATTGTTGTCGAAGTCCTGGGTCTGATTATCCTGATTCGCGCCACGATTTCGCGAGATCTGACTTTCATCAGCGGCGACAAGGAGTTTTTCGGAACGGTTGTTTCCGTAGCGATTATTTTCGTGATTTTCCTTGCCGGCCTGAGAGTTTTCGAGACTCTGCCCGAATTCGGAACCGCTATTTTCACCCAGGTTCCCAATGCCGCCTCCCAGACATATATCAGCCAGGGCCTTGAAAAAACAGGAGCGGCAAACCTGGTATCCTCGGTGATTCTGGATTTTCGTGCCTACGATACGCTCGGTGAGGCGGCCGTACTGTTTACCTCGATTATCGGGGCCACTGTTCTGTTGCGAAGAAAGGCGAAAAATACACCTGAGATATTACAACCGGTATCGGAATCTTAAGATTTTCCCGGAGGTATTAATACAATGCAGGGAATGACAATAATAGTTAAAACGATCAGTAGTTGGGTCAAGGTGCTGATTGTACTTTTCGGTATTTATATTATATTGTTCGGCCACCTTACGCCGGGAGGCGGATTTGCCGGAGGAGTGATTCTGGCTTCTTCCTACGTTTTGCTTATGCTGGCGTTCGGCGGGGAGTTCGTAAAGAAAGACCTGCCCCTGTCCCTTGTCTCGAAACTCGACTGCCTGGGGGCGTTCATGTTTATTCTGATCGCAATTTTAGGACTTGTCTTTGGCGGGACCTTCTTTGTTAATTTCATGGTTGAGAAGTATGGCCAGCCATTACATCTTTTGAGTGCCGGCACGATACCGTTTTCGAACATCGCAATTGGTCTTAAAGTTGGCGCTTCTCTGTTTTTAGTCATCTTCAGCCTTTCGACCTGTTGTAAGGCCGGAGAATTAGATAGCCACTGAAAAAGGAGTCAGAACGATGCTTTATGCGTTGTGCTTTTTATTGTTTATGATCGGGCTGTATTGTGCGGTCGTCAAAAAGAATATGGTCAAGATTGTTGTCGGTATTCTGATTATGGAATACGCCGTGAATCTTTTCCTGATAATGCTTGGGTATAGACATAGCGGCGTAGCTCCGATTATAGACAAAAGCTACCTGGAATCGCAGGCCGCTCTGAACAACTTTGTGAGCAGTTCCGTTGACCCGCTGCCCCAGGCGCTCGTGCTTACCGCAATTGTAATCAGCCTGGGTTCGTTAGCGCTTATGATTTCGATATGCATCAGGACTTACGAGAAATACGGCACCTTCGATATTACGGAAATTAGGAGGTTAAGAGGATGAGCATACCCCTGCCTGCTTTTGTTGCGATCCCTCTGGCAACGGCATTTTTGCTCCCGATGTTCGGCAAGCGAGGAAAGGATGCCGCGACGGTCGTCGCCAACATTGCGACCATATTATTGCTGGTCCTCGCCGTCTCATGCATCGGCGAGTCCGGCGTCTATGAAATAGGCAAGTGGCCCATTCCTCTTGGAATTAATCTTGTTCTCGACGGCTTAAGCTCCCTATTGCTTTTAGCCATTGGTGTCGTAACGGCCGCCGTGATGCTTTTTAGTGCCGGATATATGGAGCAGTACACGGCAAAGCCGAAATTCCTCAGCCTGTTTCTGCTTATGGTCGCCGGCATGAACGGCGTCGTACTTTCGGGAGATATCTTTAACTTGTTTGTCTTCCTGGAAATTGCCTCGATCGCATCTTACGCGCTTGTCGGCTTCGGCTGCGGGCACGAAGAGTTTGAGGCTGCCTTCAAGTATATGGTACTCGGCAGCATCGCTTCTATATTCGTCCTTTTTGGGATTGGCCTTGTATACGGCAATACCGGTACCCTGAATATGGCCCACATCTCAAAAGCGATCCAGAGTTCGGGCATGAACGCAGGGCTTGGTTTTGCTTTGGCGTTGTTTATTGTCGGCTTCAGCCTTAAGGCCGCGCTGGTTCCTTTCCATGCATGGCTGCCCGATGCGCATCCATCGGCTCCTGCTCCGATTTCCGCCATGCTCTCCGGCGTGCTGATAAAAACGCTTGGTGTTTATGCACTTGCGAGAGTGGTATTCAATATTTTCGGTGTTTCAGTCCCCGTCGGATGGCTGTTGATCGTACTCGGCATTTTGAGCATGGTTATAGGTGTGTTCCTGGCAGTCGGTCAATGGGACCTCAAGCGGCTGCTGGCATATCACAGCATCTCACAGATGGGCTACGTTGTTCTTGGGCTCGGTATAGGCGCACTTATCCTGGCTCGGGGCGGCGAGATGAAGTGGGCGGCATTGGCGATACTTGGAGGGTTGTTCCACATGGTCAATCACGCCGTGTTCAAATCACTGCTGTTTCTTACCAGCGGTTCGATTGAGATGGCCACGGGGACCAGACAGCTCAAGCAGTTAGGTGGGTTGGCCGAGAGGATGCCTTTTACGAGAGCTACGTGCACCCTTGCATCGGCAGCTATCTCCGGCGTTCCTCCTTTCAACGGTTTTTGGAGTAAATTGATTCTTATAATGGCAACTGTTCAGGCGGGATTCTACGGCCTTGGAGCGGTGACCGTTCTTGTTAGCCTGATAACTCTAATATCGTTCCTCAAAGTTCAGCGTTATGTATTTCTTGGCGAGCTGCCTGAAAACCTCCGCCAAGTTAAAGAAAATGGAGGCTCGATGCTTATCGGCATGGTATTTTTGGCTTGTTTGTGTGTCCTCATGGGATTGCTCGTGCTGGTGCCCGGCTTGAGGGACAGTATTCTGGAGCCGGCTGTCAGGGTCTTGATGGACGGGCATAAATATTCTGATATTGTTGCGGGAATGTGATAATAAGGATTTAATCGTATGAGACGACTGATTTATTTTGTACTGGCATTTATAATCTGGATTCTGCTGACCTGGCCGGTAGTGGATGGGAAGATTGACGTTCAGGTAGTGGTCGCGGGTTTGATAGCGTCGGTCATCGTTTCGGTATTGTTCCACGAAATACTGCCGAAAGAGCACCATATATTTATTTCGCCGGTCCGCATATTCTGGTTTCTGCTGTACGTGCCGGTCTTCTTTTATTATGTCATCAAGGCGAATCTTGATGTCGTCTATCGCGCGCTGCATCCCAAAATGCCGATCAATCCCGGGATCGTCAAAATCAAAACTAACCTTAAAACAGCGTCCGGCATAACGGCACTTGCCAATTCCATTACTTTGACGCCGGGCACTTTGACCATGGATTTAACCGAAGACGGCTTCCTGTACGTACATTGGATTAATGTCAAATCCACCGACATCGACGAAGCGACAAAATTCATCAGCCAGAGGTTTGAATGGTTTTTGAAAAGGATATTCGAATAGAAACGCGCCGTTCGGCGCCGTGTTGACCGAGAGGTAACTATGGAAACATTCGCACTTTTACTTTACATCGGCTTATTAGCCTGTTGTTTCCTGTGCCTGTATCGCATAGGTCGGGGCCCAAGCGCTCCTGACAGGACCGTTGCGATCGACATATTAGGCACCGTCATCGTGGGTTTCTGTGCCGTCCTGGGGCTGGTGACGGGGAAAGATTTCTATCTTAATGTTGCTCTGGCCTGGGCGCTGCTGAGCTTTATAGGAACGATCGCGCTGGCGAAGTTTTTGGAGGGCAGAAGTTTCGATGATTGATATCTTAGGCTATATATTGATGGTGATTGGAGTTCTGTTCGACATATTCGGCTGTATCGGACTGGTACGTTTCCCCGATGTGTACAACCGTCTGCAGGCCGCAACGAAATGCGTGACTCTGGGTACTGTTGCTCTTTTGGTGGGTGTCGCCTTAACCAGCGGCTGGAGCCCGATGAGCGCCAAGGCGGTCATCTGCGCCGTGTTCATTTTGATAACGTCGCCGACCGCCGCCCATGCCATCGCCAAGGGAGCGTATGCCAGCGGCGTGGAACTGTGGGAAAATAGCGTCGTTGACAAATACGCAGAGGAAGTCGAAAAGTAACAAGAAATCCTGATGTTGTCGCAGTGACCGACAACTGATAACTAATGGGAGTAAAGAAAATTGCGTTTGCCGAAGTTAAGAGAATTAAAAGAAGCTGTCACCGCGGTTATTTCGCCGCGGTTTACCACCCGGTTTCCAGCTGAGCCCTGTATCGTGCCGAAGAAGTATCGAGGTAAGCCCGAATTCGATCTCGATACCTGTATCGGCTGCGGCGCCTGCGTAAATGTGTGCCCTTCAGGAGTCTGCCTGACGATGACCGACGACCTCGAGGCCGATCCACCCGTCAGGCGCATCACCCTGAATTACTACACGTGCATCTTCTGCGGCAACTGCAGCGAGTACTGCACTACCGAAAAGGGCATCAGCCTCTCGAACGAGTGGGACCTGGCCGGCATGGACCGCGGGGCGATGACCGAGACGCACGAATTCGAGCTTCAGCTTTGCGAAAAATGCGGGGCGTTAATCGGCACCAAAAAGCATCTTGTCTGGCTCTACGAGAAACTCGGCCCGCTGGCATATACCAATCCTTCGCTATTGATCGCCAAGAGCGGCGAACTGACCAAAACGCCCCAGGATGTCCACAAGCCGAAGGGCGAAAATCCGCAGACGAGCGACTTTATGCGAATTCTCTGCCCCAAGTGCAAGTGCGAGCTGAACATCCGGCTGTAAAATT
>CAYTNN010000116.1:0-2572 GCA_964439135.1 uncultured Pirellulales bacterium
TGCCCCCAGCCACACGGGATTTATCGACTTTGGCCAGAAGCATGGTAAGACAACAAGGCGATGCCACAAGGGCATCGCCCAGATCCCCTGGATCCTTGCGGCGCTAATGTTACCTTCCGGCAGAATTCCGTTCGGCTTGGCTCAGAGCAGGCTTCGTGGTTCTCTATGCCCTTCGTGTTGAATCCATAATCATGTTTATCAACGTTAATCAGCGGCCCAAGTAATTGATTATTGATGATTGATTAATGATTATTTCTATGTGCTCTCGGTGCTCTCTGTGGCAGCACTAAGGACGCAGTGTATCGGAGATTTTTCTGAAATTTGCCCGCCTTTTAAGCTTGGATTTCGTATAATACTAAACTAAATGATTATTGATTAATGATAAATGATAGGTACAATCACGCAGAACTCAGAACGCAATACGAATTTTAGCCCGCACCACTGGTGCCGGGTCAAAGCCATTTACGATTTACTATTTACTATTGATTATTTCTCTGTGGCTCAAACAACAGGGTTAATCGGTGTAAATCCGTGTCGAAAAAAGGCAGAATATTGCAAAAAACGGGTCAAAAAGAGTAGAAAACGACAAAAAATTGAGCTTAAGTTGAAAAAACAAACCCAATGTTAAAATGGGCAAAATAGCACTAAGCCAGTAATAGTAAGGATTTACGGAGATTTTTATGATTTTGAGCGGTTTTGGGTAGCGAAAAACAAAGCCAATTCAAAGCCAAACAAAGCCAATCGCCGGTCTGTTTTTGTGCGGGGTATCCACAGAATCTTTGGAATGCGAGTTCATATTGTTGCAATTGGGGTTAAATTCCGATACTTTGACCGATTGTATGGCTTGGTGGTGTAGCTGGGAATTTAATATGGGAAATACGAAGTCATTCATAAATGTGATATTCGGTAAGGCTTTTTAATTTATTAGGAGAGGTTATTATGACGAAACGAACTCGCCGACAGTTTTTGCAGGACTCGATTTTTGCCGCGGCGGCGATATCTTCGGCTCCGATGATCAGCAGCATTGCCGGAGCGCAAAGCAAAAGCCCCAATGAAAAGCTTCTTTGCGCGGTGGTCGGCTGCAAAGGCCGGGGCGGCAGTCACATCAGCGCCTTTTCCGCCCGCGAAGATTGCGAAATCGCTTACCTTGTCGATGTGGATGAAAAAGTAGGCCAGAACTGCTGCAAATCCGTCGAGAAACGCACGGGCCGCCGGCCCAGGTTTGTCAAGGATATGCGTGAGGTGTTCGACGACAAGTCCATCGATATCGTTACGACGGCGACGCCGAACCACTGGCACGCGCTGTGCGGCGTATGGGCGATGCAGGCAGGCAAGGACACGTACATCGAAAAGCCCATCAGTCACGACATTCCGGAAGGCGCCGCACTTGTGGCGGCAGCGAAGAAATATGGAAGAATGTGCCAGGTGGGGACACAATGCCGCTCGAACCCGGCCATCCAGAACGCCATGAAGTTCCTTGCGGACGGCGGTATCGGCGAGGTCAACTTCTCGCGGGGGCTGTGTTACAAGCGGCGTAAATCTATCGGCCCGTTAGGCGATTATCCGATTCCCGAAGAGGTCGATTTCAATCTGTGGAGCGGCCCGGCGCCTTATACCACGCCGAAACTAACGCGGCAGCAGTTCCACTACGACTGGCATTGGCAGCGTCTGTACGGCAATGGCGACTCGGGCAACCAGGGCCCGCATCAGACGGACATCGCCCGCTGGGGACTCGGTATCAACCGCCATCCGAACAGCGTCATCGCGTACGGCGGACGCTTAGGCTATCAGGCCGAACGCAAGGATCCTAATTACGTCGATGCCGGTGACACGGCCAACACCGAGATAGCTATTTACGATTACGGCGATAAGTGCATGGTCTTCGAGACGCGGGGACTTTCGGTTGATAACTCGGCGGACGAGCAGATCAATAAAATGTTCGACAGCACGAAGGGCAACAGGATCGGCGTGATTTTCTACGGGACCCAAGGCCGCATGGTCCAGAAGTCCTACACGCATTGCGTCGCGTTCGATCTTAAAGGCGAGGTGATTAAAGAGTTCAAGGGCGGCGGCGACCATTTCGACAATTTCGTTAAGGCCGTCCGCAGCCGGAAAGCAGAAGACCTAAATTCCGACGCTTTCCAGGGCCATCTCTCGGCGGCACTTGCGCACTTAGCCAATATCAGTTGCTATCTTGGCGAAAAGAACAAAGTCTCCGCAGGCCAGGCCAAAGCCGTGCTGGAAAAGGTCAAGAGCCGGGACGACAATATCGAGACGCTGAATAGGACGGTCCAGCATTTCAAAGATAACGGAGTCGATTTGGACAAGTACCCGATGTCAATGGGTCCGCTGCTGCAGTTCGATCCGGATAAGGAAGTGTTCACCAACAGCGCCGAGGCAAATAAGATACTGCACCGCGAATACCGAAAACCGTTTGTGTGTCCCGTGCCGGAAAAAGTTTAGCAACTGTGCGGCTTTGTCAGCATTTGCTGGTGGATGAGATTAGTATGAAGACTTTCTCGATTGGATTAAGAGTTCTGCTGGCCATCTTGCTTGTCGGCATTTGTGCCGG
>CAYTNN010000116.1:2672-5081 GCA_964439135.1 uncultured Pirellulales bacterium
TTGTGCCGGCGCGAAAATCGAATCGCCGGCAAGGGTCGCGGTTTTGACGTACAATATCTACCACGGCGAGGACGCAAACGGAGGTTCGAATCTTGATGCCGTTGCCGGGATAATAAACTCGCTCGAACCCGACCTGGTCGCGCTTCAGGAAGTCGACAACAAGACGGCACGTG
Organism: uncultured Pirellulales bacterium; assembly: GCA_964439135.1. Lineage (GTDB taxonomy): Bacteria > Planctomycetota > Phycisphaerae > Sedimentisphaerales > Anaerobacaceae > JAFGPJ01. Next base: position 2,846 of record CAYTNN010000116.1, read on the forward strand.
CCAACGAGCTCGACCTGACAGCCGAATTAAGCCGGCGCACCGGCATGCATGGAGTGTTCGGCAAAGCCATGGACTACGACGGCGGCGGCTATGGAGAAGCCGTTCTTTCCCGCTATCCTATTATCGAGACGAAGAATAATCCGTTGCCGCACAGCGCTAAAGCTGAGCCGCGGGCCGCACTGGAAGTACATATAGAACTGCCGGGCGGCGTAAAAATTGCATTTATTGGTACGCACCTGGATCATCAACGTGACCAGAGCAACAGGATGATGCAGGCAAAACGTATCATGGAGTTGTACGAGAATTATGACCTTCCGATTGTCCTGGCGGGCGATCTGAACGCGGCCCCCGGCAGCGATCCAATTAATCTTCTTCGCCGGCAATGGTCTGATGCCGCCCGGGATGATCCGCGGCCGACATTTCCTTCCGTCAAGCCGGCGAGAAAAATCGACTACATCATGTACAAACCGAAGGGCCGTTGGAAAGTAGTAGAGGTCCGGGTGATAGATGAGAAAGTTGCCTCGGACCACTGCCCTGTGTTCGCGGTGCTGGAGCTGCTGCCGGAAGGGCAGAGCAGGAATCGCTGATGACGGCTGAATTAAAAGGATAAAGATTATGTTCAAGACTGTGAAAGACAGAGTTTGGGCGTTCGACGCGGAATGGATACCCGATCCCGCGGCGGGGAAACTTTTGTACGATCTGCCGGATAACACGCCGGACCTGGATGTTTTTAAGCGCATGTGGAAAGAAGGAGGGGCCACGGAGGAAGATCCTACGCCGTATTTAAAGACGGTGGTCTGCCGGATAGTTTCCGTTGCAGCGGTGGACAGGTTCGAGTCGGGCAGAAAGGCTAAATTGCATTTGTTGTCTCTGCCTCGTGATTTGGATGATCCCGTGCAGGTCTCGGAAAAAAATGTCGTCGGCACGTTTTTGGACAAGGTCGGCCAATACAAACCGCAATTGGTCGGTTTCAACTCTGCTTCGGCAGACCTGAAGGCATTCATTCAAAGGTCCGTAGTCTTAGGCATTCAGGCCGTGGAGTTCTGCCGTCGTCCGAATAAGCCGTGGGAGGGAGATGACTATTTCGATAGTAGAAACAGCGAAGCGAGCGTCGATATAAAAGATGTTGTCGGAGGCTGGGGCAAAGCTACGCCTTCGTTGAATGAAATTGCCACGCTGTCGGGCATACCGGGCAAATTGGATGTTGACGGCGAAGAGGTAGCGTTTCTGTGGCTGGACGGCAAATTGGATGAGATTGTCGCTTACAATGAATTTGACGCCTTGACCACGTACCTGGTGTGGTTGAGGGTGGCGCATTTCGGCGGGCACTTTACAAGCGCCGAATACGAAGTCGAGCAGCAGTTGGTCAGAGAGCTGATTCTTTCGGAAATCGATAATGGTAAAGTGCATCTGAAGAAGTATCTTGATGAGTGGGATCGCCTGAAAGAAATAGTTAAATAGATGAGGCAAGCGGCCAAAATAATATTGATTAGTGAATTGAATAATTGTGTCCGACGGTTAAATATATTATTTTATTTTAATTAAGCCATGTCTCAGATTGGGCTTGCGAAATTGTTTAAGTTCAGATTTGGAGAAGTGTCATGGATAAGAAAATGCTTCGTTTATTGCTTGTTGTTCTGTTGTTTGGCCTGGTCATCAGCTTTTCCGTAGCGGCCCGGACAGAGGCTGCGGCGGCGGACAAGAACAAGCCAAAGACGCTTGATACCGATCCTAACCTTGCCGGATGGTGGAAGTTTGATGAAGCATCGGGCAAGATTACTCCGGATTCATCCAAACATGGCCGCAACGGCACGCTAAAGGAGGAATTATCGTTTGATAAAAATTCGGTTCAGGGCCGGACAGGCAAAGCGCTGAAGTTCGACGGCGATGGGTACGTCGAGATTACCAAATACAAAGGCGTTACCGGCACGCGGGCACGGACCGTATCGGCCTGGATCAAAACCGAAAACGACGGCGGAGAGATCATATCCTGGGGCACAGACGACTTCGGTCAAATGTTTACCTTTTGTTTCATCAGGGGACGCATCGGTATTAGACCCAATGGCGGGTATTATTATATGAATGAGCCAACCGATGATGATAAGTGGCATCACGTGGCGGTAGTGGTCAAAGAAGCCGAGCTGCCGAATCTTCATGATGATGTTGTGCTCTATAAGGACGGGACTATAGCTGAGATACATGACATCGGCCTTCTGGATCTTTGGCCGATCGATAC
>CAYTNN010000116.1:5181-14302 GCA_964439135.1 uncultured Pirellulales bacterium
GTGTAGCTGTTGGCCTCGGCGCCAAAACCGCCGGTGGTGCGACTGTTAACACCTCCAAAATTCTCAATTACAATCCAAACATGGAATACCGCAGGCAAGGCAAAACGAACCTGATGGTTTCAGCCGTCTGCCTCGGCGGTCACTCAAGTAGCAATCAGAAAGAGCGCAATGAAATCGTAAGCCGCTCCATCGACATCGGAATTAATTACATTGATTCCTGCACCAAGGGCGAGGTAGTAAGAGACTCAGAGGCCCTTAAAGGACGCCGCGACAAGATGTACCTGGCCCTGTCTCACTGCGGCAAAGAGACTCGTGAACCGGAGTACCGCACGGCCAAGAAGCTAATGGGAAGTCTGGACGAAGTCCTGCAAGCATCGGGACAGGAATATACCGACCTGTGGCGTGTCACCTGTTACGAGCCGGGCGGCAGGCACACGTTCAATACCGCGTGCGAGATGGTCGAGGCGCTGGAGACGGCGAAAAAACAGGGCAAGGCCCGGTTCATCGGATTTTCCACACACGACCGCCGCTGGATCAAGTTCATGATTGAGTACTTCCCGCAAATCGATTGTGTCTGCTTCCCATTTACGACCATGAGTAAAAGAGCCCAGACTGACAGCGTCTTCGAGGCCCTCAAGAAGCAGGACGTGGGGGCTTTCGGCATCAAACCTTTCGCCGCAGGTTCGCTTTTTACGAAGGACCGCAAAACGAACTTTGAACGAGCGCGTCTGGCGATCCGCTACATTTTGCACAGCAATACCGTCATTCCGATTCCCGGAATGAACAGCGTCGAATACGTCGATAACGTGGCAAAGGCCGTGATGGAACGGCGTGAACTTGACGTGAAAGAAATTGCTGAGCTGGACAAAGCCAACAGGCAGGCCCTGGCGAAACTGCCGAAGAACTATCAGTGGCTTAAGAACTGGCAGTACGTATAATCGAAACGTGCTTTGGTATCAGGGTGCACATATAGGAAAGCTTCTATGAAATACTATCTGCCGGTCTTTGTTCTCGCGGCAATATGCATTGTTGGGGTTGGTTGTGAGCAGTCAGAAATTGTACAAAAACCACAGGCCGGCGGCGAAATTGTCGTGAAACCTGCCGGGGAAAGTGAAGCCCCGTTACTGCTTGACGATGAACCTTTGTTGTTGCTGGATGATGAGCTGGACGCCGGTCAGTCGGACGGACCGGAAGCCGACAACAGTCGCTGCTTCGTTTGTCATATAAACTACATGCAGGAGGATATTGCTGTTATCCATGCCCGGGCCGATATCGGCTGCGCAGGCTGTCACGGCGAGTCCGACGAGCACATCGCCGATGAATCCTGGGCCTCAGGCGGTAACGGTACAGCGCCGGAGATTATGTATCCCCGGCCGAAAATCAATCCGTTCTGCATGGGCTGTCACGCCAAAGACAAAATCGACACAGACCAGCACAAACCTCTCTTCGCGAATTTCGAAAAGACGGTTTGCACTGACTGCCACGGCAGCCATCGCCTGGAAGTTCGCAAGTGTAAATGGAAGTAGGTTAGCCTTTGTTACTACGTTATTTGGAATGCGGATTCTTCAGATAATAAAAGAAACCATCTTCGGCCCCCACTAACAGATCGGGAATGCCGTCTTTATTGAAGTCCACGATGGTCGGGCTGGTTGTGTGGCCGGCCAGGATTCTATCGGCCACCATTCCCTGATCGCTGAAAACATGCGTATTATTTTCCGTCGAGACGTTCCGAAGGAAACTGACGTTTTGACTGTTCGCCATCAGGTCCAATCGCCCGTCGAGGTCCCAATCGGTGAAACAGAACTTGCGTCGACCACTTTTGCCTGCAATCCCGTTGTTCATTCTCAGCAAGCCACCCATTTTCATCGTAAATATTCGCTCGCCCGGCAATAAGACTAATTGCTCATTTCTTTTAGCGCGCTTAAACAGGGCCAGATAACCTTCATAATCCAGCATAACTAAATCATTCAGTCCATCGCCGTCGTAATCTATAACGACCGGCGTAGTTCGCCACTGTGTAGCGAGGATTTTACCTTCGGGTTCCCACCAGTTCCATGCCGGCTTTGGTGGCCTGCCTGACCACTCGACTTCAATGGGTTTAGCCGGTGCCAGTTGAGGTTTTTGCCGGGCTCCGATGTTCTCGTACCAGAGGACTTTTCCCCAGATAGAATTGACCACTATATCGGGCAGGCCGTCATGGTTCCAATCGGCCACGTTCAGTGTCGTATAATCCCACTTGGTTTCACAGGGCCCCTGGATTGAGCCGTTGGGCCCGGCCATAATGCGGATGATCTCGCCGTTGGCCTTGAGATATACCGGCGCGGCCCATTTCGGCGGATTGCCACCGTCGAGGTTCTCGATAAAACCGATGTAGCCGGCGGTGTTGCCGCAGATAAGATCTTCGTCACCATCGTTGTCCCAATCGAAACTGTATGGTGTGACGAGCGCACCGAATTTAAGCTCGTTGGCCTGCTGCTGAAAGAACTTCGGCGGCAGAAACTGGGGCATGCCCTCAATCACCTTACCCGTATTTTCAACCAGGACCACGCGCCCGTCTTCCTGGCCCACGACCAGGTCAATGTCGCCGTCCTTGTCCCAGTCCAGTGCTACCGGCACAATCATACACAAGTCCATTTTGAGCGGTTTGCCGGCGTATGTCAGATATCGGCCGGCGCTATACTTTGGACGTCTGCGCGTCCCGGTGTTTTCAAACCACGTGAATTTATCGATAAATTCACCGCATATTAAATCCAGGTCGCCGTCACCATCGAAATCGGCAAAATTCGGCGAAGGCATACCATAGACGTCCATCGGCTTGCCAGCAGCAAATATCTTTTCAGCTTTGCCGTACTGCGGAACCCCGGCGGCGCCCGTGTTGCGGATCAGGTACACGTATCCGTGCAAAGGGCCGCGCGTCCACCGGCCCTGCTTGTCGAAGGCATTGTCCCAGCCGTAGTCACTCCAGTCACCGACACCAACGATAAGGTCAAGATCGCCGTCTCCGTCATAGTCACAATACTGCCACTGGTTGGCACGGACGCCTTCTTTCGGGCTATGGACGTTGGTTGAAGAATAAATTGCCCGGGTCTTTTTTAACTGATTCTCCGGCCCACGGAAGCCTTCGATTTCCCTGCCCGGAAGCAGCAGGCGGACATCGCCTTCAACATAACTTGGCCGAATATTACGGTGTCCCGTGCCGACCTTAACAGCAGACTTGAATACCGGCATCTTGATATTGCCGGTGGTATTTTCGAAGAAATACGTTCCGTTATACGGCTTATCGGGACAGCAAACGACCAAGTCGTAGTCACCGTCGCCGTCATAATCCATCGGTAGCGGCCATGCCCAAAGCCCTACGCCCAAGTCCACAACCAGGCCGGGATTGTTATACTTCACCCGCACGAGTGCCCCATCGGATCCGACGGAAGTGACGCTCGCCAGAAGGATTATTAAAAGATAAATCGATTTTTTCGCTATAGTGCTATCCATATTTTATTTCCCGAACCTCAGTGTGGCCGGCTATGTTTTCGTAGCGTCGGTTTGTGAGGCGGTATCTTCTTGGCGGATCGCGCCGGAGTCCTGGATGCTCTCGGAGCAACCGAACGAATGGGGATGCGCGTGTCTATATTCTGGTTTTCCACCTGCTTTATCCAGCGTGATATTTGCCATTGCCTGAGAGCTTTATCGAGTTTCAGCTCGGCGGTCATCCTTTTGGCGATTTGCTGTATAGTCAATCCCTTTTCGTAGTGAAGTTTGTATGCCATCAGCGCTTCCTGTGATGGAGCCATGGCGGATGCGTAATCGACCGCCGGTGAAGCCGGATTTGTTTCTGGCATTTCAGGGGCGTTCGATTTTTCCACCGGAACAGTTTTATTCTCCTGCGGCTCTGATTCTTCCTGGCCGGATATCTTTCGTAAAATAGAAATGATATTTCGGGTGACCTTCATTAGCCGATTAATACGCACACAAAACTCGCCCAAATCTTCCGGGTAAATCCCCTGGTTACGCCAGGCGTCAATTTCCTGCACCAATTGGGATAGCTCTTCGAACTTTATCCGGTCCTTTTGATCCGGCTTGGAAATACCGGCCAGCCAGGAAGCGATATCATGTACATCCTGCGGATATAATGCAAGGGTAAGCTCCACCCATAAATTTTCGGAAGGGGAAATGCCGTAAGACAAATTCTCCGCCCATTTTTCGAGCTTGTCAGCAAACTGTCTTACTGTTTTGATGTTATCCGAAGACAAGGCCATAAGATTCCCTTCAACTCGGCCGCGTTGCCTGTATTTTAGTATAACTTGTTATAATCAACAATAATTTTAGTAAAGATTTTCTGCTTCACCCCAGCCGGCCATTATGTGGAAATATGGAAAACGGGCTTTGTAACTATCGGGTAGATTTGATATTCTTGTGGAATTAAGGCGAATGTGAATAGAGGATTATGGGCATATAGCTAAAATGCTTGAAATCGTGAGAATCAGGAATTTGATATGAGCCGTTGTCGTCAATTAAAATTAACACGCAGGGCTTTTCTCAAAAGCTCTCTCTTAGTCCCGGCGGGTGGCAGCCTCAAGCGCAGCTTGGGGATGGTTGCTCTGACGTCTGCCATCCCCAAAGCCTTCGGCCTTGAGGCTGCCACCCATCAGAGAAGGCCCAATATTCTTTACCTGATGACCGACCAGCACCGGGGCGACTGTCTGGGCTGCGCCGGAAATCCCGTGATTAAGACGCCCAATCTGGATTCCATCGCCAAAGAAGGCGTCGTTTTTTCCAGCGCCTACAGTTCCACGCCGAGCTGCACGCCGGCACGCAGCGCAATTTTGACAGGACTTTCACCGTGGCATCACGGCATGATCGGATACGGACGAATCGCGGGGGGATATCCGTTTGAGCTGCCCCGGGCGCTCCGGGACGCCGGTTACTATACGTATGGCATTGGCAAGATGCACTGGTTCCCACAGAGAAGGCTTCGCGGCTATCATAAGATACTGCTTGACGAGTCGGGTCGCGTCCAGAGCCCCGGATTCGTTAGTGATTACCGCCTTTGGTTCAAAGAGCAGGCGCCGGAGCTTGATCCGGATGCGACGGGTATCGGCTGGAACGACTATCGTGCAAAAGCATACGCCCTGCCTCAGCGGCTGCACCCGACAGCCTGGACAGCCGATAGAGCGGTTGACTTCATTGAGAAATACGAGCGATCCGAACCTTTTATGCTGAAGGTTTCCTTCGCCCGGCCGCACAGCCCTTACGATCCGCCGAAAAGATTCATTGATATGTATAATGAAGATGACATGCCCGCGCCCGTTGTGGGCGACTGGGCGGCTCAATACGGCCCGCATGATGATCCACCGAAGCCGACACTCTGGCATGGCGATTTGAGCGTCCTTCAGGCAAAAAAATCACGCCGGGCCTATTATGGTTCGGTTACATTCATCGACGAGCAAATCGGGCGAATTCTTGCCGCCCTTAAAAAAAGCGGCATGTATGATAAAACATTAATCATTTTCTTCTCCGACCACGGTGATATGCTGGGCGACCATCACCTTTGGCGAAAGACCTATGCCTACGAAGGCTCGGCTAAAATTCCCATGCTGCTGCGGTGGCCTAAGAGTATGGGCATGGACCATCAGCGGGGCAAAACGCTGCCGCAGCCGGTCGAATTGCGGGACATTCTGCCGACGTTCCTCGACGCAGCCGGAGCACCGATTCCGAATCATCTTGATGGCAAGAGCATGCTGGAGCTGGTTCGCGGAAATACGAAAGACTGGCGCCCCTTCATCGACCTGGAGCACTCGATGTGCTACAACAAAGAGCACTGGAACGCTCTGACAGACGGCAAGGTCAAATATATCTACTACGCATTCGACGGCAGGGAAGAACTCTTCGACCTAACCGGAGATCTGGGCGAGTTGCATAATTTAGCCGCCGAACCGGCACATAAAAACACGCTGCTCAAGTGGCGGCAGCGAATGGTCGAGCATCTGTCCGAACGCGGCGAACAGTTTGTCTCCGGCGGCAAATTGGCTATCCGGAAAGAACGTTTTCTGTATTCGCCCCATTTTCCGAAAGAGACCGCGGGCAGTTGAGACCAGCTCCGGATGAGCTTACACACGAGTAATTACATCAAGAAGGTACTTGAGCGACAGGCTGTTTGCCGGTTATAATCCCGTTGTGAAAAGACTGTATTGGACAAATCCGGATGCCTATGAGATTGAAGTCGAAGTCAAATCTATCGGCGACTGCACGGTCACTATAGAACCCATCGTATTTCATCCCGATGAAGGAGGGCAGCCACCCGACAAAGGCAGGATTGGTGGATCTGAAGTTCTCAATGTAGAGATTGTCGAAGGCCGGATAGTTCATACTCTTGATAAGCCGCTCAGCGATGGAACATACATCGCGCACGTGGACAGACAGCACAGGCTGCATGTTGCACGCCGGCATACCGCTCAACATATTATCTCCGGTATTGCCGAGAAGCGGTTCGGCCTGAGAACTCTCGGCGTTCACATCGGGCTCGAAAGCTGCACTGTGGACTTCGATAAGAAAATCGACTTCGAGACGGCCCAGGCGATCGAGCGACATTCCATGGAGGTCGTTACCGAGAATATACCCGTCGAGACGGTGTTCAACGATACCGATGCTCGAACGCGGTTTGACCTGAAAGCAATCGAATCGGACATGATTCGTGTGGTAAAGATCGGCGATTACGATGCATCCGCCTGCTGCGGGACGCACGTTCGAAGAACTGGTGACATCGGAATCATAAAAATACTCGATCTTGAGAGCAAGAAAAATGGGACGCGCGTTTCTTTCGCCGCCGGACAGGCTGCGCTCGAATTCTCGCAGGCCGAGACTTCCATATTGAAAGAGCTTAGACAGCTCTCCAAATGTTCGACTATCGAACTGCCTGGGATACTCAGCAAGGCGATGGAATCATCGAAGAATCTAAACAAGGAAGTGGAACGATTGCAAAGTTTAATGCTGCCGGGTTTTGTGGAGTCGGCAAGTGTAGTGGAAATCGCCTCGTCAAAAGTCGGCATCCAAATCGACGCCGTCTCCGGCAAACTTGCCGGCAAGCTCGCGGCAATGATTGCGAACGAAATCGATGGAACCGGTATTGTCATAAGCGAAGGCAACATCGTAATAAATTCCAGGAATCTTGACGCAAATGATATTTTGAAGAAATTACACAAAGCTGTAGGTGGAAAGGGAGGCGGATCATCCAACGCCGCCAGCGGAAGACTGGACAAACAGGTAACAACCGAGCAGGTTGTTGAAATTCTTAAGGAACTATAAGAAGGAGGTATTTGCATATGAGATTCAGGGCTTTCATCGCAGTAATAATTTCGTGTCTCGCGTTATCGACGGTTTACGCCGAATCGATGCCGGTCTACTTCGGGACATATACATCGGGGCGCAACGCCGCCGAAGGGATTTACCGCAGCGTTCTCGACACCGAGACGGGCGAACTGGCGGCTCCGGCGCTTGCGGCCGAAGCTAAGAATCCGTCCTTTATCGAGATCCAGCCGGGCGGCAAATTTCTGTACGCCGTCAGCGAATCGGGCCCCGCCGGTACGGTCAGCGCCTTTGCGATAGACCCGGACACCGGGAACCTTAAGCTGCTAAACAGCCGGCCGTCGGGCGGCTCCGGCCCGTGTCACGTCAATATCGACCACACGGGAAGAAACGTGCTGGTCACCAACTACAACAGCGGCAGCGTCTCGGTTATTCCCATCAAATCGGATGGCAGCCTCGCCGAGCCGACCTGCTTCGTGCAGCACGAAGGCTCCAGCATCAATCCGCAGCGCCAAAAGGGCCCGCACGCACATTCGATCAACGTCAGCCCGGACAACCGCTTCGCATTCGTCGCCGACCTCGGCCTCGACAAGATCATGATTTACAAGCTGGACGTAGAAAAGGGAACGATCGCCGCCAATGATCCTGCGTTCGCGAAGGTAAAGCCCGGCGCCGGGCCGCGGCATTTTACATTCGGCGCCGACGGCAAACACGCCTATGTTATCAATGAGCTTGACGGCACTGTCACCGCCTTTACCTACGAGCCGGTCTCGGGCACCCTGACTGAAATTCAAACCGTCACGACGCTGCCGGACGGTTTTGAAGGATCCAGTTCGTGCGCCGAGGTCCGCGTGCATCCGAGCGGCAGGTTTCTCTACGGCTCGAACCGCGGGCACGACAGCATCGCGGTCTATCGCATCGACCCGGCCAAAGGGACGCTGACTTTCGTCGAGCACGAGAGAGCCGATATAAAGACGCCGCGGAATTTCAATATCGACCCAACAGGCAAATTCTGTCTCGTCGCCAACCAGGGCGGCAACAGCGTCGTCGTCTTCCGGATCGACCAAAAAACCGGCGCCCTCGAACCGACGGGTAACAAGATTTCCGTCGGAAGGCCCGTCTGTATTCGGTTCCTGCAACCAAAAAGCAACCGCTGATGCCGGACGTCAGCTTTTTGGAGAAAAGAATGAGAAGACGAGAATTTATAACAACGACAGCGGCTTCTGCCGTCGGATTGATGCTTGGCCGGGCGATATCGAAGCGTCGGCGGCTTCTGCGAGGCTGGATTGAAAAAACCGGCGACAAGATTGAGGCACAGTATGTTATTTTCTAATCGTAGAGACTCGCTGCCGCTTACGTCATTTATACTGAACAATCCAGGCATCCGAATTGTATGATAAATATAGTTAACTCTAAGGAGCATAAATTATGGCCTTTACATTACAATTAGGTGAACAGGCGCCGGATTTCAAACTGCCCGCAACGGACGGCAAGACATACGAGTTGTCCGATTTCGACGATGTTGATGTATTGGTGATTTTCTTCACCTGCAACCACTGCCCTTACGTCATTGGTTCCGACGAGGTCACCCGGCGGACAGTGGAAAAATTTGCCCCTGAAGGCGTGAAATTCGTCGGCATCAACTCCAACAGCAAAAACACCTACGCGGAAGACGATTTCGAGCATATGGTTGCACGGATGAAACAGCGCAAATTTCCATGGCTCTATCTTTATGACGAGCCTCAGGCGGTTGCCAAAGCGTATGGTGCATTGCGAACGCCGCACTTTTTCGTATTCGACAAAGACCGCAGGCTCATTTACA
>CAYTNN010000117.1:0-14280 GCA_964439135.1 uncultured Pirellulales bacterium
CATTTGCTACACTTGTATTCAAATATTGGCATCGTTTTAACTCCTTATAAACTCATTAAAGTTTCACCTCAAAATATAGCGTCCTTAAACACTGTATGACACACACTTACCAACTTCTTATGCAACCGAGCAAAGAAAACCTGAATCTATAGAAAAAGCTGGGGATGGCGTCGTGTGTTATACAAACACACCATCCCCTCTTATAAGTCTATAAGCATCTAAGAAAATAAATCCTTAGCTTTCTGTTTCTCAGTCTTTGCTGCTTTTCTGACTTTCGAGTTCTTCTATACGCTTCTTAATTCCATCAAGAGCGTCTTCAAGATATTCGGCCTGGCCTTTGAGGCTATCCAGCTCTTGCTTAGGTGCAACTGTTGGCGCAAACGGCGCACCGCCATACGCATATGGATTCACAGCACCGCCATAAGCGTATGGATTCACAGCACTACCATAAGCAGGCAAGTCATATCCGGCTCTGCCCCAACCAAAACCTCGACCTCGGCCAAAACCGCCTCCTCGACCTCGACCCCAGCCCATACCCATACCACGTCCACTTACGGGATTCGCATAACCCGGCATTGGATAGCCGGCACAAAAGCCCGCGGCCCTACCTGTCATTGGTCCCATACCTCCTGGACCTGTTCCATCTCCACCTGGCATGATAAATCTCCTTTCGAAATAAGATTAAGCTCTTGTCAGTTTCTTGCCACATCTTGGACAACTTCTTGTATTGCAAGGCTGCCCGGCAACATGAGAGACTACTGCTGCGCAGTTCGGGCATATACAACTTCCACCCGGTCCTGCGGCGAACGGTCCACCCATTCTGCCTCTACCCTGGCCTTGGCCTTGCCCCATACCACGTCCCGTACCGGGCCCTTGGCCGCCAGGACCTGTACCGTCACCTCTTGGCATAATATCCATCCTTTCTGCAATTAACTGCTTATTTATATCTACCACCGATAACCAAATCTGCCTCTGCCGCGACCGCGGCCCCAGCCCCGACCGAAACCTCGGCCGAAACCAAAGCCCCTGCTAAACCACGGAGTGATTCGGCCACCATAACCATACGAACCTGCACCATAGGGCCCGGATGCCGGCGCGCCGGGACCATAGAAACCAGCTTTACCCATAACAGGGTTCATATAACCCGGCACTGGGAAACCCGCACAGAAACCGGCGGCTCTTCCTGTCATTGGTCCCATTCCAGCAGGACCTGTTCCATCTCCTCTTGGCATAATAATCACCTCCTTTTCAACATTTTGGAAATTCTCATTTATTTGACCAACGGGCACACTTTGCAATCCCGCAAAACCTTTCACTTCGCCCGGGTCTTCTTCCGAGACTGTCAAGGCACAAAATCCTTGACCTCGTCCTGTCATCGGGCCTTGACCTAACGGCCCCGTACCATCAAAACCTGGCATTTATTCGGTCTCCTTAACTAAATCCACAGCATTTCTAAATGTTTTGCTCTTTCTGAAGATCATCTCACCAACTTCACATCCAAGGTCCTGTGCGATAACAGGACACTTAGCCTTTAATACGAAGAATATATTCTTATCTACATCACTGAGGGTCTCGTAGTTACCCTGTCCCTTGGCAATCACCAGATCAGCTTCTTTGAAACGATTGACAAAAACCTCCGAGCAGGTTTCCAAAATCGTCCCGGGACCATCAGAGCCGTTGTCAATCACCTCTACAATTCGGGGCAAACCGGCAAGGACCGCATCTTCCATTGTGGCATCATTGATTACGGGTGATCCCTTGACAACTACGGTAACTTTTTCTATGGGTAACCGCTCAATCAACAGGCGGTCAAAGATAATCTCGCCGGCATTATCAGCAAGATAGAGTATCTTTTCGGCCTTGTTTATTGCCTGCTGGAATGGTTTCAACTGCATATCGGAGAATTCTGAAGCCAAACATTCGCTAATCGTCTTTTCAAGTTCACTTTCCTGTAATTTGCTGTTAACTCCGAAATCGATGATATTGCCCGCTATTGCTATCCGTATCGCTGTCTCAAGCATGTCTTTGGACTCGATAATGTATGCGCGCATTTTCGAATATAACTGAAGTGCTGCATTATTGAATTGCTTCTTAACATCACGATATGGATCTTCAGTCCCTACTAATTCACGAATCAATCGATGTATCTTCTGACCCATGACCGGCGGGCTCTGACTCATATCCAAGTCATTCGCGAGAATAAGAACCTCTCGAACCACCTGTTCGTGAACCAGCTTATCGTCAGTTGACAGTCGAGCAGCACCGAGTGCCTGACTAATGAAGCAAGGAATACAATCTAAGAAAATCTGCATAGCTCTACGTACCTGTCTGAAAAACGCACATCCTAAATCCAGTGGCCTTCAACATTGGCCTGCTCTACCTCTTTCAATTTGCCTGCTTTGAACGAATCTATTGTCTGCTGGACTGTTTGTTTCTCAGCAAGAAATATCTTTACCTTGGCTGCACTAAGCGTCCTAAATGCATTTGGGCCCACATTACCGGTTATCACTGCATCAACATCGAGATTGGCTATGTTCTGTCCGGTCTGAATCCCCGCTCCCTGAGTAGCATTTAGATTCACTGTGTTGTCATGTGCCTGAAACTTTCCTGTCTCTGTATCCACTACGATAAGCCACTTAGCTCGCCCAAATCTTGGATCAATCTCACTCGAAAGCTCTTCACCTTGTGATGTCACTGCTACTTTCATTTGTTTCTCCTTCTCTCATTCACCTTAGACTCCGACCCCGTCGGTTGCGCAAAACCGCATCAGCATTGCATTAACTTCTTTTATCTACGACCACCCTTCCAGCATCGGCGTCTGCGAAAACTTCTGCGGGCTCCAGGCCAAAAACCAGGCATTATATATTGCGGCTGACTTAATTGGCGAGCCTTGTACGCGTTTATAATTTGTTCTGCCGAGCCTTTAACAAACGGCAAAACCTGAATTTCCGAACCGTTTATCATCTCTGCCAATGGCCTGGAAATTGCTCCACAAATTAAGACACCTACGCCAAGCTGTTTCAACATAGCGGCTCTTTCTGGGCCGCTCTGTTCAACAAGAACGATCTCTTGGCGATCCGTTTCCCCACCATTTTTAAGCTCAATAACTAGTAATTTATGAGCAAAGTCGAATACGCTCGACACTTGACCCTGCCAAACTGGTAAAGCTACCTTCATAAGCAATCTCCAGATTCCTATTCAGCAACTTCCATGCCAATGATTCTATCTAAATAAAGCTTGTCTTTAATTCATTGAATGATAAGGGCTTACGCACACATAAGAAATGAGTACAAAGAATCTCAGGCGAGATTATATTGCATTTTGCAATAGGAAAGAACCTTATTGTCTTGCAAAATGCAACATAGGTATGGTATTTAGGTATAGTATTAATGGTGAAAGTAGAGATTAAGAGGTGTCTATTCGGTTCTGATTTTCAGACTCTTGAGCTTTCTGAATAGGGTGCTGGCATTTATTCCCAATTCTCTGGCGGCGGCTGTCCGATTGCCATCGTTGCGACGAAGCGCTCTTTCTATCATAAGTATTTCCATCTGCCGTAGTGTCCTGAAAGTACTAATATCAGGTTCCTCACCCGTAGTGGGTTTCTTCATTGAGGGTGGCAGATGCCGCGTTTCTATGACATCACCCCGGCATAAAACAAAACAGTGTTCGACACTATTTTCGAGTTCGCGTATATTACCCGGGAAATCATAGCTCAATATAGCAGCCATAGCCTCATCGCTGAGACAACATATATTCTTATTGTAGATTCGATTGAAGCGATGGATAAAATGTTCGATCAGAAGGGGGATATCTTCACTTCTGTCCTTCAGAGGCGGCAGAGGTAATTTAACTACATTGATCCGGAAGTACAGATCGCTTCTGAATTTGCCTTGGTCAACCAACTCAACCAGGTCTTGGTTACTTGCAGCGATGATTCTCACATCCGCCTTCTCGGAAGAGATGGCCCCCACAGGTTCATACGTTTTCTCTTGCAAGACGCGTAGTAACTTAACCTGAACAGCAGGCGACATATCCCCAATCTCATCCAGAAACAGACTGCCACCCTCAGCAAGAGTAAAGCGACCGACCTTGTCCTTTCTCGCATCTGTAAATGCTCCGGCCTTGTAGCCAAATAACTCTGATTCCAATAGAGTCTCTGGAAGGGCGCTGCAGTTGACCGCGACAAAAGATTTTTCTTTACGCCGACTTAAATTATGAATAGCATGGGCAAACAACTCTTTGCCGGTACCAGTCTGGCCCTCAATCAAAACTGCACAATCACTCTCAGCAACTTGTGGCAGAATATTAAAAAGCCCCTGGATAATGTGGTTTCTACTGATTATGTCTTCACAGGTGTACTTTTCTTGAACTTGCTTTCGCAATTCTTCGACAATGGTTATATCCCTGAAGGTCTCTACACCGCCTATAACCCGACCTTTGTCATCCTTTAGCAATGCTGTAGATATTGTTACGGCCTTTCGTCTTCCTTCGGAGTCAATAATATGGACGGGCTTATTAATAACGGGACTGCCCGTATCCATCGTATATCGCAGAGCACAATCCGTCTCACAGACATTGGCTCTTAATACATCTTTGCATACTTGACCAATCGCTTTTTCCCGAGGTATTCCTGTAATTTCTTCGGCAGCTTTGTTGTAGGTCGTGATATGCCAGTTTTTATCAATGGTGAATACACCGTCTGCGACGCTGTCCAAAATTATATCTCTTTTTTTGTAAGGTTTAGGATTCATAAACATCATTATACTATTTCGGCGAATTTAAGTAAAAGCATAAGATCTGGAAAAGAAGCTGGTGGTTTTCCAGCCACAGATGTAAAGAAAATATGTATATAGTTCCGGCATCCGTGTAAATACGTCGTTCGAGCCAGGTATCTTTCGAGTGCTTTCTTCTTGTCATCCCAAAGTAACTGATTTTGCCTTTGATCTTCTTACAGTATTGACCCGTGGGATGCAGCGTTAAGGGAAATTTGTCCGAACGGGTTTTTCAATTCATGAAGAAGGTGACTTTTGTGCGATTGATGGGCTGGTGGAACTGCTTCGAAAAGCACTCAATACAAAACTATTGTATGCCGGCACATGACAGAATATTGTGATACTCCTCAATTGAAAGAGAAGAGAAATCGGGCATAAAAAGCATGCCTAAATAAACGAGTCACATTACGTCTGCCCGACGCGCCGACTCAGGAAAATGGAGGCATTTTTGTTGTGCTTGCATTGTTCATAGACACTCTTCTGAAATATCGAATTGCTTTAGCACCGTATTATCGCAAAACCAATACTAAATCATCGATGGCTAAACAAAGCATTCGTTACCAGAAGATGATATAGATGGCAACATAGGCTCCGGCAACGAGAGACCACCAGAGGAGAAGGTTCTTGTACCATGGCTTTGAACCGACTTTCTCGGCGCTCGGCAAAAAGATCATGTGCCGCTTCCATATCCATTGACTTACCCTGGCCGGCTCAGGGGCGGCTCGCATGTAACTGGTTGCAACATGGAATGCGACAACGGGAACCAGGAGGATACCCGCCAGGACGAATGAGTTGACGTCGACATGCAGCATTTTCAGTATGGCCGGCAACAAGGTCATCGGGATGCATAACAGCAGAGTAGCAGTAGCAGAGAAGTTATTCGAACGAGGCCACAATAAAGCCGAGACAAATACCACAACGATGGGGACCGCCATAAAGAACCAGCATTCCTGGAAATATCCAAACAGCGTATCCCATCGGCCGACGATGGGAGTCCACAAGACGCCTATGGCCAGGACCGCCGCAGCAGTATAACGGCCGATGCGAATCATTTCCCGCTCGGTAGCGGACGGTTTCCATAATCGTTGGTAGAAGTCGATAGTCAGAACGGTCGCACACGAGTTGACCAGCGAATCGATGGTGGACATGATCGCGCCGATCAGAGCGGCAAAGACGAGGCCTCGGATACCGAAGCCGAGTGGGCCGATCAGGTGACTGACGACCTGGGGATAAGCCTGATCGGGATTCTCCAAATTTGGGAAGAGCCGGTATGCGATCACGCCGGGGAAGCAGACAGCCAGGGTCAGAAAGATTCCGAGAAAGCCGGCGAAGATGACGCCGGCGCGAGCATCCCATTCGCTCTTGGCGCCGAGGACCCGCTGATTGATGTACTGGTTTGTGGCATAGTACCAAAGATGCGTCGAAACGGTCAGTACGAGTATGCCGGTCCAGGGCAGTTCGGGGTGGTCGGCCGAGAGGATAAGATGTGCACGGTCGCCGGTACCGCGCATCGCTTCCCAGCCTCCGACTTCGTGCAGGCCGAGAAAGAATACGAGCAGGCCGCCGCCCAGGAGCAGGATGGCCTGAAACAGATCCGTCCAGACAACAGAGGCCAGGCCGCCTGCGATAGTGTATGCGCCGGCGACAACTGCCAGCGCAAAGATAGCGAGCCAGAGGTTGACGCCAAAAATGGTGTGCAGGGCCAGGCCGCCTGCGAACAGGACGCCGGCCAGGTTGATGAAGATGTAGGACAGGATGGTGATGATGCCGAACGTGAATCGGCTGGACGGTCCGAAGCGGTGCTCCAGCCATTCGGGCATCGTACTGATATGTTTTCGAAGGTAGAATGGCACGAAAAATACGATCATGACGGTCATAGCCGGGAAGACGCTCCACTCCCAGTTCGCTACGGAGATGCCGTAACGGTAAGCAAATCCAACTTCGCCAATGAACTGCTCTGTAGAGACGCTCGAAGCGATCAGCGACGTGCCGATGGCGTACCAAGGCAATCTGTTGCCGGCTAGGAAGTAGCCTCTGGCGGATTTTTTCTCCCGGCGGGCGACCCAGAATCCGATTAGAACGACAAGGCCGACGTACAGGATAAACACCGCGTAGTCAAGGTAGCTCAGTTCCACAACGACTCCCTTC
This sequence comes from uncultured Pirellulales bacterium, assembly GCA_964439135.1. Lineage (GTDB taxonomy): Bacteria > Planctomycetota > Phycisphaerae > Sedimentisphaerales > Anaerobacaceae > JAFGPJ01. The sequence goes on from CAYTNN010000117.1 coordinate 6,921, forward strand.
TACAGATAAAAACGTTAGCTTGTCACGTTAGCGACGACGGCGTTTCTGATGGTTTGCGTCATTTCCTGTTCCTGCTCGGCTGTAAGCCGCGATGGGATGGTGATTATGACCGAACGCTCGAAGAGGTCATCGCTCGTTGGGCACGTCCCCTTGCTATATTCAAAGACGCTGTCTGCGTTCTGTTGTAGCGACCACGGATTGCCTGCCGGCGAGAGAGGGATCTTCTCTACCAGTGAACGAATATTGTGATAGATATGTAAGCCGTAGTCCGACAGGTGGAAAACATTTTCAATGCCGCTATTCGTAAGATGCTGCGTAATACCGACGGCGTAAGATTCTTTATCGAATGTGAGTATGAGAAACGGCCCCGTATCACCATCGGGATCATTGAGTCTGCGAAATGAAACGCCTTCCATCTGCCCGAGCATGTCTTTTATCCGCTGCTTGGAGGCCTTCATGTGTGCGACGACCTGAGGCAGCTTGCGGAGTTGAACGTTGGCGACGGCGCCGGCCAGCTCTCCCATCCGTCGGCCCTGTCCCCAGAAGCAGACCTCGCCGGTTTCGTCGGGCAGGCCTTTTTTCCAGGGAACGCCGAGGTCGTGAGCAGCTATGAGACGTGTATAAAGTTTCTCATCGTCGGTGACGAGGAGACCGCCTTCACCGGCCGTGACATTCTTATTGATTTGGAAGCTGTAGATCCCCACCTTCCCGAATGTACCGACATTTTGACCCTTGAACGAACCGCCGTTGCATTGCGCGCAATCCTCAAGCACGGGGATTTTGTGTTTGTCGGCGACTCGCATTATCGCGTCCATGTCACAGGGCGTACCCGCCATATGTACCACCGCGATGAGCTTCGTGCGCCCGGTGATCTTCTTCTCCAGATCATCCGGGTCCATGCTGAAGCTGTCGTCGACCTCGCAGAGGACAGGGATAGCGTTGTTTTGAATCACCGCCGTTACGGTGGCCACCCATAAAAAGGCGGGAACAATAACCTCAGTGCCCGGACCGATCCCCAGGGCGGACATGGCCGTGCACAAGGCGCCGGTACCGCTGTTGACAGCCAGGGCGTGGCCAACATCGTAAAAGGTCCGTGCATATTCCTCCAATTGATCTACATGAGTGGGGGATTGGGGACCATAGTATCTGAACAAGGCGCCTTTACGCACCACATCGACAACCGCATCTTCCTCCTGCCGGCTCAACCAGTTTATTCCCGGAAATCCGCTTGGCCAATCACTTTCCATAAGAAGCTCCATTACTGACAGGGTTAACTCTTTTATAAAAGACGTTCATTCATCCACTCCGATATATCGGGATTAGTTTGTAATATTGAAAGTGCCCTGCAACACAATTTCATCGCTGCTGTGACCAATCATTACTTTGAATTCTCCAGGCTCTACTATTTTCTTGAGATGACGATTAACCAGAGACAAATGCCTGGGACCCAATTCAAACTGAACCTTGTTTGACTCGGCCGGTTTCAACCAGACCTTCGTGAAACCCTTCAATTCTTTGACGGGCGTGGAAACGGAACTGATAGGATCGTTGATATAAAGCTGTACGACATCTGCACCGGCACGGTTTCCGGAATTCGTTATCGTGACACTAATGTAAATCTTGCCACCCGGGCCGGTTTCGCTGGGAGTGATTTTAAGGTCGCTGTATTTAAAGGTAGTGTAACTGAGTCCATGACCAAAAGCATATAATGGTTTCGGGTCCATATCGACGTAAGGTTTTCCCCACGCGGTTTCAAGCCAGTATTTTTTGGATGGAGGATAATTATAATAGACCGGCAGTTGTCCTACGTGCCTTGGAATTGTAATGGGAAGGTGTCCGCTCGGATTGTAGTCTCCGAACAGAACATCGGCCACTGCGGCGCCTCCCTTCTCGCCCGGACACCATGCCTCGACAATCGCCGGCACATGCTCGGCAATCCAGCGTGTCGCCAGAGGCCGTCCATTGACGAGAACAACAACTGTTGGTGTTCCGGTGCCGTATACCGCTTTAACCAATTCCTGCTGCATTCCGGTCAATTCCAACGTGGCTGCGTCATATCCTTCGCCGACGGTTCCCTTTTTGCCCGGTGTGCGCCATTCATTCTCGCCCACAACAACTATTGCCACGTCGGATCGGCCGGCTGCCTCGATTGCTTGCTTGATCTCGTTCAAGTCATCACCGACAACATTACAGCCCTGAACATAACGAACTTCTGCGTCCCGGCTGACTTTTGATTTTATGCCGTCGAGGATGGTGACAATGTCCTGCGTGACGTTTATCGAGGTATAGTCACCGAGCTGATTTTTTTCGTTATCGGCGTTGGGACCGATTACCGCAATCGATTTAATGCCTTTGCTCAAAGGCAACAATTGGTTCTCATTCTTCAATAATACAATAGCTTCCCTTGCGGCTTGATACGCTACGTCCTGATGCTCCTTTGTGTGAACAGTTTTTTCCGCCCGCTGCACATCGACGAATGGTTTTTCAAACAAACCCAACCTGAATTTCTGCCTGAGAATTCGCCGCACTGCCCGATCAACGAGGTCTTCAGAAACCAGCCCTTCCCGAACGCTTTGCGAAAGCGGTTTCAAATAAGCGTCTTCGTAAGAAATTCCTACATCGACGCCGGCATTCAGAGCCAGAATCCCCGCCTCCTTTTGATTCTCAGCCAATCCTTCATACACCAGCGTGCTCAAGCCACCGCCTTCGCACAGGACCAGACCTTCGAACCCGAATTCGTGCCGGAGAATGTCCGTCAGAATATGTGAAGAACCATGTGTTGCTACGCCGTCGATAGCCGGATAGGTTGCCATGACTCCCAATGCCCCGCCTTCTTTGATTGCCGCCTCCCAGGATGGCAGAAAGACGCTGCGCAAAGTCCGTTCTGAGATTTCCATTGCTCCTCGTTCGAGTCCGCCAAAAGGCTGGCTTTGCCCTGGGTAATGGCAGAATCCGGCGACACATTTATCCGGGGCAGAAAGGTTATCTCCCTGTATTGCTTTGACAATTGTCCCGGCGATACATGAAACCAGGTAGGGATCTTCACTATAAGCCTCCTGATTCCTGCCCAGGCGGGGGTCGCGTATCGGTTCGATAACCAGCGTAAAGAGCTGGTGAATCCCAACAGATCGGCCTTCCCTTGCTGCTATCGTATATATTTTCTCCACCAGCTCGGGATTCCACATGCTTCCAATTGCCAAACCTTCGGGAAAGATCGTCGCATCGGCACACATCAATCCATGTGTCCCTTCCTCCGTCTGCAGAAGGGGAATTTTCAGCCGGGTCTTTTGGGTCGCAATTTCCTGCAGGGCATTGAAAACGTCCGCCTGCTGTTTGGTTCCCTGGTCAAGAACGCTGTTGGCCAGCGTAAAGAAGCCTCCGCCGGGCCCGAGGTCATCACGAACCGTTCCCTCCGCGAATTTCTTCGCAAACTCAATCCCTTGTTCGTGGGTCCTGCCAAAAACTCCCAGATAGCAGCAGGGCATGTTCATTTGCCCGATCTTTTCCTCAAGCGTCATTCGTCGCAGCAGGTCATCAATACGTAGCTGGATAGATTTCGATGAATCCAGGTAGATCGGCTGCTGTGCGTGCGAGAAAACTGCTGAGCACAAGATCAAAACGAGAATGAACGTCCTTTTTGAGACCAATAGATTCACGTGCTTCTCTTGACTAACCTTAGATTGTGCAGTCAACTGACATTTATCAATTGAGTTCATGTCCATTACTCCTGTGTTTTAGATACATTGCGAAGTTATGTTATTTTATCAGCCATTAAAAACCTTGCTATCAACTTGGCCATTTTTTCCATTATAAATACTGAATCCAATTGAGGCCACAATTTTCCGGATAGGATATGAATCTCGGAGTGCCGCAAGATAGCATAACATTGTCATTCGCCTTCACAATAATCAATTGCATGGCCCTCAATGAAAGCTGGAATAAGTAAGGTGCCCCCGATTTGACGTCAATCCAAAAATATTTAGCCCGCCGATTCACTCGGCAGGTTTTCTTTCAAATCAATACGTTAGAGCATTTTATCCCGCAGCGCGTAGGGTGCGTTGAAACGCACCATTTGAATTATATAAACTCGTTCTCCCCTATGTCATTGCGAAGCAGCGCAGCGACTGCGGCAATCTCAATCCTTCACGCGATACGATATACGCAATACGATATACGAATTAATTAGCAAGCACAACTCATCGAAAAATGTGCCCCCTATGGGGCAGGCGGACACCTTTAGTTATCCCTGGGTAAATGAGGATTTTTTATTCACAACGAAGGACACTGAGAATCACAAAATAATAATAAATAGCAAATAGTAAATAAATTACACTTGGAAAAGTTAATCTACTCTGTAAGAAAATACAGATTCTTCGATTTCCGGTTGATAACCAATACTCAAGGCAAGGCGGATTGACAATATATTATTCTTGTTTACCCAATAAATCGGCAAGACGTCGTTATCGATACACCATTTAGTTGCTGATGCCAACACCATTTTCCCAAAACCTTTATTTTGGAATTTTGACTGTGTGCCTACCGTTAGGTTTCCCCCTCCACAAACTATATCTGATATTGAAGACAAAGAGGCGATTGTATTATTTGCAAATAATCCAAAGACACGACCTTCTTCAATAAGGCGGCTGTAATAACTCCAAACCGTTTCCACTTTCTTTAGCTTTGTGTTTGTTTTAAAGCTGTCCAGTAGGATATTGCGATCACTTGCCGTTAAAACTCTAGCATTGCATTCTTGTTGGGGTGTTATTTTCCCAGCGTAACTCATGCGGATAAATTTTTGAATGGAGAGTGGAGTTCTGATGTTTGCTAAAATGTCTTGGATTGGGGTAACAAGCCAAGAAAATCCAGGTTTATTTATACATTTATCTGCCAGAAAAGCCTGAAGGGATTCTGAATAAATCGGTGAGCACGAAATTGCTAATTGGTTTTTCCAAAAAACCGCAATAATAGGGCTTATTAAAGTATTATATAGAAGTAGATCTCGATTGCAACACGGTACAACAGGACGTCTGGGCCAATCTAAACCTAAGAATTCTTCATAAAAACTTTCAAACTCTTTCAAGGCCTACTCCATGACAAAAAAATTAATTCTGCGAGTATAGTAAGGCTAAGCCACGAATACGTATAAGTCTAGGTATTAGCTCCTTGAAAGCATGGCAGTATGGCGAAGAAACTAAAGTAGTTCCAAAGGTTTTTTGTGCTAACATTGGACATCCCCCAGCGCATATTGTTGCCCAAATGCAAGTATTACATTGCCAGTTACTATTTGATTCTCTCTCTCTTAAACCATGTAGTGAATGGCGAGTTCTTATGCAATCGATAATACCGTCTTTCTCAACATGTCCAAGAGGCTCATTAAATGCCATTTGACAACTACATATAGAACCATCGTGGTAAATGGCAGCGTAACTTGTACCCACTCCGCAGATGCAATTGCTTGAACGATTCAGGTTGATACCGCAGAGGCCTACTTTAGAATTAAATTGTTTTACTCGTATGCTAATCTCGATATCATCGAAACACTTATTGAGTTCTGATGTAAAGAGCTGAGAAATATGTTTAGTTTCTTGTGATTTCAGGTTCCTATTATTAAAATCTCTCACAAAAGCATATCGAAAACAAAGATTGCGTTTAATTAGATAGCGTGTCAAATCTTTTAATCCAGACACATTTTCCGGAGTTATGGTAACTAAGACATGTGGGTTCCAGTTTGAATTAAGTAATGTGGTGATCCCTTTATCTATAGCTGCAAATGATCCGTATTTATCAAAGTAAATCCTTTGACGGTCATTAATTGTCCCAATCCCATCAAGAGAGCATGCAACTGGAATGATATGACTCTTGAGGAAATCTGTAATTTTTTTGTCAATTAATGATCCATTGGAAATAATTTGGAATTTCGTGTGGATGTCAAATTTAGAACATAGTTCTCTTGTGAAATAAACCGTTTCCCGCAAAAGATCCATAGCTAGAAGAGGTTCTCCACCAGAGAATTTGATAGTGAGATTTTCAAGGCCATGTTTCCGGCATTGCTCAACTGCATTGGAAATAGTAGTTTTCATTACAGAAGAACTCATATGCCCATTGTCTTTTGCGATGTAACAATATGAACAATTGAAATTACATCTATTTGTGAGGTGTAGCCACAAACTAAGACTTTGTTTATGTGGTGATTGGGAGATATTACTTATCGCAGGTTTTCCAATTGACAAAAAGCCGTAATCAGCAAGTCGTGAGACTGTGGAGATGATTCTTTTTTTACTTAGATTGCGAAGCAAGTGATGATCACAAACTTGAGATAACGTATGATTTAAGCAAATCTTAAAGACTTGTTGCGCAGCGCTATCCAGTAAGATCATCCGATGGTCACCTACTGGATTATAAATTAGTAGGTGGTTTCCAAGGTTGTATTTGAAAAGTAAATCTGACTGATATATTTTATTCTGAGATACAGTCATCGAACCCACCGTCACCATCAGGTTCGTTACATTGCTCGAAAGGTTGATTCTGCAAAGATGTCTCACGGATGATGCCAAGTTCAAGGTCAGAATATTGGGGGTTCTCAGAAACTTGATCGTTCAGTTGAATGGTATCCATAATAATCATTCCTTCTAAATTAAAATTAATATCCACTCTCGTGCTTCCATTATCGACACTTTATCTTAGATAATGTATCTTAAGTTCTTTTCCTCTGCAACCTTTTTCTTTTGTTTTTTATCACTTAGGTGTTTTTTTAGTTGGAATTCCGGGGACATCTTACTTATTTCCGTGCATATTATGGACAGTCAACCCAATTAAAATTTAAGTAGCACTGTCTTATTAAGATTCTCATTCTCGAAAGCATTCCTTTGACGAAATAATCAATTTAAAAAACCGCATCTTTAATTCCGCCTGTTATCTCTTATTAATGAATAATCTAAACTCATTCTTCGGTTTTTTCAAGACGAAAAGAGCATAAGAGCACAAGAAGGCCGAAAACTAACGTCAATCCACTATAAATAGCGTTTGTCGATGGAAATTGTTACCTATAATTCTGGAAAAAAGTAAAAAAAGCCTGTTTTTGACAGGATAACAGGATAAAGGAGTCCTTTGTCATTGACTATTTTCGATTGACGATTTACTATTTTTTCTTCTTGTTGGTGGGGCAAGCCGCCACCCTACCTGTCTGGATATCTTTATGCAGCACGCAGAATGCTGAACACAGCACGAATAGTGAACGCCGTGTAATGGAGACCTTGCCAATGACTATTTACGATTTACTATTGATTATTTACAAAATACGACTTGAAATCTGCGTTTATCAGCGTTCATCTGCGGTTAGAATTAGTCGTTAGTATATAGT
>CAYTNN010000118.1:0-12662 GCA_964439135.1 uncultured Pirellulales bacterium
TAAGCTCAATGCCGGTAACTGGTACGATTGATATCGCACGGTAGCCAGATTTCTCGACTGCGTTGCACTTCGCTCGAAATGACATAGTGAAGGATATCATTCGCCCGAAGTGACATAGTGAAGGATATCATTCGCTCGAAATGACGTTGGAGAGGCTACCCTTCAGTCGAAACGACATGGGAATCTGCCTTTCGCTCGATGGGAGGCTGACCATCAATCATAATGGCATGTGCGGCGTTGCCCTGCGTTTGAAGTGACATGGTGAGCTACCCGTCACACGAAGTGACAAAAGACCCAATTGTCATTCCGACCGGAGTGATGCGCAGCATCGCACAGTGGAGGAATCCGGCTTCGAACAGAAGGGATCATACAAATGCTGTTAATTCAGCCTGGGCAATCGAACTACCCATCCTTTTATTGACCTATTATGTTTAATACATCTTTTGCTATGATGACATTCTCCCTGACCTGGAAGTCGAACATTCCTACGCAGATGAAATCTGCGCCGTTTTCGAATGCGTACTTGAATCCTTCCTGCGGATGAATTGCTCCAGCAGCCAGGACTTTGAAAGCTATCCAGGGTTTTTGAACCTTTTTCATAAACTCGATTGTCTTTTCCGGGGTAACGGACCAGATATTGTCGTTTTGAGGCTGTCTGCTGGCAGACCAATAATCGCCGCGATGTAAAGTCTTCATGTAAAAATCGGGTTTCATTCCTGCTATCTCACACGCAATAATAACATCGAGCGAGTGACCTCCAACGCCGGCGATGGATCCATTTGCTTTAATATCTTTCAAGGCTTTTTGCACAAGGTCGATCCGGCCTTTCTGCACAAGGTTGTCCGCAACCTGGCCCTGCAAATAACCCCCTATCGCCCCGTTATCGAAGGCCATTCTTATGTCGTTCATTATATCGCTTATATCGGGCTTTCGCGGCTTGATTTGGGCTATCCATTGCATCCTGCCGCCCTGCTTCCAATACTTGTTCAAAATCCTGACGATGTGACTGTCGGTTCGGAATTGGGCGGTATTTATGCCGCACTCCTCACATAAATGCAGGGTCTCAATGCACTTTTCGTCGGTGAAATAACGGCTCATCAAAGAAGATACGTACGGCAAATCTCTGCTGTGAGCATTACCGCTGATGGGATTGCCGCCGACTATCAGCCTGCTGACGACGACTTTTCCAATTTTTCGTATTGGCAAATTTCCGGCTGACGATTTTCCTGCCGCTGAGAGGGTATTGGTCAATGCCGCAGCTATCGACGCAGTTAGGGATTTGTTTAAGAACCGTCGCCGAGTCAGTTTATTTGACATTCTCGTTTTCCTTGCAACTACGCTTTGCAGTACAAAGCATCCGGGCCGCTCAGCTCGCCGGATAACCTACCGTATGGGAGAAGAGCACGTGCTGGTCGGGCCGAAGCTTGAACTCTTTGGGCGTGTTCGTCTTGTCGCAATTATGGAAATGAGCGGCAAGACCCTGCGAAGCGGCGAACAGGTACACGTTCGAGGCGATAAGACCCGTGGCGACGTAATAATATGACTTCTGCACATCGGTATTCTTCAGGCCCGGCTCCTGGAACGGCGCCTTGGCATACCTGGCGATATCCACGACGTAGAAGATATTGACCGGAGCCCTGGCGGCGGCTCGTCTGCCGGACCTTCGGCGAAAGTCACCGGCGGCAACGGGCGTCAGGCGGTGACCATCCGCCTCGTATAGATAAACTCCTTCGGGCAGAGCAACGTAAAGGTCGATTTCCTGCGAGTTGCTAGCCGAAGCTGCTGTTCTTCCCGTACCGCCGGCAGATGGTCCCTTCGGGCGGTTAATACCGAACGCTGCCCAGAGAAGATTGGAAAGCATCTGTTCGGATAATTTTTCCGTGCCGATGTTGCGGGTAGTCTTTCTTTCCCACAGCGCAGCCAGCACGGATTTACCGCCGTCCTTTTGCGGTTCAACGAGATTTATCGTCTTCAATTCCTGTGCGACAGTTAACTTTGTCCCGGCCAGTAACGTGACAGCCGGTACAGCCTTCAAAAATGTTCTTCGATCCATTTGATTGTCCTTCCTTTCATTCGAATCGGTAATAAACCTGCACTCACCGATGATTGTATACTCATAGAGGTACTCTACAATTCATTTTTTATTTCTACATACGTGGAATCAACCTGCCGGTCCGGCTCATGTATGAGCGATATTCTTCGCCGAAGTGTTCGAGCATCATTTGTTCTTCTTTCGGAATCCGAATTAAGTACAAAGGAACGGATAGCACCAGCAATGCCCAGCCTGCGAGCCAGTTGGACAGCAAAAGTCCCTGTGCGATTGCCCAAAGCAGGTGGGCCGTGTACATCGGATGTCTTATACGGCGGTATACGCCGCTCGTTACGAGCGAGTGCTGTCCCGTAATCCGTAGTGTCGCCGACCAATTGCGGCCGAGGTCTGCATGCGATCTCCACAGCATGAAAATCGCCCCGACAAAAGCTGCCGTCCCAACCCAGCCGCACCATCCCGGCAGTACATAATTCGCAAAATCCAGCCACGGCGTAAACAGATACAAAAGCGGCAAGGCCATCCCCACACCAGCAGTGCCGACCAATATAATATCCAGCACGCTGCTGTACTTCTTTTCGGCTTTGACGCCTCTGCGTCCGGCCGTGAATATCTTGCGCACCACAGAGCCGACAACAAAACCGGCAAGAAAAACTACTTCAAACGTATTATGACCTTTAAGCATATTCGCATCCCTTGTCGAACGAATGGCCCTTAGCCGAAAAAGAAAGCCGACAACGCGCCGGCCAGAGCGACACCGACCGCCGGCAATGCCGTCTTGATAATAATTTTCAGCAGGGAAGTTTGGAAATAACTCGCTGACAACGGCAGGCACAGATGTACAGGTGACACCCAAAGGCCGAAAAGCAGCCCGGAAAACGCCAATGTTTCGAGCCCCATTTTAACATCGGGGCCCGTTCCGATAAAGGCGATCAGGAACGGGTACGTAATCGCCACGGTAGGCATGGTGACTCCCGTGGTAAAACCGACCAGCATCGGCAGCAAAAACAGCAGCACGTGAGGTGGTACATGGGAGCTTATAAGAAAATCCACGACACTGCCGATCGCGCCGCTGGCTTCGAGATTGAGCTTGAAAAAAAGCGCGCCGAAAATCAGCAGTACCATGTCCGGCTCGCGGGCGGCCTTGAAAACGGCGGACCATCGTTTGAAGGGAACCCGGTGCATTACCAGCAACCCGATGATGGCTAAAAAGATGCCGATAGCCGGCGGCACATCAAGAGCAACATACAAACCGGCGGTGAACACAATGGGCCAGAAAGCGTGAAAAAAATCCTTCAGGTGATAACCCACGTGACGCTTGGCCGGCTCGTGCTCGGGACGTTTCGGCGGGATGCCGAACATCAGCAGCACGATAACACTGACCAGAATACCCGCGCCGGTCAGCATGATGTGGTAGCAGAAGAGTGTCAGGGCGGAGATGCCGAGCAGGCTTTGAATGAGCGGCACCGCCGGAAAGAGCGGCCAGACCGGTTCCCATTGATGCCGGAACAGAAAGTTTATGGCGGCCAGCCGGCTGCGCTCGACGCCGATCTTATCGCCCGCTTCCCGCACCATCGGCGCAGAGAGCATAATCCCGCCCGGCGTCGGCAGCATTCCCATCATCAGCGGAATCAGCGCCAAAGCAAGCCGACGGCTTTTGAACAACCCCTGCATGGCCGGGGCCAGCCGTTGCGACAGGCCGATCTCCTCCATCGCCGAACCGATGACGTTCACCAGCAGCAACAGAGCGGTCAGCGAAACGAAAAGGTAGCCGGTCGTTCGCGTCAAAGGCTGGCTGTGCCACTCTTCGGCCAACGCCCTGCCGACGTCCGCCGGCCAGACCCGAAGCAGCACCCCCACAAGGCAGGCCGATACCAGCATGGCAATCCCGATCTTAACCTTAAGCCGCAGCAGTGTCACCAGAGCGGCCAACGCTATCATTATGTATATAAGCGCATACACGCCCATATATTAACAATACAAATCCGAAAAGGGAGTTTTTTTATAAAAGAAATGCCGCTAATTCCGTCACTCCGCCAAATCCGAACACGACCGCCAGCATTATGAAAATAACAGAAACACCCTGTGGAGAATCAGCCTAATGACATCGGTGGTAAGTTATGAGGGAAGATGTTGCCCCAGTACCATCGATGAACTTATCAAGCTACTACGTGCTATTTTTGTGTGCGGGATTCGTATTGGTCTCTGGCTTTTTCGAAATCCACGGGATTCAGGTCCAGCTTGCTCAGGACATTGGAGGAGAGTAGTGACGCGATGATTTCGCCGCTCGGGTCGCTGGCCGAGACAAAATGGGAAAGAAAGATGAGGGCGCCGGCGAAGCTGAAGTCGCCGTTCATTATCGGCGAGTGGTGTCTGAGGACCGCCTCCTGAATGATCGGCGAGAAATTCCACCTCCGGCAGATCCTCGCTCCGACGTCGCAGTGATCCATCCCCAATTCCGCTTTCTCCTCATGAACGACCGAAACCATCCTCTCCCACAAAGTTCCCAGGACTCGTGAGCTGGTTTTGTTGTCGGCCACTATTATTGCCAGCCGACCCACGTCGTGGACGAGCCCGGCCAGGGCGTGCATCTGCCGCTGCTCTCTCGGCAGTGAGCAAATCCCGCCCAGAATATCGGTTGCGATGTAAATGTCCTCGCTATGGTCAACGTAGTCGTTCAGATATTTCAATGCGGCGAATTCCTGCTGGATCGCTTCTCTGGCGTAAGAAATTCCAATCAACTGCACAAAAGGCCGAACCCCCACGTGCTGCACGGCATCTTCGATACTCTCGAAATCCTCCGCCCGGCCGAAATACGAGCGTGCCAAAGCCAAAAGCTGGCTGCGCAGTTTCGGGTCACTTTCTATCAGCCGGAGTATTTCCGTTCCGTCCTCGGCAGGTTTTACCGCAGAGCTAAGAAGCTGATTGATATCGGTTGGAAACAGCGGCAGATTATCGACGAGCTGAGTTATCTTACGTGACACTTGCTCCCGCTTGTTGGCGTTCGGAGCCGGCGAATCCTGACTTTCATTGCCCAGTATGACCGCACCTCGACAATAAAATACACACCTGTTTATCAAACCCGCACATTATTGTGCCCTTACGCACATTTTCCACAGCGACTTTCAGGTCTTCCTGTGCAGCATATCGTATTCGGTCTCGAAGCGAAGCTTGTGCCGGACCTCTTCCTGGGCCAGTGCCAGAAGGACTTCCCGCGACTGCTCGTCGTGTACGTTCGGTATAAGATTCACGTATATCCTGAAGGCCGCTTCTTCCTTCTCCATACCCAGTAAAAGCATATCCGTGTAATCCATATCCAGCGGCGAATCGCTATCTGATAATATATAATCACTCTCAGGACGGCCCGATGGCATCTGTTGCTCCGGCAGGGTTTTACCCGTTTTGATCATCTCCAGCTCAAGCTTAGCTTTGTGCTCCAGCTCTTCAGCGGCCAAATCTTCAAACACCTGCCGCATTTTCGGATCATCCACACGGCCGGCTAACGCCAAGTAAAAATAATACGCCTCCACCTCTCTGGAAATTGCGTATTCCAGAATCTCCTGATCAGAATCAACTTTGCCCATCGCCTTCTCTGCCCTCACAATCAGTGTTTCATCTATAATCAAACATCTATAAAAACGCCTGATACTGCTGCTCGTCCCGCTTGCTTCGCTTATTGATGAATTATAATGTTTTTTGTAAAAACTGCAACTTTTTTCGCCTTTTGCTTCTACTTTCATCGCCGGAGCAAACCGGAATAGCTAAGAGTCTGCCCGGACTATGCCCTCCACGGTCGAGTCCTTTTGACGTCCTTGAGTATCCGGCTTGCAATGAGTACATCTTCGGCAATCTCGAAATCAAACATCCCGGCCAGCACGAAATCGGCGCCATTTTCAAACGCATAGCGGAAGGCGTCATTGGGCGGTATGGCGCCGGCGGCCATGACCTTGAACGCAAACCAGGGCTTTTCAACGCCTTTCATAAAATCGATTACTTCCTGCGGGTCGTTGCACCAGTAGCCCGGGACCTCGGCATAAATGCTCGTCAGCTCATCGGGCCTCGGCGCGCTTGGATAGTTGTGGTGATGGAACGTTTTGATGTAGAAATCGGTGTCGATTTTATTTCGCTCGCACTCCCTGATGACCTTCATATCGTGCGCTCCGACCCCACAGGGCACACCGTGCTCCTTGGCAATTTCCACAGCCCTTGCAATCATATCGACCTTACCTTCGGAAACAAGGCGATCGGCGGCAACTCCCCATAAATAAATCGCATCGACTCCCTCATCGACGAGTTGCTTGACCTGTTTGCGATAATCCTCCGGCTGCGTATCGACCTGGGCGGTCGGGCATATTATCCACTGAATCTTGCCGCCTTGCTTGTTGCGGTATCTTTTGAGCATGCTCACAACGCCGGGAGCGGTGTGGATGACAAGCGTGTTGACGCCGTGAGCTTCGGCCAGCGCCATCGTCTCGAAGATTTTCTCCTCGGTGTTATAGTGCGCAGTCAGATTATAAACATACTTCAAATCCCGGCTGTGCGTGAAATGGGTCAGCAGATTGCCGCCCAACAAAATCCGGCTGATCTTAAGATCTTTGATCCTGCCCATTGGTAACTCGGCTTCCGACGCCGGGCCGGACTGTATTGCCGCACCTCTGGCCAGGGCCGGATTTTGCGTAGCGCTCAGTGCCAATGCACCTGCTGCAGGAGTTAGCAGCGACTTTTTGATAAAATCTCGACGATCTATACTTTGTGCCATTACGATTCCCCTTCTTGTATATTGGGCCAAGTGGTAGTCACCCGATCACCAGTAAGTCGATTTTGTCCCTTGAATCGAACAATTGTTTTCATATGTGTTATTCTACTCGTTTTCTTGGATCTTCACAAAGCATTTCCTGCATTTTCACACTAAAGTGGTCCTAAACGCCACTCGCCGTTTCTATCTTGACATTCTATGTCTGACAGGCTAAGTTGCTAATAGACCGTGTTGCATATTGTTATGTTGCGCGAGAAAGGAATACTATATGGCAGAATGCGAAAACATTAGAGACTTAAAACACCACGACCGAGCAAAATCCACTGAAAGATTCTTGGATAAAGACATGATTGTCAATGCGCTCAACATACATCCTGGACAGATCATTCTTGATGCAGGCTGTGGTAATGGCTACATGGCAAAGGAATTTGCCGAACAACTGGAAGATACAGGCAAAGTCTATGCGTTGGACCCCGATGAGATTCTGATAGAAATTCTACGATCGGAGACGGAAGGAACTGTTATTGAGCCATTTGTGGGAGACATAACAGGACAGACAACGCTGGAAGGATCCTCCATAGATTTGATTTACCTATCCACAGTATTCCATGGATTTTCAGAAAATCAAGTAGTTGGCTTCCTCAAAGAAGTAAAACGCTTATTAAAAGCGAAAGGAAAGTTGGCAATTTTGGAAATAGAGAAGGAGGAGATTCCCTTCGGTCCCCCTTTGGAAATAAGGTTTTCCCCTGAAGAACTTAAAGAAAGAATAACCTTAAGCCCCACGGATTTAGTTAAGGCTGGGCAATATTTCTACATGCAGATATTTGAGAATTAGGTACCACATATCGCATGCCCTGTGCGGAGCTGGAGGAGATCGGGAGGAAAGGTGGTGGAAGGCTTCGTTGTACGGAATGGAACTCAGCATTTCTGCACAAAATCCAGAATTGCCAAATATATCTGGATTCTCGTGCCGATAAGGAGTAAAAGAGTGAAATGCAACGTATAAGGAGTAAACATGGCATCTGACAAGCTGAATATTTATAAGAAGCCAAAATTGCGTAATCCCCGGCTGTTACTGGGTTTCTCGGGCTGGATGGATGGCGGTGAAGTCTCGACAGGTACCGTTAAGTGCCTTATCGACAAGCTGGGCGCCCAAAATTTTGCAGAAATCGAGCCGACTGGATTTTATATTTACAGCTTCCCCGGCTCAATGGAAATAACAGCGTTGTTTCGCCCGCACACGCAGATAAAGGACGGCATCATCGAGTCTTATGAGATCCCTTCGAACACATTTTTCTGCAGCGAAAAAGACAATCTCATAATCTTTTTAGGCAAAGAGCCCAATCTGAACTGGGAAGATTTTTCAGAATGTATCTTCTCGATGTGTATGGAATTTGGCGTTGAGATGATATATTTCATCGGCAGCGTAGCCGGCCTCGTGCCCCATACGCGTGAGCCGAGACTTTTCTGCTCCGTCTCCGAATCCGGACTCAGAGAGACGTTCCAGCACTTCGGCGTTAAATTCACCAATTACGAGGGCCCCGCCAGTATCGTCACTTATCTGACCGCCAACTGCAGCAAACGAGATATCAAAATGGTAAGCCTCGTAGCTGCGATTCCCGCTTACGTGCAGGGAAACAATCCCAAGTGCATAGAGGCGGTAACAAGAAGGATTGCGGGCATGCTGGAACTGGAAATGGATTTCGACGACCTGATGACTATGAGCGATGAGTTCGAGAAGAAACTGGATGATGTTGTTCAGGAGCAGCCGGAATTGGAAAGCAACATCCACAAGCTCGAAGAAGATTATGACAACGAGATTTTCAATAACGAGATGGGTGACTTAAAGACATGGCTGGAGCAGCAGGGTATTCGAGTCGATTAGTAACCACTCCGCGCGCCGGCTAAGGCGTCCTGTAAAATACCTTGAAACAAACGGGGCATATACCTCATTACCCACATTTCTGTCAAAGAAAACAGCATAGAAATAGAAAAAAGCGGTTGGATTTGCTTAAAAAAACGCATTTCCGGTATATGCAAGTTCTAACAGGTACTTAGCAGAAAAGAGATTCTCATAAAATGATCCAATGCCGGCGGTTTATGAAGCGGTCATTCTCAGTAATCCTTGAACCTTTTCATCCATTCGGGCCAATCGGTCGACTGTACACCGCCGCCCAAAGTCCAGGCTCCGGCTGTGGGATATGCTCGATGCCATTTCAAAGTCCACAACTCCTTAAGACCGACTTTCTTTACAGACCAATCCAGAAATGCCATATTTATAAACGCATCGTGCCGATCGATACAGATACGTTTCATATGCTCCTGGCTCGCCCATGCCTCATCCTGGGTACCCGGCGGGGTATCAGTATGTCTCGGGAAGACATTGAATCTTAGTGCATCCATAAAAAGAGGCACACAGCCGGCACCTTTTACGTTGGGAGTTCTCCAGTTATTAACTGTTTCAAAACCTTCATAAACCGTTGCCTCTGATGGCGGCGGATCTTCCACCCAGCCATTTATACCGTAACTGCCCCAGTCACCTTCCTCGGAATAGCCCTGGCCCCAGAATCGACCCCAGGCTGAAAACACATTAAATTGGGCCCCCAAATTGCCATTCTCGTCGTACAACGGAGTCATTGCGGTAGGACAGCAGCGTATGAGATGATCGTTTTTATAATACGGCCTCAGAGCATTCATCCAATGGTACGTATGTCCGTCTCCAATACCAGCCTGGAACCTGCTGTTGTTATCTTCGGTGTACATCGAAAAGAAGAGGTTCCATTGTTTGAGGTTGGCCCGACAACTTATTGTCCTGGCCTGCTGTTTTACCCGTTGCAATGCCGGCATCAGAATCGCCATTAAGATAGCGATGATCGCTATAACAACCAAAAGTTCAATTAACGTAAAACCACCTGTTTTTCGCTTGTACATAATCAAACTCCTCAGTATTCTGTCATTACTCCATGGGATGCGCAAAGCCTATATTCTGTTCTGCTAAATTTCGTACTTTCCTGCGTTATCCAAACCTTACTCTATTCATAGTCGTATTATACATCCAAATCTATTTTATGGCAACAGCAAAATAGCTCAAAATTATAGTTAAGATGCTGCATAACAAGACCAGCCAACGAGTGAGGCTAAATAACATCGCCATAACGCCTAAAAAGTATTTTATAAAGGATGCTCTCGCAGCTCTAAGCTACTGCGATTTACTGTAAGAATGAAAAAACCGTAGGTCCGAATAAGATTTTCCTTGAAGAGAAGCTTCAAATCTGCTATAAAATGATAAAATATGTTCTTTATGGCTGAATTTTCATATTTCTATCTAAAGCCTGATATGAGACTTTTGGAAGGAGGTAGTGCCAAACCATAAACAATTGTCCTGGTTAGACATAGATAGAATTTGGTGAAGTTGGGCATTTTCCCATTCGTCTTGCCTTAAAATATAAGAGAATGTTCAGGTATTGCCCAATTTCATTATTTTCAAGGATTATTGTGTTCAGAAAATCGTTTATATAGCTTCTTTCGTTTTTGTGATCAACTCATCTGGCCTGCGTGGTAATGGGCGTTCATGAATTCGTGCTCGGTGGTTATGAAAAAAGTTTAAACAGTTCGGGGCCTATACTGATTGGCTCGGTATAGGCTCCGTTTGCTTGATTTAATAAAATGTGTAAAACGTACGAAGTGAATTATTCAGGCCGCCGCTTTGGAAACAGGACACACTTAAGTCGCTGTTCGAGGTCTCGCTTATCCGAACCCGGGTGGTGGATTTACGTACAAAGCAATGGAAAGAAACTTTCGGCGGTCGTTCCGCCTTTCGAGGAGTTCTGAAATGCAGCTAAATCATCATATGACAATCGGCAACCTACAGAACGAGTATGGCATAAAGTCGAACAGCCACGGATGGATACCAAAAGCGCTTTTGTCGCTGGTATTAATGTCTGTCGGGCTGCTCGTGTTCACTCAGATGCCGTATCTTCAGGGAGATTCAAATTCCGGGAGCGGGGCCGATTTCAGCAATCCGGGATTTGTGCCCAAACAATGGGTGGATGATAATCGCTCGGCACTACACCTATCTGACTATGCATTCATGGCACAGGAATCGCAGGTGCAGGCCCCTTCGCTCATTATCAGTGAGTTTATGGCGATCAACGGCAGTAAGCCGCCGCTGGACGACGGGGAGCTTCTGGACGAAGACGGCGATTCGTCCGACTGGATCGAGATATACAATTCTACGGATACAACAGTCAACCTGGACGGCTGGTATCTGACTGACAGCACCGTTAATCTGAGACAATGGAAATTCCCATCCATAAATATCCAACCAGAGAAGTTCATGATTATCTTCGCTTCAGGAAAGAACCGGGATGATCCGGATGATGAGCTGCATACCAACTTCATGCTCACCGGAAGCGCCGGCTTTCTGGCGCTCGTCAAACCTGACGGTGAAACGATCGAGAATGCTTACGAGTATCCACAGCAATTTGGCGATTTTTCTTACGGACCGAGCAGTAGTGCGGCCAGTCTTGCTATCGAAACGACGCTCATAGCGGAGTTCACACCTGCATCGGCACTGATTCCAACAGATGACTCGCTTGGCCTGACATGGACCGAACCGGCATTCGACGACTCGCAATGGCTCAGGGGCAACACCGGCGTCGGATACGATTACGGAGACCTGATCGGCCTTGACGTTCGCGCGATGAGAAACGTCAATCAGACGGTATACGTGCGCATTCCGTTTATCGTCACGGATGTCTCGGTCATCAACGAGCTGACGTTGCGTTTGAAATACGAAGACGGTTTTGTCGCTTATCTGAACGGCCGTGAGTTAGGCGGGGACAATGCCCCCCTTCAGAACGAGCTGACGTGGAATTCTGGAGCCAACGCCAACCGGAGTGACAATATTGCCGTCAATTTTCAGGACTTTGACATAAGCGCTTACACGGATGTACTCGTTGTAGGCTTAAATGTGCTGGCTATTCACGGCCTGAATAATGGCCTGAGCAGCTCGGACCTGCTGATTCTGCCGGAGCTGATTGCCACGGAAATTCAATCGCTCGATCTTTCTTCAACCGCAGTAGGCTACTTCGAAATGCCCACTCCCGGCGAAAAAAACAGCGGCGTCGTCCCAAACCTCGGCCCGGCCATCCGCAACGTCACGGAGAATCCCCCACAGCCGGCCGCCAACGAAGACCTGATTATAAGGGCCGAGGTGACAGAGACATTCGAACCTGTTTCCGGAGTATCACTGAACTATTATATCAACTTCGGCGGTGGCAACAGCGTAACGATGTTCGATGACGGGCTTCACAATGACGGGGCGGCCAATGACAATATATACGCCGGTACCATTGATGCCGACAAATACGGTCCCGGTGACATGGTCCGCTGGAAGGTTATTTCGTATGATCAGCACAATATCTCCCATAGCCCTCTTTTTCTCGTGAAAGAAGGCAGAATACAATCGCCTGAATATTTTGGCACGGTGGTAGCCGATCCGTCCATTCACACTGAGCTGCCGATCTTTCAGTACTTCGTCGAGAATACCGGCGCAGCAGGCAGCCGATCAGGCACCCGGGCATCCGTGTTCTATGACGGCGAATTCTACGACAATGTTTTTGTACGCCTTCGCGGCGGCTACACTACTCACGGACGAAGGTTCGAATTCAACGACGGCCATCATTTTCGCTTCGATCCCGGCCTGCCGCGCGTCAACGATATCAATCTGAACGAGCGTGGAAACGAGCCAACCTACATACGCCAGGTCCTGGGCTGGGAAACATACGTTAACGCCGGCCAGCCCGGCAGCCTTTCGTTCCCGATGCACGTCAGGCGCAACGGCAGCTACCTGGACGT
>CAYTNN010000118.1:12762-14234 GCA_964439135.1 uncultured Pirellulales bacterium
GTAAATAATCCAGACGGCACGAACGAGTGGATGTTCCTGCCCTGGGACAAGGACCTGACTTTCGGTATTAACAACGGTATAGGCGGTGTCATCGCCGATCAGGACTGGCCGGGGGATATACGCTCGCCAAGCCATCCGTTCTACGGATGTTCCGAGCACCAAAAAAATGACCGCCAGTGGAACTGCCTGATCGACGCCCTTCACGACAACGAAATAATTCGCCGGATGTATCTCCGCCGGCTGCGAACGCTAATGGACGAGCTTCTCCAGCCACCGAATACGTTTTTACCACAACGCAAGTTCGAAAAGAGAATTGACGAATTGAGAGCTCAGCTCGACATAGAACTGGGCTCCAGCGGATGGTACAGTGACCTCGATAGAATAAAGACCCAATATCTGACGGTCCGACGCCAGCACCTGTTCGAAAATCACAGCATCCACAATCCCGGTTATGACGAGAACGCCGGCATTCCCGACGCCCAGCAGGAAAGCGTTACTATTAATTTTGATTCGATTGATTTCAATCCCGTCTCCGGCAACCAGGACGAAGAATACATTGAGCTGTCAAATTCGAACGCTTTTGAGGTTGATATTTCCGGTTGGTCTCTGCAAGGCGGCGTAGAACATCTATTCCCGCCCGGCACCGTCATACCAAGATACGGCAAACTCTACGTCACGCCAAATGCCATGGCCTTCCGCAACCGCACGATAAATCCGAGGGGCGGCCTGCAATTATTCGTACAGGGCAACTACAAAGGCCATCTCTCAAGCTGGGGAGAAACGATAAACCTCCTCGACAGCAACGGGAATCAGGTCAACACCCTTACTTACCCCGGCGACCCGAGCGACCAGCAGAGATATTTGCGGATTACGGAAGTGATGTACAATCCGGTAGAAGGAGGCGTTTTTGATAGCCAGGAGTATGAGTACATCGAGCTTAAGAACATAGGAACCGCCCCGCTTGCCTTAACCGGCGTTAAATTTACAGACGGAATTTCTTTCGACCTGTCCGGCATAACTTTACCCGCCGGCGATTATGTCGTGGTCGTGAAAAATCAAGCAGCTTTTGCTTCGCGATACACCGTGCCCGGCGGCGTACAAGTCTTGGGCCCATACGACGGGCAGTTATCCAACAGCGGAGAAAACCTAAAACTGGATGACTCGACCAACAGCACGATTCTGGAATTCGGTTATAAAGACGGCTGGTACGACATTACCGATGGGATGGATTTCTCTCTAACCGTAAAGGATCCAACAAGCACAGAAATCAATCAATGGGACAGTAAAAACAACTGGCGCCCCAGCGCCAATCCCGGCGGTTCGCCCGGCTTGGACGATACGGGCCAGATTCCCGCACTTGGCGAGGTCGTAATCAATGAACTCTTAGCTCATTCACACGCCGGCGATCCGGATTGGATCGAACTGCACAATACTACTAATACTACCATAAATATCGGCGGCTGGTTCCTTAG
>CAYTNN010000119.1:0-14097 GCA_964439135.1 uncultured Pirellulales bacterium
CAAAGCCAAACAAAGCCAATTTCGATTAGCCCCCAGACCTGCGCTGGGGGTTGAAGACTGGGTTGAAAAAACAAAGCCAATTTGCGCCGGGCCGAAATGGGCGCAACGTCTTTTATGAAAGGAGATTATGACAATAAACCGGCTGGCGGAGTCGAAGAAAACAAACCCAAAACAAAGCCAATTTCACGCTCCTGAATCACCCATTTGTATGTCGTTCCTACCGGAACCATTGGGGTAGTTGGTCGGGGGTGACGTTTTGCCACAGGCCTTTTTTGCCGCTGCGGGCAAGGGATTGCAATTGCCTGTACTTGTTGTAGAAACTATGGCTAAAACGCGAATCTGCGTAGGCGCAGCCTTCGGTCAGCAGGGCTTCATTTAAGAATCTGCCGTCCGGCAATTCGACATAAGCCAAGAGCCTGCCGTACTTGCCTCTGGTGGGATTCGGAGCGTCGAGGTAAACGGTGACGGATTTTCCGAGGGCTGATTTCTTCGTGAATTCCGCGGCTTCCGGGCCGAAGTATATCACGCTGGATTGTTCGCTGTAAGTCTCAGGCGTGTCGATCCCTAAAAGTCTGATTCGAGTGCGGTCGTATCGGCTATCCGGGATATCGATATCGAATGTATCGCCGTCGACAACGTTTACTACGGCGAAAGTTTTGCCGTGATACTTTTCGGCGTCGGAGGCTTTCGCCTGTTCTTCGGATTTGGGCGTTAACTGCCGGCTGTGGCCGATCAGGCTGTGGTCGAGCCAGATAAAGAACATGACCGCCAGCAGGCACAGAAAAACGATGCCGTTCTTCCGGCGTCTGCTCATGGCAAAAACGGTTTTGTCCTGTTCAGGCTGCATTCGGCTGTCACTAAATTGTGAATCGAGCCGGGTGAAACAAATCACGCATTACGCGTCTCAGCGGGTTTGTTCAGCTCAAAGGCTCCGCAAACGGCTTCGAGGGCTTTCTCGGCCTGGTCCTCGTTCACAGAGCAACTGATACGAATTTCGCTGGTCGTAATCGAATCGATATTGACCTTAGCTTCCGCCAAAGCCCCGAACATCTTTTCAGCGACGCCGTAGTGGCTTCGCATCCCGACGCCGACGACAGAAATCTCGGCAATGTCCCCTCGAACGAAAACGTCCTGGCAATCAATCTCGTCTTTGATTTGCTCCACAGCTTCCTTGGCGGCGATCAAATCCGAAACATTAATCAGAAAAGATAAGTTCGCCTTTTCCGGACTGAGTTCCGTCTGAACGATGTCATGGACAACCACCCTGGCCTTCGCCAGATGAGCGAAGACCTTTGCGGCATTGCCCGGTACGTTTTTAACGCCTACAAGGCTGATCTTTGCCATATCTCTCTGTATTGTCGCGCCTGAAACTACTACACCTTCCATCTGTGGCACCTCATGAGTAATTATTGTTCCCTCTATATCTTCGCTACTGCTTCTTACGTGAATTGTCACATCATATTTCTTGCCGAACTCGATGGCCCGGGGATGCATAACGCCGGCTCCGAGACTGGCCATCTCGAGCATCTCGTCGTAACTGATTTGTTTCATCTTAATCGCATCTTTGTATATTCTCGGGTCCGCGGTATAGATGCCATCGACGTCGGTATAAATTTCGCAAAGTTTGGCTCCCAGGGCAGCAGCCAGTGCAACTCCGGTCGTGTCCGAGCCGCCTCGGCCGAGCGTGGTGATATTCTCATGCTCATCGATGCCCTGAAAGCCTGCGACAATAACAACCTTACCCAGCTCCAACTGCCTGTGAATTCGCTCGGCGTCGATACTGATAATCCGCGCCTTTGTGTGGACACTATCGGTCATCATTCTGATTTGGCTGCCCGTAAAGCTAATGGCATCAGAGCCCATAGCATCGAGAGCCATCGCGAAAAGCGAAACCGTTTGCTGCTCACCGGTACTGAGCAGTTGGTCCATCTCGCGTTTCGGCGGATTTGGATTCAGCTCTAAAGCATCCGCAACGAGCTGGTCGGTCTGTTTGCCGCGGGCCGATGCTACCACTACCACACTAAAACCTTTCTCTACTGTTTTAATGACTCGCTTCGCAGCCTGGCGAATTTTTTCCGCATCAGCCACCGATGTGCCGCCAAACTTTTGTACAATGATTTCCATAATTAACCTGTTACTATGTATCCTTTTATATTAGTTTAATGAATTCGGCTTGGATGGTCAATAGACTTAGCTCTTCAAGAAATACTCCATCAGCTCAAAACCGTTGTCTATTCTGAATCCCGATTTGGCGGCATTCGTCTCCCCAAAGGAGGTATGCAGGATGCCGCTGATACTGTCGCCCGCCATTGCAAACGGCACCGGCTCGGCGGAGTGGCCACAGGTTCTGACAGGAGTCGGATGATCCGGCATGACGAGTATCCGCCAACTTTCATATTTCTGCAGCGCCTCAAGCACAGGCCCGACGATATGTTTATCGACCTGCTCGATAGCCATTTTCTTCATCTCGGCGTTGCCACTATGTGATGCCTCGTCTGGCGCCTCGATATGGATAAAAACAATGTCGTACTTCTCAAGCGCCTCGATTGCGGCAGAAGCCTTGCCCTGATAGTTCGTATCGATGAAGCCAGTAGCGCCCGGAACATCGATTAAGTCGAAGCCGATCAGCTTTGCCAGACCTCTTACAAGGTCCACGGCGGTAATCGCCGCTCCCTTGATTCCAAAGCGCTTCTGGAACCGTTCCATCTGGGCTTTTTTGCCCTGTCCCCAAAGCCAGATGGAGCTGACCTGATTTTCTCCCAAGTCTCTTCGAACCTTGTTAATGTCGTGATTGGTGAAAAGCTGCTGTGAACGAGCCATCAAGTCGATCAGAAGTTCGGCACCTTTGCCGCGAGGTAAGATCTTTTCTATCGCCTTACCGATATAATCGTGAGGAGGATATGTCTGAACATCGAAATTGATACCTTTGAAAACCAACAAGTGCCTGTAGCTTACACCGGTATGGAAAGTAATCTGCTCGTTGCCAAGCTGCTCAGCCAACTCTTTTATTAAATTGCCGGCCTCCACAGTTGGGATATGCCCGGCGCTGTGATCCGCCATCTTGCCGTCGGCAATCGTCACTAAATTGCACCTGAAAACCCAGTCTTCCAGTGACAATTTAATATTACGCGCCACCGCCTCGATCGGTGCCCGGCCGGAATAATACCGCTGAGGATCGTAGCCTAACAGACTCATCTGAGCGACATCGCTGCCCGGTTCCATACCGTCAGGAACCGTCTGGACAAGCCCCTGCCTGCCTAAGGTGCTGATTTTATCCATATTGGGGATTTCAGCAGCCTCAAGGACTGTTTCGCCAGCGAATTGCTCGAGCGGTTCATCCGCTGCTCCGTCAGGAATAATTATGACATATTTTGTAGTCAATCCTTGTCCTCCGGAATGTCTACGATTCTGATACAAACCGGTTTTCCACCGATGACATCAAGTTTTTCCATATCTTCCAACGCAGCAGTAATGTTTTTCTGCATTGTAGGATGCGTTGCGATTACTACCGGTACGGTATTGTCCGGGCCCGTTCCTTCATGCTGAATGGCGCCTGATATGCTTATCTGATTGTCAGCAAGCACTCTGCTCCACTGAGCAATGACACCCGGCTGGTCCTTGCACATTATTCTGATGTAAAACCTGTTTACTTTGTTATCTATGTTCTCTATAAACCGGGCGGATTCGTTCCTGGGCCGCAAATTCAATTGACGAAAAGTAGTAGCGGAATTACCCAGGGCAACATCAATAATATCAGCAACAATTGCGCTGGCAGTAGGCATCATCCCAGCGCCGCGGCCGTAATAAGTCACCTGACCAACGGCACTGCCAAATATGCTGACGGCATTGAATGGTCCCTCTACACGGGCCAGCGAGTTATCCATGGCAATAAAAGAAGGATGCACACACAGAGAAATCCTGCCTTGCTCATCCTTTTGTCCGATCGCCAGCAATTTGAGACGATAGCCCATTTCGCCGCCGTAGCGTATATCGTCCCTCGAAATTCCTTCAATACCCTCGACATAGATGTCTTCGAGTGCAATTTCGCATCCGAAGGCAATAGAACCTAAAATAGCCAGCTTATGGGCACTATCACCGCCGCTGATATCCAGTGTCGGGTCTGCTTCGGCATAGCCTTTTTCCTGTGCTTGAGCTAAAGCCTCGCTAAAATCTTCATTCTTAAATGTCATATTCGAGAGGATGTAATTGCATGTCCCGTTGACAATGCCATACATCGCGGTGATATTATTCGCCGTCAATCCTGTTCGGATGGCTGAGACAATAGGTATTCCGCCTGCACAACTCGCTTCAAAGGCTATACAGCGGCCGTTCTTGTGAGCGGCTTTGTATAACTCATTACCGTATTCAGCCAGCAGGGCCTTGTTGGCGGTGACCACATCCTTTCCTGCCTCAAGCATCTTTAACTGGACACCCTTTGCGATGTCTGTCCCGCCGATCGTCTCTACACCTATTTGAATAGTATCATCGTTTAATAATCTATTCAGATCATCGGTAAGGACACCATTGGGCAGTTTTACCGGACGTGTAGAGGTCGTGTCTATATCGACAAGACAGGCAAGCTCCAACCGAATACCAGTCCTGACCGCTATCGCATCAGCATTTTCGGTTATAAGCTTTGCAACACCGGTGCCTATAGTGCCGAAACCAACAATCCCAACTTTTACAATCTGTTCAGCCATAAATATATCTTCCTGTCATTCTCACACAAAGCTGTCGTTCCTGTCCTTTTTATCTGAGGCAAATTTGCCATCGCACAAGCAGGGAGCAACAAAAGAATCCGAAATATCCAGTTCCAAGTCTATCAAGAGTACCTTCTCGATAAAATAAAATCGACCAGAATAAGGATTTAATAGGAGTATTGCCACACAGTCAAGTAAAAACCGTCAAATTGAAGTCAATGGCATAATATCGAGAATTAAAATAGTATTGACTTAACCAATCCAAATATGTTAGAATAGATAAGATAATTTGTCGGAATATTATAGTTAATAAATAGTGTAGAAGCAGGACTAACAGAGCTAAACGTTAGCTTTGCGAATCCCAAGGCATGGGAATTGTCCGATAATAAAGGCAGATGCTTATAATTAGATAAGAAATTGAATCGGTAATTTCAGCATCTTTTAATGCTCAATGGCGCGATAACGATAGTTGTAAAGTTTGAAGGAAGATAACGATAAAAACTTCAACGGAAAATAATAGTTCTCTTCAGGTAAAAAGCAAAACGGACAAGGTAAAAAAACCAGTCGAATTGACCGACCGTACTCTTTCGTGCCGCCATGAGCTCAAATATCACATCAGCGAGTCAAAGGCCAAGGCGATCGCAGAGTTTACAAAACCATACTTAGAAGTGGACCGGTACTGTAAATTACAGAGAAGCGGTGACTATCCGATTGTAAGCCTTTATCTGGACTCTGATATTCTGCAACTTTGCCAGGAAAGTATGAGGGGACATAAAAACCGCTTTAAGCTGCGCATCCGCAGTTATACAGATGAGCCGGATTATCCTCGCTTTTTTGAAATCAAACGGCGGATAAATACTATTATTAACAAAAGCAGGGCACGAGTTATGGATCACGACGTACCGACCCTGCTTGCAGGTTTGTCTCTACCACCGCAGAACTATACTGCCGATATAGGCACAATCAACCAGTTCCAGTTGTATATGAAAACTATCGGAGCCAAGCCTATGGTGCTTATCCGGTACATGCGGCAGGCATTCGAAGGAACTTCAGAAAACAGAGTAAGAGTAACCTTTGATCGACAGTTGGCATATTGTGTTACGAACCGGCCCGAAGTCAGACTTGGTGGAATAGGCTGGCAGCGGAATCCCTTTACGTTGGGCGGAGTGATTTTGGAAATCAAGTTTACGAACAGCTATCCTGCCTGGTTGAGCCAAATGGTCAAGTATTTCAACTTGGAGGCGCAATCAATCTCAAAGTTCGCCTCGTCAATAACAGACTCACGTTTATTAGAGTTCTATGTACCCCAGTTAACTTTTTAGTAATTATGGATAGAATGTGGCAAATATTGGAAGGCACTCCCTCATCCGGGGGAAT
This sequence comes from uncultured Pirellulales bacterium, assembly GCA_964439135.1. Lineage (GTDB taxonomy): Bacteria > Planctomycetota > Phycisphaerae > Sedimentisphaerales > Anaerobacaceae > JAFGPJ01. Next base: position 6,078 of record CAYTNN010000119.1, read on the forward strand.
TTTTACACCTGAGGCAATTCTTTTGTCTCTATTGCTGGCCTTTGTTCTCGGACAAGCTCTGGCCTGGGTTTATTACTTCACTCACAGCGGCATGTCTTATTCAAGGTCGTTTGTACAATCGCTGATTATAATCACAGTTGTCGTAGCAATGGTCATGGCTGTCATCGGCACCAGTATCATCACCGCTGTCGGACTAATGGGTGCTTTAGCAATTATACGTTTTCGTAACATCATTAAAGATACGAGGGACATAGCTTTCATTTTTTGCTCACTGGTAGTTGGCATGGCGGCAGGCTCTCAGCGATATGCCGTCGCTATCGTCGGGACGATTATTCTGAGCCTTATCATCATATATCTGTATGTGACAGCTTTCGGATCACATCAGCCACACAACGGCTTCTTACGGTTTACTGTTAGAGGCCATATTGGACCCGAAAGCCCGATTCCCGATATCCTCAGACGCTTCTGCGGCAGTTATACTCTCATATCGGCGCAGGACAGCGGCTTCGGCGTATCCGAAGTCGAATATGCCTACCAGTTGATGATACGAAATGCTGAGCGAAACCAACAAATGTTATCCGAGTTGCAAAAAGTCGAGGGCCTTGAGAACATCAGCCTGACAATGCAGGAAAAGCTGCTGGAGGTTTAGGGTTTATGAAAAGGATAAGCCTTAGAAATTATCCGTTTCGTTTGCGTCTGCACCTCCTTCCTATCCTGGTGTGGTTAGGGGCTGTGGCATGCGTAATCGGACTTTTTTCTCGCCGCGTTCAACGCTTTGAAGTCTTAGGTATGGCAAGGGGACAAATCCGTCAGATTTCGGCCACATGCACGGGGAGGTTGACAAACGTCCGCGTCAATTTGTTCGAGCAGGTTAACGCCGGACAAACAGTAGCTGTCATCGACACTGTCCTTGAAAATGAGCGCGTGTTAGAGGCCGAATTGAAATCACAATTAGATGCTACCTTAGCAGAGATAGAACACCTCACAGCTCAACTGGTCCCCACACAAGAAGTTCTGCTGGCTGATGAGGCTGATCGAGAGATTAATCGCGCCACGGAGATGAGAAGATTCCTCGTTGACGCAGACCAAACAAGGCTTCAGATATATGAATTGAAAGCGCAAATAGCATCTGACAGTGTACTACTGGCCGATCTGGCGGCCGAGGTGAAAATTACCGAGGAGTTGCTTAAAGAAGAAGCGGTCGCACCTTATGAATTGCAGAAAGCGAAGGTACAGTATGACAGCCTGGCTAAGAAGGTGGAAGAAAATCAGCTCATGCTAGAGCAGGCTGAGCAGGATTTGAAAATGGCCAAACAAAGGTTAGACGAATTTTCCAGGCTCCAGCTAACACATCCCTCAGTAGACAGCGCCCTCGATGTAATACGAAAAGAAGCAGCAGTTCAGGAGAGGTTAATGGATGGATTGTTGAAACAGCTTGAGGCGCTTAATTCACGTCGTGCGGTAGAATTGAAGGCGCCGTTCGATGGCATCGTGATCCCGATTCAGTGCCAAGCAAATCAGACAATCTTACGCAGGCCAGGCGAGGATATTATTCGCAGGGCCGGCGAAGTGGTTCGGGCCGGCGACACAATATTGGCGGTTGCAGAACTTAAGCCCAGTGAAATTGTAGTTTACGTCAGCGAAAGCCAGTTAGGGCTGGTACGAGAAAAGACCCCGGTCGAAATCGTCAAGAACAGACCCCTGGAACAGAAAGCACGATGCGAGGTAACGTACGTTGGCCCCACGATGGAACTTATGCCCGAGCAGTTGTGGCGCAATCCGGCTATTCCCCAGTGGGGGCGACCGATCATAATAGAAATTCCCGAAGGCATGGAACTGGTTGCGGGTGAGATGGTAGGGATAAGAACCCTGTAGCTTTGTATAGGATTGGTCTCGTGCCGACCAGCGAATCACAGCTAATCATCAATGACAACAAGAGACAGGTGCAGGACAGATGACTTGTACTAATGGAAATAGAATACTTCCGAATACAATAATACTAAGCCTCGTCGGCCTGTGCTGTCTGTCGGGTTGTACACGTCAGAACTACAAAGCCGAAGCTGATGAGCAAGTCTATCGAATTATCGACCATAAGTGGAAAGACGAGTTTGGAACCAAGGCTAACTACAGAATCAGCGACGTTACTCCATCCCCCAACGACATTCAGATTGAAAAAACAATACCTTCCGGCGGCGTTCTTAGCCTTGCACAGGCGGTTGCGATCGGAACAGCTCATAACCGAGACTATCAGACCCAGAAAGAACTCCTTTATACAACGGCATTGGACCTGAGATTGACACGGCACATATTCGAAACACAGTACTTCGGTGGATTCAGCGGTGGATACAACGCCGACTGGAATGATGAGGTTGTGGGGATTGAGGGGAATTTGGGTTTTAACCGGCTAATGGCGACAGGCACGTTTATAAGTACTAAGATATCAACTGCCTGGCTTGATGTGCTTTCCGGTAATATGGAGGGGGGCATGGCTTCTGTCTTGACTGCAACTGTAACGCAACCATTGCTTCGCGGCGCCGACCGTAAGGTTGTAACCGAAAATCTAACCCAGGCTGAGCGCGACACTTTGTATCAGATACGATTATTTAATCGGTTCCGCAAAACATTTGTTGTTTCTATTATTACACAATACTACCAGGTTTTGGAGCTGTACAAGCGGACCAGAATAGTGGAAGATAACTACAATACTATTACTTGGTTATGTGAGCGCGTTGAAAAATTAACTAATGCCGGTCGCTTACCCTTGTTAGAGCTTGATAGAATGTATCAGGAGAAGTTGAAAGCGAGAGACATATATGTTCAAACAGTAAAAGAGTATGGTACGCTTTTGGATTTGTTTAAGATAACTCTCGGTGTGCCAACCACGACAGAAATCCGGCTGGACGAAAATATCCTGGAAACACTCAAAGCTGCAGGTATGCATTACCCGGATTTCGACGAAGACGAAGCCATAAATACCGCATTGTATCAGCGCCTTGACATTACCAATAGCGCGGATGCCGTAATCGATGCGCAGCGCAAAGTATATGTGGCGGCAGATGCTCTCGGCGCCGACTTAAGTGTTGTCGGTACCACAAACGTCGCCTCACAAAATCAAGGTAACAGGCTGACCATGCAAGCTGCAGATGATTATAACGTGGACTTCGAGCTTGGTTTACCATTTGACCGTGTAGCAGAGCAAAACGTTTATCGCAAAGGACTGATAACCTTAAACCAGCAACAACGAGAGTACGATCTGGCAGCGGATACAATTAAGATGGAAATTCGTCAGGCTTATCGCGACCTGAAGGAGGCGACCGAGCGATACAAGCTTCAATCAGAAGGTCTTAGCCTGGCAAAGAAACGATTTAAAAAGACCTTTTTGCTAATGCAGTATACACGCGCGAGTAGTCGTAGAGTCCTCGATGCTCAAAATGCACTATTTGATGCTCAGAATGAAGCTACTGATGCACTGTTGGATTATGCTATTGCAATGTTGAATTTCTATCGTGACACCGGAGCGATTCAGGTACTTCCGGACGGAATGTGGAAACTCTGAGAGCCCATTATCCAGTATAGATAGTTCATCTTCCCGCACACCGGCAACATTTCCCTTTTTCACTTTACAGAATATAACAGAACTTCAGGTTTTACTCTTCAGTACCTGGCGATAGGGGGGACGCCCCGGTTATTCGTTAACAAGATGAATTTTAGTGGATTTTCTCGGATTTTTACCTTATTGTGTACCAATTACGGTTTTTTACATTAACAAGGAGCAGTAGCAATAGATGTGTTCTAACAAGGGACTTTATAGACCAGACGAGATTGAAAAGAAGTGGCAGCGGTTCTGGGAAGAATCCAGGATTTTCAGAGCGCAGGACTGCGACGATTCCCGGCCAAAATATTACGTGCTGGACATGTTTCCCTATCCGAGCGGCCAGGGCCTGCACGTCGGCCATCCGGAAGGTTATACCGCGAGCGATATTGTTGCCCGGTATAAACGAATGAAAGGCTTCAACGTCCTGCATCCGTTCGGTTGGGATGCGTTCGGTCTTCCGGCAGAGCAGCACGCAATCAAGACCGGCACCAACCCGAATGACACTACACAAACAAATATAGACAACATGCGCCGTCAGACAAAATCGCTGGGATTCAGTTATGACTGGCAGCGGGAAATTGCCACGATCGATCCAAAGTACTACAAATGGACACAGTGGATATTTCTGAAACTCTTCAACAGTTACTTTGACGAAACCGAGCAGAAAGCCAGGCCCATTGAGCATCTCCCCATCCCGGAAGGCCTGAACGAACAGGACAGACAGAGATTCATTGATGAGAACCGCCTGGCTTACGAAGCGGAGGTTGCCGTCAACTGGTGTCCGGAACTCGGAACGGTATTGGCCAATGAGGAAGTGATAGGGGGGCTGAGCGAGCGTGGCGGACACCCCGTCATGCGAAAGCCGATGCGCCAGTGGATGCTGCGGATTACAAAATACGCCGAAAGGCTCCTGGACGATCTGGTTGAGGTTGACTGGACGGAATCGATAAAAAAATTGCAGACGGATTGGATCGGCAAGAGCATTGGCGCCGATGTCGATTTCAAGGTCGACGGTTTCGACGAAAGCATTCGCGTATTCACGACACGCCCCGATACATTATTCGGCGCGACGTACATGGTCATGGCTCCCGAGCATCCAATGGTAGATAAGATTGCAAGCGAAGAAAGAAAGGACGCCGTTCAGAAATATCGAGAAGTGGCCGCGATGAAAAGCGATCTGGATCGTACGGATCTGGCCAAAGATAAAACGGGCGAATCCATCGGCGCTTACGCTATCAATCCCGTGAACAACGAAAAGATTCCGATATGGATCAGCGATTATGTTTTGATCAGCTATGGGACCGGTGCGATTATGGCCGTGCCGGCTCACGATGAGCGCGACTTCGAGTTTGCGACGAAATTCGATCTGCCTATCATCCCGGTTGTTAAGCCGCCGGACAGCGAACAGGCCGAGTTGGTCGCCCAGGGCAAGCTGTGCTTCGCCGGCGACGGCAGGGCGATTAACAGCGGGCGGTTCGACGGCTTGAGCACGCCTGAATTCAAAGAGCAGATTTCAAACTGGCTCGAAGAGCAGAAGCTGGGCAATAAATCCGTTAACTACAAACTGCGCGACTGGCTCTTCAGCAGGCAGCGATACTGGGGCGAGCCGTTTCCGATTCTGCATACCCAAAACGGTCAAGTCATCGCACTTTCGGAACAGGATTTGCCGCTGGAACTGCCGGTGGTCGAAAACTATAAACCAACGGGGACAGGTGAACCGCCTTTAGCCAATGTCGTTGATTGGGTGAATGTGACGCTGGCCGACGGCACTAAGGCAAAACGTGAAACAAATACAATGCCTCAATGGGCGGGCAGTTGCTGGTATTACCTGAGGTACCTTGATCCTGAAAATGATCAGCAGGGCTGGGACCCGGAAAAGGAGAAATACTGGATGCCTGTCGATTTGTATATCGGCGGGGCTGAGCACGCCGTACTGCACCTGCTGTATTCGCGATTCTGGCACAAGCTTCTATACGACCTTGGCTACGTCAGCACGAAAGAGCCGTTTAAGAAGCTAATCAATCAGGGAATGATTTTGGGCGAAGACGGCCAGAAGATGAGCAAGTCCCGCGGCAACGTCGTAAATCCCGACAAGGTCATCAACGATTACGGGGCCGATTCTACCCGGCTATATGAAATGTTCATGGGGCCTCTTGAGGCCATCAAGCCCTGGAGCATGCAGGGGGTCGAAGGCGTCCACCGGTTCCTGCAGAAGCTCTGGCGAGCGGTTATCGACAGAGACACTGGCGAGATGGATAAGGCCGTACAACAAACCCAGGCGGATGAGGCGACACTCCGATTGCTGAACCAGACAATTAAAAAAGTCGGTGACGATATAGAGAGTTTCGGCTTTAACACGGCCATCAGTGCGATGATGATTCTCGTGAATCACCTCAGCAGGCTAACGGTCAGGTCTAAAGCCGTTGTTGAGAAGCTCGTTCTGATTCTTGCCCCGTTCGCGCCTCATATTGCCGAAGAGCTATGGCAGAGGCTGGGCCATACCGAGAGCCTCGTTTATGAGCCATGGCCCGAATACGACAAGGAGATTATCAAAGAAAAGGAAATCGAACTTGCGGTGCAGGTCAAGGGCAAGATAAAGGACAGGATCGTCGTATCTGCCGACGCGGATGAGGAGCAGATAAGACAGAAGGCATTAAGCTGTGAGAAAGTCATTGCCGCATTGGCCGGCAAAGAACCCAGGAAGATTATCGTTATAAAATCCCGATTGGTGAATATAGTCACATAAATCGGATATGATAACTTCGTTTAGCGAGAAAGGAGATATGTGTATGCGCTTGTTTAATTTGCTTAAAGTTGAGCGAATTCCGGCTTATACAGCAATAGCGTCAGTACTCATATTATGCTCTCCTGTAATTTCCTTCTGCGCTGAAACCGACACGCTTGCAAAGTCAAGTCCGGCAGATATTGCCCTGCGTGCCGCAGCCGACGGCAAGATTGCCTATAAGTTGACAACACCGGACGAATTGAAGGCTCTGCTTGGACCCGCCGAAAACGAAGCTGTCAGAAACGATGGCGGCATGGAAATCCTCGATGTGCGCTATTCTAACGTGAAGGCAAGATTCGGCAGGATGAGAGACTTCTCAGCTCCATTTACACTGCTCTGGATAAATGCCGAAGGTAAGTGGATTGATATTGGCAAGGACAGACAGATCGTCCTGCGGAACGATGGAGACCTCAATCGATTCGATTCTTTTTGGGGATTAGCCAATGTGTCATTGGCTCATGTCGATTTAAGAAGACATATTGAGCTGCTTAAGAAGATGCCGTTCGACAGTCGAACCGTCTGGCCGGAATCTGATAAATTACCAAAAGGCTTCGATCCGGCCGCTCTGCTCGAAGAAGGTAAGAATCCGGGACTTGGTGTTAGGAGCCTTCACGAACAGGGAATCGACGGCAGGGGAGTCACAATTGCCATCATCGATCAACCATTATTAAGGGACCACATGGAATATGCTGATCGGCTCACAGAGTATGAACCGGTTGGTCTTTTAACGGCTATGGCCTCTCCAAAGATGCATGGTCCACCCGTGTGCAGCATAGCAGTCGGCAAAACATGCGGCGTTGCGCCAAAGGCTTCACTTCGTTACTTTGCCGTGCAGATGTGGGTACCGGACAATAAACCGTACTGTTACGTCATTGACAAGCTCATCGATTTTAACAAAGATAAGGATATTTCGCAGCAGATTCGAGTCGTGAGTATCTCTACCGGGATGTTCCGTCAGCAGGCCAACTTCGATCTCTGGCAGGAGACCCTCGTTAGGGCTGAGAAGAATGGTGTCCTGGTGGTGACCTGTCATTCGGCCTTCCTGCAATACGGAACGCTCGAACGCATTCCCGGTCAGGATCCAGATAAGGCATCGAGCTACCGCCGGGGAAGATACGGCCGAAGGGAAAACGTTCTGCACATCCCCGCCGGCAATAGAACCATCGCCAGCCACCATGGGCCGGATGTCTATACATTTGATCGCACGGGTGGCATGAGCTGGGCGGCGCCTTACCTGGCGGGACTGGCTGCCTTGGCGTACCAGGTTAAGCCCCAGATCGATCCGAAGACCATCGTGGATCTGTGGCTCAAAACCGCTACCCAAAGCGACGCCGGACCGATGATTGTCAATCCGGTCGGTTTCATTGAAGCCGTTCGGAAAACTGAGATGAAGTAATGGATAGAATGAATGTACGTCGAAATCGAATTAAAGCTCAAGGTTGGCTCACTGCCGGAAGTAGAGCAGAAGCTTTCTGAACTTGGTGCGGAGTTTCTGGCAGAGCAGTTACAGACGGATTATCTTTTTGATGAAGCAAACGCTGCGCTGACCACAACCGACCGATGCCTTCGACTACGCAGGCAGTCAGTCGCCGGCAGCGAAAGATTTTTTTTGACTTACAAAGGCGCCAAAGAAAAAAGCA
>CAYTNN010000120.1:0-13891 GCA_964439135.1 uncultured Pirellulales bacterium
TATGAAGAATTTCATGCTTTGAGACGGCGAAAAAACAAAGCCAATTCAAAGCCAATCAAAGCCAATTTACCTACCCCTAAAGGGGTAGAACGCAGAAGTATGATATAATCCTTATAGGCAAAAAGGGCGAACCTTGGATCGATTACAGGGCACATAATAGTATGAAAGAGAACACCGAACAAGATTGGGTAGAACGAGCCGGGCAGGGGGATCCGACGGCTATTGCCGAACTTTTTCGCCTTTATTGGCGTGCGGCACGGGCGGCGGCTTATGGCGTTACGGGGGATTTTGCCCTGGCTGAGGATGCGGCGTCTGAAGCTTTTTATGCTGCGATCGAGGGCCTGCCGGACCTTAGAGATACGCAGCGATTCGGCCCCTGGCTGCGCACGATCGTGGTTCGTATGGCACGGCGTCAAAAGGCGAAAACGGCGAAGGAAAACGGAGCCGATCTTCAAATCCGGCCCGATGCCAAGATCCCGCCGCCGGGTGCCGATCTGGAGCGGCAGGAACTTGTGGCCCTGATTCATGAAGCGGTGGGGCATCTTTCCGAGAACTTGCGCGAGGCCGTGATTTTGTTCTATTTCGAAGGTTACAGCCTCAAAGAAGCGGTACACTTTCTGGATATTCCGGAAGGCACGCTCAAGCGTCGTCTGCATGACGGCCGTAAGCGGCTTCGGGATGCTGCCGAGCAAATCCTCAAAGGAGCAAAGCCGATGAATATTAAACGCCAGCAAATTCTCCAGCAGCTACAAGACGCTTCGAAAGAGGGTATCAACTCCGAAGCATTTTTCCAGACGATGCGCCAGGCCCTGAGTCTGCGCCCTGCGCCCAACGACCTGCTGCGAAAGATCATGCAGAAACACTGGTCTAAAAAGCTGAAAAAATTACCTATGGAGCCTGAGAGAGAGCGCATGCTGCGGGGTGGGCTCGGCCGCATTTACTCCGCTTCCGAAAGGGCGCGGAACCCGAATCATCCGGTAGGGGCGGCTGCAAGCGCAATTCGGGCGGCGCTGCCTGAATTTCAACAATGGCAGATTGATATGTCCGAAATCGACATCTCCGGGATGGCACGGCACATGTTCGACGGCAAGGGAGATGCTTTCTCATTGATGAGGCCGCCCGGATTCAATACGGATGCTTTGATATCGTACATCTCTCCGATTCGTGCATGGCTGATATATGATGAGGATGGTTCGGTTCGCACTTTATATGAAATTATGCGGAGCAAGAGCACCCGAGACGCAATGCACTCACAAATGAATCAGGGTGGACGTTTGAGCGATACCCTCTCGCTGTTATTGAAAAGGGCCGAACCGATGGAACTGCGGGAGATTGAAGAACTGCTCCGGCGTTTATCGAACGCGATTGTTCCGAATACGCCGGTGTCCTTCCGCTGCTATGATGAGCCTCGCTATCGGGCGGGCCTGCGTATGCAGTTTGGAGACAACCCTGTCCCGGCCGCCATAGGAGGCGTGCACAATCCCTGGCCGGGGCTGCCTGACGGAATCAGTGTTGCTTCCGTTCATATTTACCTCGAACCATGGGCGGCGGCACAAAGCGGGCGGGCCGTGGAATTAGCCGACTTCTCACCGTTAGATTTTATGAAAAAGGAAGGACAATAGCGACATGACATGGGGGGCACTTTTATTGCCGGGCGGATTGCAGATTATCGATCATTTCGGCTGCGAAGGTTTGCCATTGAGCCGAACCGTTCTCGGCGAAGTATTCGAAGGATTCGTCATCGGCCAACCGCCCCAGCACGGTTTTTCGGTCGGCAGGGTCGGTGACGTTTTCAATAATCTGTTTTCGGAGCTTTTCCAGCTCGGCGAGAAATTGGCCGTGCTGCTCGGTGAAAATTGCCTCAAGCTTCTTTCTTGTGTGGCCGGCATAAGCGGGGCATTGGCCTTCCGTGCCGATAGCTATCTGAAGGTTGCCTCGCTTAACCACGGCCGGCACGAAAAAGTCGCAAAGCTCCGGCACATCGACGACGTTGCAAAGGACCTCCAGTTCCTGGCAATCCTTGTATATCTGCTTGTTGAGCTGGTGGTTGTTCGTTGCCGCTATGGCCAGCAGCGCCCCGGCAAGATAGTTCTTGGAATATTTGGACTTTATCAGCTCGGCGTCCGTGCCCCGGCACAGGGCCGTCATCATGTCGTCGATGCGTTCGGCGACCACGACCACCCGTGCCCCGGCGTTCAGCAGGGCCTGGATCTTTCGCACGGCCACGGCTCCGCCGCCGATCACGACCGTACGTCGAGAGCCCAATTCCAGAAATATCGGATATTTCGCCATGGCAGAATTATACCACACAACCACCGGCGGCAATATTAATTTAAAAAAAGAAATGAACCGTGAAAACCATGAAATCGCAGTAAAAACCATTAATGGCGGCTTTTTTTTATGATGCCCTGCTACAGAAATAAACATGCACAAAATGGCCACATCGAATTAAAGCCTGGGGGCCGGTGCATATATTATTTGCCAATGCAGTACAGGTACTTGCGGCCGCGAAGAAAGATCTTGCCCGCCGATACGGCCGGTGAAGCGCAGAATACCTCGTCGAGCTTGTTGACGGCGAGTATCTCGAACTCCGGGCCAGGCTTGACGACGTAACACTCGCCGTCCTCGGTCTGCATGTAGATCCTGCCGTCAGCGGCCACCGGTGAGGCCGTGATTGTGTTTCTGGCGCCGAGCTTTTGCTTTTCGTATACGGCCTTTCCCGTCATGGCCTCGTAGCAGGTCAGGGATCCCTTGTCCAGCGGCACGTAGAGATATTCGCCGATCGCGATAGGTGAGGTCACGTACGGACCGCCCGAGTGATGCGACCATGCGACGCCATCACTCTGGGACTGACCTCTGGCCGGCGTGATGTCACCCGAGGCTTCCGGGCGTACAGCAACGATCGGCTGGGGCTTAAGGAAGCCTACGCTGTGCCCGGACGAGAAAAACACCAGCCCCTGGGCGGCAACAGGTGAAGGAACCGATATCATCGACCCGCCCGCGCATTCCCACTGGAGCTTGCCCGTGGCGGCATCGTAGCCTCTCATGCGGCGTGTGGCGTTTGTTACGACGGTTGTGCGGCCGCCGGCCTCGAACAAAAAGGGTGTCCCCCACGATGCGCCTTCATTCCGCTCCGTGCGCCAGACTGTTTTGCCGGTTGATTTGTCGAACGCGGCGATGCAGGAGTCGTCATCACTATCGCAGTTGACAATGACAGTGTCCCGGAACAGGATCGGCGAGGAGCTTGTACCCCAACCGGCTCGCCTGCGCATGAGTCCCAGGTCGCGCTGCCAGATCACTTTGCCCTCGAAATCGACGCAATACAGGCCTGCCGAACCGAACGAGGCGAAGACGTACTTGCCGTCCGTGACAGGCGTTTCGGAGGCATAGGTGTTCTTCGTGTGGCGGCGCGTCTTCGGGCTTTGCCTCGCGACGGCCTTCGACCACAGTACATTTCCCTGATCGACATCGAGGCAGATTACGCGATAGGCGTACTCCGATTCATCGGGCTTGTTACGATTGCCTCCCATATACACGCCGCCTCGAAACGTTTCGACGTTGGGATCTTCGGCGGCGGCAGTAGTGACAAATACGCGGTTTTCCCAGACAATAGGGGATGAGTGTCCGGCGCCGGGGATTGGCGTTTTCCACTTGATGCCCTCGTCCTCACTCCATTTCAGGGGCAGGTTCTTCTCGGTTGAGATTCCCCGGCCGTCACCTCGCCAGCCGGGCCAATCCTGCGCGAAAATCCGGCCTGCGCTAATAAGAGTCACACACAACATCATCGAGGCTATTGATAAATTCGTCTTTTTCATGGTAACCTCCTGTTCGATTCTCACTGAGAAGCCCTTAGCGTGCTGTACCACGGCAACATCACACCGCCGTGGGCCCGTCCATTACACTCCGATCCGGGGTAGTGTGTCAATCATTTATTCGATATTTTGCATACCAAACCCTTGCCCACGCGACCAAGTCTCCCTCAAAATCGACTGGTTTGAGCCCAACAGATTTTTGAATCTTTTTAACTCGTAAAATCGGTGGTATATTGTAAACTCACGTAGTTCGTAGTTGAGTGTTCATAGTTTGTAGGAAGATATGAGCGAAATAAGGAAATTGCAGGCCCCTTTGAACGAGGCAGATGTGCGATCGTTAAAAGCGGGCGATGAGGTTCTTATCTCCGGCGTTGTTTATACCGCCCGGGACATGGCTCATAAGAGGCTGTGCGAGGCGATCCAGGCGGGGCGGGAGCTGCCGTTCGAGCTTGCCGGGGCGATTATTTATTTCGTTGGACCGACACCTGCCGCGCCGGGCAGGGTCATCGGCGCCGCCGGGCCTACTACCTCATCACGAATGGACCCTTTCAGCCCGACGCTGATTGCCAATGGCCTCAAGGCAATGATCGGAAAGGGTTATCGGGGCGAGAAAGTCCGAGAGGTTCTGAAAAAATATAACGCGGTCCATCTTGCGACTCTCGGTGGCGCCGGGGCGCTGCTGAGCAAGCACATTGTTGCTTCGGAAGTTATCGCCTACGAAGATCTGGGCACCGAAGCGGTCAGGAAACTTCAGGTTGTTGATTTTCCCGCCGTAGTTGTGTATGACTGTTGTGGAAATAGTGTATATAAACAGGAGAACGCATTAAAATGAAAGTAGCACTGATTGGCCTGCTTCAGTCGGGCAAGAGTACGATTTTGGCGAGCCTGAGCGGCAAGGCGATTTCTGCGCTCGGGTCGGCATCGATCGAAGAAGCTGTCATACCGGTTCCGGATGACAGGTTCGAATGGCTGGCCGATTACTGCAAGCCCAAGAAAACTGTTCACGCCACAATAGACTGCCTGGACCTGCCGGGCTTTAACTTTACCGATGATCATGGCAGGGCTGCGGCCAGACGAATAATTAATCAGATAAGAACGGTTGAACTGCTCGTTCTGGTCGTTCGGGCGTTTGATGATCCGGCCGTACCGCCTTATCGAAACACGGTCGATCCGGCGAGAGATTTGGCCGAATTACAGACGGAATTACTGCTCGCCGACTTGGAGCTTGTGACCACGCGCATCGACAAACTCGAAAAGCAGGTCCACAAGCCGACCAAATCACAGGCTCAGGACAAAGCGGAGCTGGCTTTACAAAAGAAACTGGCCGAAGCAATCGAATCGGAAAAACCGATCAGCTCGGCGGTCGAAACTCAGACCGAACGCGAAATGATTAAGTCTCTCGGCTTTTTGACGCTCAGGCCGATCGTAGTTGCAATTAATGTCAGCGAGGACCAGTTGGACGAGAAGTTCGATTTTACCGACCGTCTTGGCGATTCGGTTCCCGTCATTAGAATTTGTGCCAAGCTGGAGCACGAACTCTCGCAATTAGACGCCGAAAGCAGGGCCGAGTTCATGGCGGATTTGGGAATTGCCGAATCCGCGGCGAGCAGGTTCGTCCAAAGCTGCTATTCGGCGCTGGGTTTGATCAGCTTTTTGACTATTGGTTCCGATGAGCTGCGTGCCTGGCCGATAAGGAAAGGCACAGTGGCGCTCGATGCGGCGGGAAAGGTCCATACCGATATTAAGCGGGGTTTCATTCGGGCTGAAACGTTCAGTTATGACGCGCTGCGAGAGCTTGGTGATGAAAAAGCCCTGAAGGCTGCCGGTAAGATCCGGCTCGAAGGCAAAGAGTACGTCGTTCAGGACGGCGACATTATCAATTTCAGATTTAATGTTTAGCCCTGGGCAGGCGCGCGGGCCTGCCCCTACAAATTTTTAAGGAAGTGTTTGTGAAACGATCCTTAAAGCTACTCATTCCGGGATTCATAGTTCTGTTAGCCGGGGCGTTTGTTTTGTTCTTTCTGTTTTCCAGAAAGCCCGATACTCCCGCGGCCTGGACTTACAAACTTGTCAATACCTTCGCTCACGATCCAAAGGCCTTCACGCAGGGCCTGGTTTTCGAAGACGGCTTTTTATACGAAGGGACGGGACTTAATGGCCGTTCCGAACTTCGCAAAGTCGAATTGGAGACCGGCAACGTCCTGCAAACCCATAAATTGCCGGATGAGTTCTTCGGCGAAGGGATTACCATTTATGGCGACCGTATCATCCAGTTGACGTATCTGTCACGTGTCGGTTTTGTTTACAACAAAGAGACTTTCGAACTGCTGCAGGAGTTCAATTACCAGACCGAAGGCTGGGGCCTTACCCATGACGGCAAGAATCTGATTATGAGCGACGGCACACCGATGCTGTATTTCCTGGACCCTGAAACGTTTACGCAAAATCGCAAAATCATGGTACTCGATCAGGATTCTCCGGTCTGGGGGCTTAACGAGCTTGAGTATATCGACGGCCAAATCTATGCCAATGTCTGGCCGACCGAACGTATCGTTAAAATTGAGCCGGAGACGGGCGAAGTAATCGGCTGGATTGACGCCGAAGGTATCCTGGCTCCGGAGGATCATAGCGAGCCGGTCGATGTTTTTAACGGGATTGCTTATGACCCGGCCGGCCGCAGATTATTCGTGACCGGCAAATTTTATCCGAAACTCTACGAGATAAAACTGATTCCCACCAAGTAATGGTGGCGTGTAATGCGGAATTTTGGTATAAGGGCACAATATTCCGGCGTTGCGCGATGTGCATTGTGCCTTACGAATCTGTGACGTCGGCGTGAAATTTTTCCGGAGAAACTTTATGAAGGCTGTTGTATTGACGGGTTTGAGGCAAATGGAGCTCAGAGACGTTCCTGAGCCGAAGATTGAAAAAGACACAGATGTTCTGCTGAAAATTGAGATGGTTGGCGTATGCGGATCCGATGTGCACTATTACGAGACCGGCAAAATCGGTTCCCAAATTGTCGAATATCCTTTCATTGTGGGGCACGAATGTGCTGCGACGGTCGCGGCTGTCGGTAAATCGGTGACCGAAGTTAAAGTCGGCAACGCTGTTGTTGTTGACCCTGCAGTTTACTGCCACAATTGTTATCAATGCAGCATAGGCAGGGAGAATACATGTTATAACCTGCGTTTTCTCGGTACGCCCGGTCAGGGCGGCGGCTGTCTCTGCGAGTATATTGTTATGTCGCAGAAATGCTGCTATCCGACAAACGGAGTTCTTACCTGCGAACAAGCCGTCTTATGTGAACCGTTGTCGATTGCTGCTTATTCGGTAGAGCGGGCGAAGGTGCCGAAAAATGCGAACGTTGCAATCCTCGGTGCCGGTCCTATCGGTTTATGCACCTTCGTCAGTGCAAAGGCAAAAAATGTAAATACCTGCTATATGACTGAAAAAATTCCGGAGCGCGTTGACGCGGCGAAAAAAGCCGGCGCAACATGGGTCGGAAATCCGGACGAGCAGGATATTGTCGGCGAGATTCTTAAGCAGCAGCCGGACGGGCTGGATTTCGCATTCGAATGTGCCGGCCAGCAGGAAACGGTCGATCAGTGCATGGATATACTCAGGCCCGGCGGCACATTGGTTCTGACCGGCATCCCGCGCTTTGACAGAGTTTCTTTAGCCATCGACAAGATGCGAAGGAAAGAAATCACAATTGTTAACATAAGAAGGCAAAATGAATTCACGCAGAAGTCCGTTGATTTGATTGCTTCCGGAAAGGTCGACGTTGACTTTATGGTGACGCACCATTTCCCGCTCGAAGAAACGCAAAAGGCCTTCGATTTGGTCGCTGGCTATCAAGATGGCGTTATCAAAGCCATGATTAGTATGTAAATTTATGCTCGCATCAGAATTGTTTTGGAGATTGAACTTCAATGAGCTGGCTTGATTTGGAAGGAAAAGTCGCAATCGTTACCGGAGGGGCCTGCGGTATCGGCAGGGCAGTTTGCCGGGGTTTAGCCGAAGTCGGGGCAAAGGTCGTCGTTGCCGATATAGACGAGCAAGGTGCCGGGAAACTCGCCGCTGATTTGAAAGAACAGTTCGGCGGCGAGCATATCGCTGCAAAAACCGATGTGACTGACAAGGCGAGTATTGATGCTATGGTTGCAGCGGCTCTCGATGCTTTCGATAATATTGACATACTCGTAAATAACGCCGGTATTCTTATACCACGGCTACTCGTGGACCCGGCGGGAAAAGAGGAGCTGACCGAGCAGATTTGGGACAAGATGGTATCCATAAACCAGAAAGGATACTATTTATGTGCCCAGGCTGTCGCGCGGGTGATAATTAAGTCGGGCAGGGGGGGCGTTGTTATAAATATGACTTCCGAATCCGGCATGGAAGGTTCGGAAGGCCAGAGCGTTTATGCAGCAACAAAAGCGGCGATCTATTCTCTGACTCGCTCATGGGCAAAGGAACTCGGCAAGCATAATATCAGGGTCGTCGGCATTGCTCCGGGGATTGTCGAAGCAACCGCCCTGCGATCCGACGAATACGAACGTGCCGTCGCCTACACGCGAGGAATCACCATCGAAGAGTTCCGCAAAAAATATGAGCAGGTCTCCATACCGTTGGGAAGAAGCGGCAAGCTCAGCGAAGTCGCTAACACCGTATGTTTCTTAGCTTCCGACCGAGCCGGCTACATCCACGGCACCGTCATTAACGTCTCAGGCGGCAAGAGCAGAGCTTAAGCCCCGATTGAAACAAAATTTTAATGTGTGCTGCACCAGTCGGGCAGATTTTGCTTTTATTATTATTCGATATAAAACCGCTGATTAATGTATTTTAGTGGAGGAAACGACCATGTTCAGGCGATGCAAAATATGGTTTGCTTCGGCGGCACTTTTATTGAGTTTCAGTTGCGTGTTTGTCCATGCAGCGGTATGGCCGAGCGGACGAGAGGCTGTCAAGCTGCAGGCCACACCGTTCGATCTGCGTGATGTGCGTCTGCTGGACGGGCCGTTCCGGGATGCGATGCTCCGAACGCAGAAATACCTGCACGAGCTGGAATCGGATCGGCTGCTGTGGTATTTCCGCAAGACCGCGGGATTGGAGTCACCCGGCGAGCCTATGGGCGGCTGGGAGAAGACTGAGGTGCGCGGACATACGATGGGCCATTACCTCTCAGCCTGCGCCCTGATGTATGCCGGGACTTCTGATGAGAAATTAAAAGTCAAGGCAGATGCTATTGTTGCTGAATTGGCCAAATGCCAGAAGGCGATGGGCACGGGTTATCTCAGTGCCTATCCGGAAGAACAAATCGACCGGGTAATTGCCTTGAAGCCTGTCTGGGCCCCGTGGTACACCCTGCACAAGATTTTCGCCGGCCTGATTGACATGTATGTCTACTGCGGCAACAATCAGGCTTTGGAAGTAGCCGAAGGCATGGCATCGTGGGCCAAAGGGCGTCTCGACCCGCTCGACCGCGGCGCGATGCAGGAGATGCTCAACCGCACCGAGCAGGGCGGCATGAATGAGACGCTCGCGAACCTCTATGGCCTCACCGGCGGCAGGCAATGGCTTAAATTGGCAGGGCGGTTCAACTCCGATGCGTACAACAATCCGTTGATTCTGCATCGGGATGAGCTGACCGGTGAGCATGTCAACTCGTTCATTCCGAACATCATCGGCACCGCCCGGCAGTATGAGCTGACCGGCGAGCCTGCCGACCGGCATATCGCCGAGTTTTTCTGGAGCTGTGTCGTTCACGGGCGGACCTACTGCACCGGCGGCACTTCTCTGGACGAGCATTGGAAAAGCCCGCCGTATAAACTTGCCGACCAGCTCGGAGGCAAAACGCAAGAAACCTGCTGCACATATAATATGCTCAAGCTGACGCGTCACCTGTTCGCCTGGCAGCCCCGCGCCGAGTATTTCGATTACTATGAGCGGAACCTTATCAACTCGATTCTGGCGACTCAGGACCCGCAGACGGGGATGATGACATACTTCGTTACAATGGCCTCCGGCTGCTGGAAATACTTCAACACGCCGCGGGATTCGTTTTGGTGCTGCACGGGAACCGGCATGGAGAACCACGCAAAGTACGGCGATTCTATCTACTTTCATAACCGTGATACGCTTTGGGTCAATCTGTTCATCGCCAGCGAACTGGACTGGAAGGAGAAGGGTCTCACCATTCACCAGGAGACCGACTTTCCCGAGAGTGAGACTACCACACTCACAGTCAAGGCATCCCGGCCGAGAAGATTCGACCTGCGTCTTCGTGTGCCGTACTGGGCTGGCGGTGGCATTAAGCTTAAGATCAACGGCGAGCGGCAACAGGTCACGGCTCAGCCCGCTTCGTTTCTGTCGATCCGTCGTACCTGGAACGATGGCGACCGAATCGAAATGACTATGCCCATGAGTTTGTGGCTGTGCCCAATGCCGGACGATGCGAATCTTGCAGCGGTCATGTATGGGCCGATGGTGCTGGCCGGCCAGTTGGGCCAGGTCGATGTCCCGCGGGAGATGATCTACACTATGGATAACTGGTTCAAATTTCCCGAAGAGCACCTTGCCGAGGCGCCGGTGATGGTCACGGCTGGCCGCAATCCGACCTCATGGATCAAGCCGGTGGAAGGCCAGCCACTGACGTTCCGCACAACTGGTGCCGGACGCCCCAACGACGTGACGCTGGTGCCATATCATCGCCTGTGGAGCCAGAAATATGCTATCTACTGGCGTTTGATGGATGAGGCCGGCTTTAGACAGTTTGAGATTGAGCGTAAAGCCAGGCAGCAGGCAAAGGCCCGGGAAGCTGCACGTAAAGCCGCCCTGAACAAGCGCAAAATTGACTCGGTCGACATCGGCGTCTCAGACTCCGAAAAGTCGCACGAGATGAAAGGCCATGCAACCCGCTCAGGCGAGCTGAACGGCCGGAACTGGCGGGATGCCGCACCGGGCGGCTGGTTCGAGTACCGCGTGAAGATTCTGCCTGATATACCCATGAAACTATGGTGTATTTACTGGGGCAGTGACGGCGGACGCACGTTCGATATCCTCGTAGATGGCAGGCAAATCGCCACCCAGAAACTGAACAACGACCGGCCTGGTGAGTTCTTCGACGTCGTCTATGACATTCCGGGCGAACTGACCGGGGGTAAAACGTCGATAGTCGTCCGCTTTGCCGGCCACAAGGGAAGCATTGCCGGAGGAGTGTTCGGTTTCGCCATGGTCAAGTCCGGACAATAATGATACGTCCAGTTTCCAGCCTAAAAAAAATAATAGGGAATATCATGATTGTTTTCGAAAATCTGTGGTATAAAATGACCTGAAATTCCCTAAAATCCTCATTCTAAGCCTAATTGGAAGAGAGATGAAAGATTTATTATATTTTTGATAATTTTTCTTGACGTAAGGATAGGGAATATGGTATAGATAGAGCAAATGAAGCTGACTTGTATTTGCGAATTTAGCTTCACGGCGTATTACGTATCCATGGTTCCTGGGCAAAAGCCTGATGCGTTGTCAGGTATGGGACATAAGTTGGAAATAAGGTAATACGGCAGGAAAGGGAGGATTTAGTGTCAGGCGGAACATTTGTTTTTTCCGCGCATCTTCCTTAGCCACATATTTTCGTGGCTCACTCGATCTTGTCTGATTGGCAACTTTACCTAATGTACAACATGGAGGGTCAGTGCGCAAGATCCTTCAGATTGAACATTGACCTGACTCATGTCAAAAACAGATTGTTTGTATGGAGACAACTATACGAGTGAGGAGAAATATGATGAAAAAACTATTAATGGTTTGTGCGATAATTATTGGTGTTGCCGGATTGGCCAGCGCCGCGCCTACAACATTAATTACTTTCGATGAGTTTCCTCTTGGCACAGTGATTAGTAATCAATATGCAGGTCTGGGTGTTGTGTTCCTTCCCGGGGACGTGACAGGCAGGCTGCCGCAGATCAGTGAGGATGGGGCAATGCTAACAACCCCGGTTCTTCGTCCCACCGGCGAGCCGGATTACTACTCATACCAGGGAGACTTCTGGATGCAGTTCACCACACCAGTACTCGAAGTCCAGTTCGATTCGGGCTATTGGGATGGGATTGGAACTGGAGTAATTAACGTGTACGATCCTGCCATGACCCCCTTGGTCAGCTTATCGAACACGACCACCGGAGTAAATGTGACTAATATATCGGGTATGGGCCCGGTCGGTTATATCTACTTCAACTCCATTGGCGACGGAGCCGGCGCCGACATTGATAATTTGGGCTTTCGTCCTATTCCCGCACCCGGTGCTATTTTGTTAGGAAGCATTGGTGTAGGTTTCGTCGGCTGGCTTCGCAGGCGAAGAACGCTGTAAGCAAGAACGACATGGTAACACGATTTTGAAAAGGCTGTGAGTTTAATACTCACAGGCTTTTAAGCCCCTGCCTGCTCTCGGAGTTCTCTCTTGAGTGCAAAGGCAGGGGCTTGTTTTATATCCACTTTTCTCATAACTTGCTGCCGGGTAATAAATGCTATGCGGCGAACAAATCTCCTCTATATGTATTCTGAAAAAAGAATCGACTTTGCCGATATATTTGTTAAGATAGCGAGCTTGGGCGTTCGGGATTTTTGCTCGCAGTACAAGGCAGAAGTCCGCTACGCGTGAACCTGTTGATTGAGCATTACATTTGAGTAAAGGATCAGATTATGAATAGAATAAGTCGTCGAAATTTTTTGAAACGTAGTGTCTCGGCCACGGCGGGATCCTGTTTGGCCCTGTCTTCATATCACGGCTTTATGTCTAGCGCCCGTGGGGCCAACAATGAAGTCAGAATCGCAGTAGCTGGTATTCGCAGCCGGGGCGGTGCCCACATTAAGCATTTCCAGGGTTTGAAAGGCGTGAATGTTGTCGCACTCTGCGATCCCGACAGCAAGATTCTGGGAGACTGGGTTAAGAAGTTCAAAAATGATTATGGTTCTTCCGTAACGGGCTACGCCGACATCAGGGAGTTGCTGGATCGCAAGGATATCGATGCTCTGGTGATCGCAGCGCCGAATCACTGGCATTCGCTGATGACGGTTTATGCATGCCAGGCGGGAAAGCACGTGTACGTGGAGAAACCGGTTAGCCACTCGATCGCGGAAGGCCGCAAGATGGTAAACGCTGCGAGAAAATACAATCGTATCGTCCAGGCCGGCACGCAGCATCGCTCGTGCCCGTCGGTAATCGAAGCCGCCGCCGATATCCAGGCGGGCAAGTACGGCAAGGTTCTCTGGGTGCACTGCTCCAAGCTCGGATCAAGAGCCACGATTGGAAAAGTAACGACGCCTCAACCCGTTCCGAGCAACATCGATTATAATCTCTGGGCCGGCCCTGCTCCGATGACGCCCGTAATGCGCAAGCAGTTCCATTACGACTGGCATTGGCAGTGGAACTGGGGCGATGGTGAGATGGCCAACTGGGGAATTCATTACATTGATGATTTCCGTCATATGCTCGGTTGGGGTGATGTGCCGACGAAGGTTGTCGCGGCGGGCAATCGCTTTGCCTGGGACGACAACGGCCAGACGCCCAACATGCACTTTGCGCTCTTCGATTATGACGGCCTGCCGGTGGTTGTCGATATTCGCAATCTGCCCGACCCCAAACGAAAGGGCGGCAAGAGCGGGGCGGTTTACCTGTCCTCTCGCGGCGGAAACTGGATACAGTGCGAGAACGGCTCGATACGAATTTCGCGCGGCGGCGGCTGGGCTTACGACAATGACGGCAAGCGCATCAAACAATACAAGGGCGACGCCGGAGAAAATCACGCTCAGAATTTCATCGATTGCGTACGGAGCGGCCGAAGGCAGGACCTGGCGGCGGAGATTGAAGTCGGGCATTTCGGCACCGCTGTATGTCACCAGGCAAATGTCGCCTGGCGGGCCGGGGCCGAGGCCTCTCTTGACGAGGTTCGCGAAAGCGTCAAGAAACACGAAGACGCCCTGAATACGCTAAACGATATGCTTGTGCAGTTGGACGGCAACGGAATCGACCCGGCTAAAGATAAATTTGTCCTCGGCCCGGCCCTTACCTA
>CAYTNN010000121.1:0-13829 GCA_964439135.1 uncultured Pirellulales bacterium
CCTTGATGTACAGGCTCGGGTGGGTCTACTACAATTTTCCAGAACTGAGCCAGTCAGACGCCGATTTGCAGGAAATCCATACCGTTCTTTCCTTTCCAAAGGCGATTCCCGGCGGTCTGGTTCCAAGTTACGTTCTTGTGAAGCTCTGGCCGAACAGCAGCAGGTCTTGGGTCGGAGCTCCTCGCTCTGATGGAACTGCATCCGGCTGGGCGCATATCTTTATGCTGGATTATCCCCTGACGGTAGGTGGTATCCTTCCTGACACTCCTGAGCAGGTCTTGAATCTTCACGCAGAGTTTGTCTACAACGATGGTGTTGGTCCGGGCGGCCAGGATGTCGACCATGATTGGTCGAACGCGGTCTTCGGGATATCAACAGGCTTCGACTTATTAGAGGAGCTCGTCCTGACTCCCGGAATTTATCACCAGATCTCAATGGATAGTTCAGTAAATGACCAGAACGAGACCTGGGCCAACTTAAGTTTGACGTACAAATTCTAAAACTGCCGAATCATAATAATTTCAGTAAATAAGAACCGATACTACGATTGTCATGATAAGCAGCGAAGATACTGGATTCCCGTTTTCGTGGGAATAACAGCAATGCTTAATCGGTTCTAATTACATAAGTTTGATATCAGTTACCATGTAATCACAAAAGGCCGGTCTTAAAATACCGGCCTTTTTTTGGTTCGTTCTTTCAGGAATTTCCCGCCCATTAATGTCAATCGGAGTGATCCAGGTCCACAGGATAAAATGATATCAAGATACTCTGCCGGCCATAAATTCCGCTGTTTCAATCAAGGCATCTTTAGCATCGTTTTGCTTTAGGCCGGCTAATGCCTGTTTCGCGGCAGCGACAAACTCTCTCGCCCGACCACGTGCATATTCCAAACTGCCGTATCGGCCCAGCATCTCTATCAGAGCATTTTTATCATATTGTGCATTTCTTTTATCGAGAAACGAATTTATGATCGTGTTTTTTTCACTCTCATCCACTGCATTGAGCAGATGTATTACAGCCAGAGTCAACTTGTGTTTATCCACATCGCTGCCGAGCGTTTTGCCCGTTTTGCTTTCGTCGCCGACGATATCGAGTAAATCATCGGTAATTTGAAACGCGATGCCGGCATTCAGGCCGAAATCTGCTAATGACTTGATCTGGGATTCGCCGGCTCCGGCTAATTGGCCGCCAAGGTAACAGGAACTGCTAAAAAGAACAGCACTCTTTTCAGTGATAACGTCCAGATATTCCGCTTCGCTTAATTGCCAGCAATGTTTCTGGACGACCTGTCTTAATTCTCCTTCGCAGAGCCGAACCGCAGCAGCGGCAATTACGTTGGCCACCTGCGATTCAAGCTCGGCACACATTTTGAAAACGCGGCTTAATAAGAAATCACCCAACAACACAGCGGACTCGTTACCCCAGAGACTATTGATTGTCGGCAATCCACGCCGTTGTTTGCCTTCGTCTATCACGTCATCGTGTAACAGCGTGGCGTTGTGAATCATCTCAACAATCGCTGCAACTCTAATGTGATTGTCTGTGATTTTACCACAGCAGCGACCGGCGAGCAAAACCAGGCCCGGACGAATCATCTTTCCGCTGCGACTGCTGATATGTTCGAGCAATTCGTTAATATCTCCAGCCTTCGCCGGTGCGGTCAATTGCTCGTTAATCAGGTTTCTGACCTTGCTTAGCTGCTCACCGATCAGCCTGAAGGCCGGGACTTTGTCTTGTGGGGCCCAAGCTGATATGTCGGTATGTGTCGGTGACTGCATAGTCCTAAGAATTGACTATTTTCTATTGAATATTGACTATTGAAAGGTTGGAACGCACCGGCAAAACGCTTAGATGCGAATAGTCAATAGTCATTTGTCAATAGTCAATTATTCTCCTTTCCGTGAGCGTATTCGAAGAATTTTTTTCTCAGCAGGCTTGTAATCGGTCCGGGCTTGCCGTCGCCGATAATTCTTCCGTCGACATTGACAATCCCTATGACCTCGGCAGCGGTACCGGTGAGGAAAAACTCATCGCAGACATATAAATCAAATCTCGTGAGATTTTTTTCAACGACCTGAATGTTCTCTTCTTTGGCCAGTTTGATAACAATACTTCGTGTGATTCCAGGCAGTGCTCCGGCTTCTGCCGGCGGTGTATAAATTATGCCGTCTTTAACAATAAGAACATTGTCGCCACTGGCCTCGGCAACATATCCTTCGTGGTTATACATTATCGCTTCAGGCACATCGTTGTCGAGCGCTTCGATCTTGGCTAGGATGTTGTTGAGGTAGTTCATGGTCTTGGCCTGAGGCGGAATCGCCAGAGGATGGTTGCGAACCGTTGTCGCACTGATAATCCTCATCCCCTTCTCATAAAGCTCCTCGGGATAAAGCTGGATGCTGTCAGCAATGATGTATATGCAACTATTTTTACAGACAAAGGGATTCAACCCGAGCGTTCCCACTCCCCGGGTCACAACCAGCCGGATATAACCATCGGTAATACTGTTGGCCTCGACGGTCTCTTCGACTGCACCGGCCAGCTCGCTATGGCTTATCGCGACCGTTAGACGAATCGCCTTGGCCGATTCATAAAGCCTTTTGATATGGGCGTCCAGCTCAAAGATCCTGCTGTTATAAACACGAATGCCCTCGAAGACGCCGTCGCCGTAGAGCAGGCCGTGATCAAAAACAGTGATTTTTGCGTCTTCCCGGTCAACAAGTTTGCCATTCAGCCAAATTTTTAGTGCCATAGATTTTTCCTTATCAACTGCACAAGTTACAAGTTATTCGAGTTCTTGTGCTCTATTTTTCCATCGACCAATGTTACTGTTCGTCCGGCTCTTTGTGCAATCCTTTCATCGTGGGTAACCATTACAATTGTCTGGCCGGCCCGGTTCAGTGCCTCAAGAACGTCCAAGATACCATTTCCTGTGGCAGAGTCAAGATTTCCTGTCGGCTCGTCGGCTAAAAGCAGTCTCGGCTCATTCATCAAGGCCCTGCCGATGGCCACTCTTTGCCTTTCCCCGCCGGAGAGCTGATAAGGTTTATGCTTAATCCTTTCAGCCAGACCCATTTGGGCCAGCACTTCCTTCGCCCGGTTTTTCGCCTGTCTTCGGCACGCAAACCAGCCTATTATGCTTTTGCTCGTCATCGCCGGCAGAAAAACGTTCTCCAGCACGCTTAATTCGTCCAATAGATGGTAAAACTGAAAAACAAATCCCACCATTCTGTTGCGGAATCTATTAAGTTCGCTGGCCCTAAACCGGCTCAAGTCTCGTTTTTCAAACGTAACAACGCCGCTGGTCGGCTTATCCAGTGCTCCCAAGATGTGCAATAGCGTGCTCTTGCCGCTGCCGGAGGCCCCGATGATTGCTACAAATTCGCCCTTTTTAACGTTCAAATTGACGCCTTTGAGCACTTGGACTTTGGTAGCACCCATCCGATAAGATTTGTGTAGTCCTTCAGCTTTTAATATGAAATCATCTTTACTCATAATCGTTTATAATTGACCAACCTGCAAAGTCTCCACTGGTTTTTTTCTTGCCGCCTGCAGGCTCGGTATAAGTGCGCCGATCAGGCACGCAACTATCGCCGAAACGGCAATGATTGCCAGAATCTTAAACTCGACCTTGTTTGGAATATCGCCTATAGCATAAATCGTTCTGTCCCAAAGTTGAAAGCCAAAATGCTTAAAAAGCCAGTCTTCTATCGGGTTTATTTTCAGCAGGAAGACCCAGCCGGCCAATAAACCTACGCCTGACCCGATTATGCCTATCAGGAAGGCATAATCTGAAAACAATTCGATAATATCGACGTTCGAAACACCTATGCTCTTCAGTATCCCGATGTCTTTACTCTTATGGCTGATAATCATATAAAAAACAACCAAAACAATAAAGACAGTCGTAATTCCCACAAAACCAAACAGGACGCTCATCTCCGTCTGTTCATTCTCCATTGGTGCGATGGACGCACGCCTGTATTGTTTCCAGCTTTGGACGGTGACCGTATCCAGCGAGTATGCTTGTATTTCGCCGGCCTTGTCCTGCCTGAATTTTTGCCACAATGACTGTACTTTTTCGCATCCTGACTGGATTTTAACATCCGGCTTGAACCGTATGTGGAGCCGGGAAGCCCTTTTAGTTGATCCCGCCATACCGCAGAGCAGTTGAGCTTCCTCAAACGGCAAATAAATTATTGAGCCATCAACCCGCGGCAGGCCGGTGCTCGATTGGTCGCTAAAGTAAAAAGTTTTCGTGTTGACCATATCCGTACCCGCCTGGGCCAGGGCGCCCCTCGCGGTCAAAGGGAAGCAGCTTATCGAATAGGGTATCCGGGGCAGGCTGGCTACACTAAGATATCGGCTATTGGTGTCTTGAAGGAGCATAAAGTCACCTAAAACGCATCCGGCCAGGTTAGCGTCATTCGCAATCTCAAATGTTCCGGACACATCGTCCTTATGGTAATACAGGGTATCTCCGAAGCCGGTCGCCTGGCTATGCCTGACCGGATCGATCCCCATAATTTCAGCGATGTCGTCTTGATCTGAGCCTCTGCGTCTTTTTAGTGCAAAGCTTTTTATCGTCGGCGAAACGGCCTCGACAAAATCCTGCTGCTCTAATAACTTTACAAAATCTTCGTAGTACGCGAAACCAACCAACGATTCGGTCCCGACGACGCAGTCACCTGCGAAGCGATGATTTTTTTCTTTGAATTCATTTACAAGCCCCGCCATGACGGTCATCACCACGACAACGATAAAGACGCAAAGCGCGACCGCCAGCACCGCAAAATACGTGATTCGGCGTTTCAATAAATACCTGGTTGCGAGAATAATTTTGTACATAGTCTCGTCACATAGGAATTTCGGAAATCTTTTTTTCGTTTTTTAGCTATTCGTATCGCAGGATATTAACAGGTTTTGTTCTCGCCGCGACGATGGCCGGTATCAGCGTTCCTATCGCTGCTGCTATAATTGCCAGCAATACAATACGCATGGCCCAGGGCCAGTTCACTTCGTTGGGTATCTTACTGAATAAATACACGCTGCTTTTCCAGAGCTTCAATCCGAATATTATTCTTATCCAGTTTTCAATCGTATTGACATTTTTTGTGATAACGTACCCGAGGACTGCTCCGAAGCCCGAGCCGACCGCCCCGACACAGGCGCCGAAACCGACAAAAACTAACGCTACTGAGCTGCTTGTTGCCCCGCAGCTTTTGATAATCGCGATATCCTTTTGCTTGAGCCTGACTATCATATAAAATATGCAAAAGACCAGCAGAACAACGCCGAAGCTGACGACCCCAAAGATCAACAGCAACACTCCCATTTGTTTCTCATACGCGGCGATATATCGACTTTGCAACTGTCTGGCTGTGTTGATAGCAGTTGATGTCATCAGGTACGGATCTGCGTCAAGCTGTTCCTGAACAAATGTTCGCCATATACCACGTATCACAGCCAGAGCTACATCCGTATCGGTATTATCTGCAAGCTTGATAAGGATCTGGCTGGCGACCGGTGATTCTACATCAGGGTACAAGGTTCTGCGCAGCTTCTCGATTGGCAGATACACGCAGCCGCTGTCGAATTGATAGACTCCCGTTTCGATAATATCCGCAATGGCGAATGTCATGACCTGTCTCTTGAAATCCGGCCTCGAACCGTCCTCGCTGTTTTGCCCTTTAACGGTTCCTGTAGTCAGAACAACGGTCCCGCCGAGCATCTTCTCAGCGGCGTCGTAATCATACTCATCCGTCTGCTCGTCAGGTTCGCCCAGCACACCAATCCCTACGAATCCGCCGGTTTCTTCCGGAGAATCCGGGACATTGAAAGATGGCTCACCTGCGGATTTGCCCTGCCTGCGCAAAAACCGGGCAAATCCCGTCACTTTCGCTCTACCGGCCGGCTCAATCCCCCAGACTTCCACTGCCCGCACGTTGCCCCTGCCCAAGTGCAGCAGACCGTAACCCGATATCATTGCCGTTGCCGCCTCGACTGATTCCGTTTGCTCGAGGCGCTCAATCAGCAGCGGGTATTTCTCAAATGTCATCGGTGAACTCAGGACAACATCGCCGACCGCCTCGACGGCCGCTCGTTCGAATGTATCGATGAAACCGGTAAACAGGCTTGCGACAACTATCAGCAGCGACACGGAAAGAGCGACTGCGGCAATACTCAGGAAAACGATTTTTCTCTTACGCAGATATCGCAGCCACAGGAATAATTTAAGCATAGTATTAATCGTCAGTACTTAGTCGTCTATATAACCTCACGTTTTACGTGGTGTATTATGCGGGATTAAGTCCTAAGTTTTTGCAGGTCTTAGAAGAGGAAACAGCACCACGTCACGGATACTTTCAGCACCGGTAAGCACCATTATCAACCTGTCGATTCCGATCCCCAGTCCGCCGGCCGGAGGCATGCCGTATTTCAGTGCCGCTATAAAATCGCTGTCCATAGTCGCCATAGTATCTTCCTGTCCGCGAAGCTGGATATGGAAGTTTTCTTCCTGTACTGCCGGGTCATTCAATTCGGTATAGGCGTTTGCCAGTTCCATTCTGCCGATAAATAATTCGAAACGTTCGGCGTATTTCGGATCGTCTTTCTTACGTTTCGTTAAGGGACACAACTGAGCCGGATAATCTATCACAAAAGTCGGATTGACAAGATTATTCTCAACGGTAGTCTCAAAAACTTCGTTGACAATTACCACATTGTCCATGTCCGCTTCGTCCAGTTCGAGCTGTCTGGCTTTTGCTCTGACGGCTTCTATGTTATCTATATCACAGCCGCCGTATTCTTTCAGCAGGTCTGCGTATTTGGCCCGCCTCCAGGGCCGGGCGAAATCAATCGTGAATTCCCCGAACTGGATTTGTTTTCCGCTGCCGTGTTTTTCCAGGCAAAGCGACACGACCTCCTCGGTCAGATCCATCATCACATTGTAATCAGCGTACGCCTGGTACACTTCTATCATGGTGAATTCCGGATTGTGCTGCCGGCTGAGTCCTTCGTTGCGGAAATTACGGTTTATCTCGAAGACCTTTTCCATTCCGCCGACGAGCAGCCTTTTTAAAAACAGTTCCGGTGAAATCCGCAGGAATAAATCCATATCCAGGCTGTTATGGTGCGTGATAAAAGGCTTGGCCGCGGCTCCGCCGGCAATGGTTTGCATCATCGGCGTTTCAACTTCCAGGAAGCCTCTGGAAACGAGAAAATCGCGAATAGTCGTAACGATGGCGCTGCGTGTCTTGAATCGCTCCATCACTTCGGGATTGGCCCACAAGTCTACGTATCTCTGCCTGTAGCGCTGGTCAATATCCGCCAGACCGTGAAATTTCTCCGGAGTGGGCAGCAGGCATTTGCTCAGTAGAACGACCTTGTCGACCCAGATTGTGATTTCACCTGTTTTGGTCTTGCCCAACTGGCCGGTGGCCCCGATGATGTCGCCAAGCTCGAACAATTTAACTAATTCCCACTGCTCGGCCAGCAGCTTTTTACTCAAGCCGACCTGAATGGTCCCGCTACGATCGCGCAACGTCATAAAAATCAGCTTGCCAATATCCCTGAGAAGCACGATCCTGCCGGCACAATTCGCCTTTTGTGTCGTGTCGTCATCTTTAAATCCGCTCTTGACATCTTCAGCCGGCTCGGCGCCCTGATATCTATTGCCGTAAGGCTCGATGCCCAACTCTTTAATCCGGGACAGCTTTTCCTGTCTTTGCCGTTCAAACTTGCTTACATCTTCTGCCTTTGACAAATCAATACACCTGTAAAAAATGAAAAGTTATCGACACAAAAATCAATTGACTAGGTGCGCCTGGGCGAGCGTTTCATCCTGGATTAATTTGCTCTGAATAATCAACAAACCGACCGCCAATTGTGGATCGGCAGCGAGAGTTTCTTCAATCGTACGCTTTTGATAGTCGTTGGTGCCGTTATGGTTGGCTTTCACCAGCACGTCATTGTCCCTCTGGACTTCTATCATTTTTTTGAGCTCATCGCTTCTCAATTCGACCTCTACGTTCGGCGCAACACCCCAATCTTTCCTGTTCAGTTTTTCCATTTCATCTCGGCTTTCAACCCTTTGACCGGAGGGTAGATGGTAGTACGCCATTGTATATTTTAACTGAGCGCCTCCGCCGAGATAGCCAGTTATCCCCTGCACACTGCCCTTGCCGTGAGTCCTGGTTCCCACCAGGATCGCTCTTTTATATTTCTCGTCCGCCAATGCCCCGGCGACAATTTCAGAAGCACTTGCCGAGTTGGAATTGATTAATATAACGAGCGGGTAATTCGGATGTGTTCCCTTCTTATTTGCCGTTTCGTAGATTGGCATTCTACCGAAACCGGATTGTCTTTTGACTATCACACCTTCTTCGATGAACATGTCAACCACGGCAACAGCGCTGTCTAAAAGCCCGCCGGTATTGAATCGCAAGTCCAGAATCAGCCCCTTTAAGCCCCTATTCTCAAGGTTAAACAACACTTTTTCCAGGCCCGAAGCTGTTTCTGAGGAGAAACTGGTAAGGCGGACAAAGCCGATCTTGTTCTCCTCATCGATCATATACAACCATTTACCTGCTTTGGATCTTTGCCAGCCGCGGATTGTCGGAACAACAATCGTGTCCCTGGTTATGGTAACATCGAACAGTTTGTCATCTGCCTTCTTGTCGTCAATCGAACGTCTTACTTTCAATTTCACTTTAGTTCCTGCCGGCCCCTTTATTTTTTTTGCCGCACAAAAGAGGGACATGTCCTTTGTTACGACCCCGTCTACCTCTTCTATTACGTCACCTGCATCAAGAATGGAATTGAATGCCGGAGTGTCGAGCAAAAGGCTCGATACCGTCAGCATTCCTTTTTGTTTCGAAATCTCGATTCCAATGCCCATAAACGCACTGGTCATCATCTGTTCGAAATCCTGCACCTGCCTGGGCCAGACGATTACCGTATAAGGGTCAAGTGTAGAGAGAGCTGCTTCTACGAATTGTGCGATAAGCACCGTCCGGGGCAAATTTATTGTTGATTTGTTCAGATCAAGGACATTGTCAAAAACATCTAAAAACTTTTTCTTATCGAGCCGCGCGAGTCCGCTTGAGGCGGATTTGGCTTCATCCAGCAGTTCTGTTAGACCATCCGACCAGGTCGCAAGCTTCTCGGGATCCAAAGTGCCCTTTATTGCATCTAAGCTGCCTTGATCATCATTTTCTGAGTCCTCGTTAAGTCGGGATGATGTC
This sequence comes from uncultured Pirellulales bacterium, assembly GCA_964439135.1. Lineage (GTDB taxonomy): Bacteria > Planctomycetota > Phycisphaerae > Sedimentisphaerales > Anaerobacaceae > JAFGPJ01. The sequence continues at coordinate 9,249 of CAYTNN010000121.1, forward strand.
GATATCACCTCTGCCAGCAATTTGCAGCGTTCAATCGCTTTAGTAGCCATTTTGTTGTAATTGGCAATGCTGACATATTGTGAATTCAGGAAATTAATCGCCCGAATAAACAGCTCTTTCTTAACACCCTGAAAACGTTCCTGGCTGGTCTCACAGGGGCTATCCTCAAAAGCCATTGCGATAGTGGCCTTATCCAGAAGCTGCTGGGCGTAATCCGAATATCCCTCATTATTTGGATCGATTACCGTCAGCCATCCGTAGCAATTTGTATATGCTTCGAGCCATTTGCCCTCAACCTCGTATTCGGCGGCGTTGTCTATCGCTTTTTGCGTCACTTTTTTTACAAACGTATCGGACAGGAGCTGCTTTTTTTGTGCCTCGTCTGCGAATTCGCCGGTTTTGGCAATGACCGAGAGTACCGAAGTTAGACGATCCGCTGAGTTTGCATCATTAACGTCATTGGGCTCTGCCGGAGCCTGAAATTTTTCCAGTTCCGCCAGCGCCTCTGCGTATGCAACTTCTCTTGAAGATCGTCGCTGTTGACTCATACTCTTGTATTGGTCAACAACTTGCAACAACCGTGGAGCAGCCCTATCAAGTTGAGCCGGGTCGTCATTGCTGCTTTGTTTTATCAACTGATCGGCGGCATCGAATTGGCCCTCGTAAATCAGCTTGCAAGCTTGGCTGATAATACCGGATTCAACTGATAGAGATTCGGCAGCTTCGCTTGTATAGGCGGCTGACGACAATACTATTGTTACCAGCCAGAACAGTCGTATCAAATTGTGTATCATGTGTCTCTTGTCTTGCATTTTGTATAAACCTAAAATTTAAATGTTAAAATCCGGAACAATTTATAAACTCAAATGCTTTTGAGCATCAAATCACCTTTTTTTATGCGATTTTAATGACGTTCATCCGGCATTGCTTCGGATTCCGTTGTTCCTGCCTCCTGCTTTTCATTTACACTCGGCCGCCTTGCCGGCACAACCAAGAACGTGCAGTTTGTGCTTGACCATTTGTTTAATAGCATCTCTGCCCGGTCCGAGGTACTTACGTGGATCAAATTCGGCGGGTTTTTCTGCGAATACCTGCCTGATTTTAGCGGTCAGGGCAAGTCGCAAGTCCGTATCGATGTTTACCTTGCAGACGGCCATCTTTGCCGCTTCGCTAACGGCGTCTTCCGGAACGCCCATCGCGTTTGGCATATTGCCGCCATATTTGTTGATTAGATCTACGAACTCCTTCAGCACACTGCTCGAACCGTGCATTACCAGTGGAAATCCGGGCAGCTTGTCGGCGATCTTCTGGATCACGTCGAAAGCCAGCTTCGGCTCTTTCTTGAACTTGTAGGCCCCGTGGCTGGTGCCGATCGCTACAGCTAAGGAATCAACGCCGCTTTTCGCGACAAATTCCTCAACCTGATCGGGGTCGGCTAAATGTTGGGCGATATCGTCGTGAGCTACACCGACAACGTCCTCTTCGATTCCGCCCAATTGGCCTAACTCGGCCTCGACGACCACACCCCTGGCGTGTGCATACTCGACTACCTGCTTGGTAATCGCAATATTTTCCTCTAAAGGCTTACTCGAGGCGTCTATCATCACCGATGTAAAACCGTCGTCGACGAATTGCTTGCAGGTCTCGAATGTATCGCCGTGGTCGAGGTTTATCGCGACGGGGATATCCGGATTTTCCTCAACGACTACATTAATAATTGCTTTGAGATAACTGTTTTTTGCATATTCGCGAGCCCCTCTGGAGATCTGCAGAATCACCGGGGCCTTTTCTTCGGCCACGGCGTCAATTATACCCTGCGTGATTTCCATATTATTCACATTGAACGCACCAATCGCATAGCCGTTCTTGTAAGCCATCTCAAACATCTTTTTAGTATTCACCAATGCCATTATGTTCTCCTTAAAATTCAATCTTCTACCGGACTTCCGCAAAACCTTAACCAGGCGTAGCCGGTGCTAAAAAGCTCAGTTATGCCGTCTGGCTAAGTTGAAGCCGGGCATACTTTGAAAAGGAAAAATGCTGCTGGGTTTTCCCTCTTCAAATAACAACGGACCTTAAATAAAGATCCAATCCGATTATTCGAGGAAATCAACAAAACGGATTTCCGTTAATAATATATGTTCCACTTAAATTATGCAAGTCTTTTCATACCTTGACAATCAACCGTCAATACCCTGCCGAGCCTCCTAATCCAATGTATCTACTCTCTCCAATCGCCAGTCCCGGTACGCCCTGGGGCCATAGACTAAAGATAATAGACTGTTTGTCCAGCGATTCATCCGCACTAAACGTCAGGCCCCAGTAAAGCCGGTGATATTGCCGAATCAGCGTTATATCACTTCGTACTATTTCTCCGAAGTCAAAATCAATTTGCTGCGAATAAACCACGGTATATCGCGGATCGAGTACATACGTAACCGCGAAAGTAAATGCGTTTGAGCCATATTCGCCATAACCGTTATCAAGACGCCTTAAATATCTGCTGCCTATATAATACTGTAAATTGGGCCATCTCAGGTGCGAGAAACCCACATTAAATTGCTGCACGACCCCGCTTTGCATGTCAAAATTCATATCGGACAATACAGCCGTAGTGTCGCTCAAAAGCCAGCTATAATCGGCTCCGAAATAATTACGTCTCGGACCAAATAAATCAGTGCCGCGCCTGTCTTGCTGTGGAATCACCCGGCTAACCGTATTTATCGTCGGAATAAACGGCTTATTCCAGATAAATCTATCCGGCCCAGCCGAATCGTCGCCGGGGTTATTGACCCACGTTACGTCCATATCAAGTCGCATCCAGTCAACACTTCGTTGTTTCTCATCTAAACCGCGTTTCGTTTGCAGCCGCTGTGAGATTCCTACGTTCAAAGTATTCCTCTGTTCGATAAGCGATTCGTTTTGAGTATAAGCGACAGCGGTCAAATACGGCGTTATTAAGTGCCGCATCTGGTTCAAATCCCAGAGTTCCGATTTGACATTGGGATATACCTTCCAGTATGGTTGTATTGAAGCACGAATTCCAGTTTCGCCAAACCAGGCATTCTCTTGCCCCTCGGCCATTGAGCCGTCAAGCTCTCTGTAGAAGCCTAATCCGTCTTCATAAGCTACGGTCCCGGCCACAAAAGGCACGATTTTCGCCTTGCCTACGGTCATCGGCATATCAACCTCGTTTCGCGTTGTCGCAAATGAAAAGAAATCCTCCGAACCGGGGTTATTATTGGATGATGCGTAAAGTTGACGAAACCTGCTGACCTGAGTATCGCTGTAGAACGTCAGCTTATCGTCGAAAAACGACTGGCCTGTCCAGTGGAATTCGGTGCTGGGCAATTCTTCCAGTTCATTCGTAAAATCGTTTATTCGGACTTTTCCTAATAAAGAAAGGCCCCAGTTGTCCTCGATACGCTTCAAATAAATGAGCGTTTCCTGTTCCTTGCCGACGTAAAACTCGCTACGATAAAAACTCTCTAAGAAGTTCTCATCGGACTCATAGCTGGTCTCGGCGGTAAGCTGCCAGTTGTAGGGCAGGAACTGCCTGTGCTGCCAGTGGAAGCGTCCGCGCAGTTCGCGTTCCGGCTCAAGATCTCTGCGGCTGTCGTGCCTTCCGAGCCGATCCTCGCCGGTATCGTGAATCATATAACCTAAAAGTCTGCCGAAATAGTCCTCTGATGTGTATTCTGTTTCTATTCCGCCGCCGAAGCCGTGTTTGCTATAATAGTCCAGCGCTAAGGTGCTGTTCGTACCTTCCGGCTCCTGCAAGCCTAACAGCCGGGCCAGGTACCATCGCGTCTCAATCAACGATCCCCAGATGCTGTCATAGCCGAGACGGGCGCTTTTAATCGGAAGATCGGGCCTTTGTAGATTACTACGCACGTAAGGCCAGTAGAAAATCGTTTTATCATACATCTTAAAACGCACATCATGCATCTTTGCATCGTAACTGCTTTTGGAAACTTCTCCCTGCTCTTCGTCGGTAGTGGTCGTATCAGTGATTGTTATATTCGAAGCGTTAAACGAGATCTGAGGCAGGTAAAACTCGCTGGTCGTCAAAGTGATGTCATCGGCTGCGAATTCATTTTCCGCTGTCTGCCTGAGTTTTGCCGCTCGCAGGTAAATCGGAATCCCTTCGCGTGTGTCGAAATTCCTCATTACCGCATTTATCGCGATCGCCTTTTTTCTCTGAAAATCGTAGTATATCTCATCGGCCCGAATCGTTCGCTGCCCATTAGTCATCACAATGTCGCCGGACATATAGATTGCCTGCACGTCGGACAGAATATCTCCGGTCCCGCTTTTGCTATCACCCGCCGGTAGTTGCTGCCCGGATAAAAATATAACCGCGTTGTCGGCCTGCAATTCCAGCAGTTCGCCCTTTTCATCCTGCTTCTGGTATATATAGAACCTGCCGATTACCGTTACGATCTTCTCCTTATCGTCCCCCTTGACCTTTAGAGGAGCTTCTCCAGCGGGTGACAAGATAAGGGGATACCTGAAGCTGGGTTTCTTTTCCTGCGGCTCGGCGGCTTCCTGCCCCGGTTCTTCCAGCGTTATTATCTCTAC
>CAYTNN010000122.1:0-13817 GCA_964439135.1 uncultured Pirellulales bacterium
AAACGGGAACGCGGTTAAAATCCGCGGCGGTCGCGCCGCTGTGAGCGTCTGCTCCGATAAGTGAATCGGAAATCCGAGAGGCAATTATCCACTGTCCACGGCAGAAAATTCTGCCGGACGGGAAGGAGCCTCGAGGTAAGACGCAAGCCAGAAAACCTGCCTGTAATTGGTTATACATTTGTTGTGTTCTCGCGAGTTGGAACGCATGTGTGGCTCTATGGCCTTTTTTACGCTGGCTGTGGTTCTATTTGTGCAGGGCGATTATAAACCGCCGTTTCTCTCGTGAGGACGGCGGTTTTTTTTATTGGCACGCCCTCGCGAAAAGGGCCAGATACCGAAGGAGAATGCTACAAGCAATTCTCCGGATGGGAGGTACAAAAATGATTAGGTTAAGAAAATTGTATTGTTTGGTTTCTATTTTATTAACGGCAGGCGCTGCAAATGCCGCCACAGCCACGTTTGACGACCTGGCTTTGCCGGCTGAGTCCTTTTGGAACGGCTCGGACGGCTCGGGCGGTTTTACCAGCGGCGGCGCGCATTTCGGCAATAATTACAACGCCGACTGGGCCTCATGGGACGGCTTTTCCTATTCCAATCTCACCGATACCGCGATGGAAGGAATAGCGGCACAATATAACGCCATTGCGGGCTCGGGCCAGGGTAATTCGGCAAATTACGCCGTATGTTATATCGGCTGGACTACGCCGCCCACTATGACGTTGGAGGAGCCGGGCTTTGTTAGAGGCTTGTATGTAACGAACAGTAACTACGCTTACTATTCAATGCTTTACGGCGATGACTACGCCAAAAAGTTCGGCGGCGACAGCGGCAGCGATCCGGACTTCTTCATGCTCACTATTACGGGCAAAGATGCTGACGGCACTGTGATCGGAGCGGTTGATTTCTACTTGGCCGATTACCGCTTCGAGGACAACGGCGAAGATTATATCGTCGATACGTGGCGATATGTCGATTTAACTTCGCTGGGCGAGGTTGTGAGCCTGGAGTTTGCTTTGAGTTCGAGCGATATCGGCGATTGGGGCATGAATACGCCGGGCAGCTTTGTGATCGATACGATTGTGTACGAACCGGCGTCTTCTTATGCCGGGCCTTATACCGAGGTCGGGATAAGCGGCTATGTTAATCCTGACAATCAAGGGTGGCACGCCGATCCGCTGAGCGATCCGAATGCTGTTGTCAATCCGATATTCAAAGGCTGGGCAACGGCCGTGGCGGATTATGAGCCAGCACCCGGCGTCGATGCTCAATGGGCCGATCCGGGCAATGCCTTAGGGCCGGCTACCGGCGACAGGCTCGATATCGTCAGCCTGGGCGACCTGAACCGGCAGCAAATCGACGATGGGTTACCGCCCGGGCGAATTACGCTGTCGTTCGACGAGCCGATCCGGCAGCAGGACGGCTACGAATTTGTCGTTTTCGAGAACGGTTTTACATCCGATGTGAGCTTAGAGACCGGCTCGGTTGCGGGGCAAATGTTTGCCGAATTGGGATACGTGGAGGTCTCGACCAACGGCGTCGATTTTGCCCGGTTTGACGCTGTGTCACTGACTCCCGAAGCCGTCGGGTCTTATGGAACTATGGAGATAAGCAACGTGTATAATCTGGCCGGCAAGCATCCCAACGGCACCGGCACGCCGTTCGATTTGCAGGAAATTACGGGCGAGCCGAACGTCGTATCGGGGCTCGTGGATATAAACGATATAAGATATGTGCGGATTATCGATATTCCGGGCAGCGGCGATTTTTACGATCAGGCCGCAGCACATATCGACCCGGCGAGCGGGGCTGTCCGGGAGTATTATTCGGATGACCATCCGATTTACGACGCATGGGTGACATTCGGCTCGGGCGGCGTGGACGTCGAAGCGGTGGGTGTGCTCGAAGAACAAAAGTACAGCGCCGATATCGATTTGAACGGCGTTGTCGATATGTACGATTTCGCACTGCTGGCCTCGGCCTGGCACAGTCGTTTCGGCCGGCCCGGATGGATCGGCAGGTGCGATTTAGCCGAGCCGAAAGATTTGTTCATTGACGACGCCGACTTTGATGTCTTTGTTGCTCAATGGCTCGAAGTTGAAGAATGGAGAATTGAGAATGGAGAATGAAAAAAGGCTAATTCAAAATTCTAAATTCTACATTCGGAATTATAGCGAAGCGTTCACTTTGATTGAGCTGCTGATAGTCATCTCGATCATTGCCCTGCTGATGGCCATTTTGATGCCGGCGTTGGGAGCGGCCAGGTCCGGGAGCCGGGCCTTGGCCTGCAAGTCGAATCTCCGGCAGCTTGTCATAGCAAACATCGGATACGCTACGGAGAGCGATGGTTTTTACGTCCCTGCTGCGAGTGACATGTGGGACAACGCCGGACTGCATCGCTGGCACGGACAAAGAGACGCTCTCGGCGAGCCGTTCGATCCGCTCAGAGGACCATTGATAGGATATCTCGCCGACGGCCGGGCAAAGGAATGTCCCTTGAAGGTGGAATTTGTCAAAGGGCTGGACTGGAATACGAATTTCGAACAGGGCTGCGGCGGCTACGGCTATAATATGACGTACATCGGCAGCCGGACCTCACAGAGTGTTGCCGGCAGCGTGCAGGCCTGGAAAGACAGCTACGCCATGACGGCGCGCATGACGGAAATTGCCGCCCCGGCCCTGACGCTGATGTTCGCCGACACGGCGATGGCCAATAACCAAAAGTCGCTCATCGAGTATTCGTTCGCCGAGCCGCCTTTCACCGTTTACATCGGCCGGCCCGTCAGGGAGTTCTACATGTCACCGTCTATTCATTTCCGCCACAGGGACCAGGCGAATGTCGGCTGGGCGGACGGCCACATCGAACCGCGGCAAAGGGCCGGCTCGGGCGATAAAAATGCCTATGGCGCCAATCCGGGCGATTTTAAATTAGGCTGGTTCGACCCGCTCGATAACACGCTGTTCGATTTGCAATGATAGGCACGAAAGCGGCGATGCAAATGCGATATGCGTGACCTCGTAAAAAAAGGGCCCGTACCGAAGCTGTCGATACAGGCCCCGAAAAATATTTAACGTTATCTGCTTTCCGATGCTTATTCTAAAGCGTTAATTTATTCTTCAACGATAACTTCTCTCGGTCCGTACAGCCGGATATCGTCGAAGAACATCTTACCCGAGCCGCCCGGCACCGTCATATTACCCCTGGTGCCGACACCGATCGCAATTTTGTCGACGTCGGTCAGATTCAGGCCCTGATCCGCAAGGTTCTGCAGGCTGATAACCCACTCGGTCCAGTTCGCTATATGAGTCGCGGCCGGGTCGTCGTAGACCACAACCACCGGTTCGCCCGCGCTGTTGGAGATCGCTATGTAAATCGGCTCCGGATCGTTGCTGAATATGCCGATGTCCTGGTTCGCCCACTGTTGGCCGGCCGTACCGGTAATCTTCACGTTGGAGAATCTGCCCTCGGCTGTAGCGGCCGTATTGTGTGATGTCACTACCAGGCCGATGTAAACGTTCGAGTTCATGGCGATATTGTGCGGGTTCCACGACATCGCCTGCCATGTGGCTCCGTCACTCGAATAGTAGCCCCTGAAGTTGCCCGCGAAGTCACGCTCCAGTTTAATCCAGTACGGTGCGGCGATTGCTATCTGCTCTGCTGTCGCGACAGAAGTGTCGCTCGTAGCGCCTAAATCGGAATCCGTTCGCCCCTGGAATCTGCATCCGCTGCCGGGCGTGATGTACACGGCGGCAAATTTCGAGCCCGGCTCCAGCGACTCGCGGATCATCACGCCGGCCTTGGCCCACGGATCCGTGTCGTCGATGCTGAGCACCTGCGTTTCGATCGTGCCTACGCCGGTCAGCGTCTTGAATGCGTAATGAAACTCGTCCGCGACGTCCCAGATATCGGTGCCCGCCGCGGTCATTGTGTACGTGCCTACCGGAGCCTCGGTGAAGCTGCCGACCGATGCCGGACTGCCCCTGAACCACAGTGACAATTCCTTTATGCCTCCCTCGGTCCAGTCGCGCGGATATAGCAGCGTCAACTCCGCCTCCGAATTTTTGGTGTAGCCCTGCTTGTTGTTGTCGTAGGCAAACGGCATAGCCTGGCCGCCTTCGTGGACGATAGTCTCCTCAGTATAAGAAGCGGTCGTTTCGTCGCCCACTGCCGCCCCGGTGCCGTTACCGGCAAAGTAAGGCGGAGTATCCGGCGAGCCATAACCGAGCCCGTCTTTCCACGCATACCATATCTGGTTGTCGTTCGAATCGTAGATCTCGAAATCGTCTATGACAAGAAACTCGTTTGCCGTAAAACTCCAGATGTCACCTTCCACCAAAGCTGGATCTTCGAGGTCGTTAACCTCGTCGACCCGCCAGTAATAAGTCGTGGCGTAATCGAGTGACAGCGGCCCGTATTCGGCTTCGGTCACGGTATCGACAAATGCTGTGCCGTCTATTACGGCCTGTTCGCTCGTGCTCAGGTAAACGTTGTGCTCGGCCGCTTCTCGTCCTGCCGTCCAGTTGAGTGTTACATCCAGGGGGATCTCCGTCTCTCCTGAATCGGGCTTAGGATTTCTTGCATGTACGGGGACATAGAAGAACCGCACTTCACTCAGACCGTATTGCTCAAGGATGTTCCTGAAGTTGCTGTTGGCTGTCAGCCTGAGGTACCGTGCCGATATGCCGCTAAAATCAATGGTGGTATTGTGTGCATAATTAGCAGTGCTTGGTGCCTGGTTGAACTCGTGCGTTGTTCCAAATGTCACAAACTCGGTTCCGTCGACCGAATAATCGATTACAACTTCCTTGAATCCGATACCGATCGACTTCTCCAGGCCTTCGTTCGAGTTCCAAACCCACATCTCATGCAGTTTGTAAATCCTGCCGAGGTCGTATTCGATCCAGGTCGGCTGATCTGCGCCCTCGCTGCTGAGCCACATCGCGCCTTCGCCGATATTACCGTGCAGCAGGCCGGTTTCGTCCAGTCCCGAGCCGTTCACGGTATTTTCAGGCCCTTTGTCTTCTACGCTGCTGGAAGCTCTGGTGGCAATAGTGGTGCCGTCAATCGTAAAAGCAAAAGGCTCGACCTTAAACTGCCAGACTATGCCTCTGTATATCTTGTTGCCGGGTGCCGCACCGACCCCGTCGATACGCCAGTAGTAGGTCGCGCCGATTTCCAGACGAAAGGTTCCGATGGCCGGAAATTGGTTCGGATCCTGCCGGCCCTTGTAGACACCGGCCGGATCGACGGTTGTCGATGCTTCGTTCACATCGTCGAAATTCGTTCCGAGATAAACGTCATGCCTCTCGGCGTAGCCTCCCGGCAACCAGCTCAATACCGCATCGCGGGGTACGTATTCAGCTTCGTCGGCGGGATTTGGATTCCTCGCCGACTCCGGAATTCCCCCAATATCGCCCTCAAGGAGCGTGCCGCCATTTTCTCCCATATCGACGGTTCGAACAATTGCCTGGTAGCCTGGTTCCGCTGGTGCAAACATAAAAGCTACAAATCCATTGGTATCACTGCTGAGGAATTCAGCCAGGGCCTCGCTCGTGTCTGTTGATCCCCTTACTCCCATGGCAGGCGGAGTAAACGTTAGCAGGACATCGGTAAGATCATCCAAGTCCAGTTCAACCGCGGAATCAAGGGGCGGAGTTGGATCATTCTTAACACCAGGAGCAGTATTCCAGGTTATTCCGGGAACGACGAGGCTCTCATAGTCCTCAGGAACTCCATAAACGTCTACTGGGTCATCCAAATCATGCCCGTAATTGCTGAAGCTCACATTTGAGAAAACGACACCATTCAATTTGGCCTCAGAAATATCGTATGTCACGAATGATACGCGTCGTCTTCCACCGATATCGCGCATTGCCATGCCGGATCCGCCGGCTGAAGCACCGTCCGGCCCGATCTGAGCATCATTGCCGATCTCGACATCAAACGTGGGCCGTAAGCTGAAGGGCTCCGCCTGAACGCTGCTAACTATGCAGACCAGCAGGGCGAAACAGATGAAATAAGTCATTTTTCCAAGCATAATAATTCTCCTTTAAAGTTGATAATGGTCGATAATAATGTCGCTTTCACTATTTATTCGACTTTTAGCCGTGATAATTCGTATGATAGCCGCCAATACCTCCTTCCATATCAACCAGCCGTTCGTTGACGCACAAAAAGCACACGTCTCACTTGCCCCATTTGTACCAGATTACCCACCCCCACGTCAAGAAAAAATCAACAAATCATAATTCTTAACTTGTCCCCAGTCGCTTCTCTCTTAAGACGAATGGGTGCTTAGGGACAGACGAGAAAATAAGAATTTGGTTGGATTTGGTTAATTTTTTTGCTGGAAATTAGATTTTTGGCTAAAAACTGACTCTGCGGGATTTTTGTTTGTGCGTTTTTGTGCTGTTCGTGGTTAAATGTCACTATGGCAAAAGTGCAGGAGAATTCGGCGGATATCGAAAACTGGCTCAAGCTGATCAGGGCCGATGGCGTCGGGCCGGTTACGTTCGCAAAGATGATCAAACATTTCGGCTCGGCCGAGCGGATTTTGGGGGTTTCGGTGAGCGAATTAGCTAAAATCGATGGTATCGGCTTCAAAACCGCCGAGCGAATCGCCTCGACTCGCGACAAATTTGACGCGGCGGCCGAGCTGGAATTGGCCCGGAAGCTCGGCATCTGGCTGGTAAATCTCGCCGACGAGCGTTATCCGCCGGTATTGAAGCGGATTTACGACCCGCCGCCTGTGCTATACGTCAAGGGCAGCCTGGGACGCGAGGACAATCTGGCGATGTCGATAGTAGGCGCGCGGCATTGCAGCCTGTACGGCCAGGAGCAGGCTTCGCGATTCGCGCATTTCCTTGGCTCAGCGGGCTTTACGATTTGTTCCGGGATGGCCCGGGGGATCGATACGGCCGCCCATCAGGGAGCGTTGTCGGCCGGCGGGCGAACCATTGCCGTGCAGGGTTGCGGCCTGGCACGGGTTTTTCCGCCGGAGAATAAGAAGCTGTTCGGGCTGATAGCCGAATCCGGCGCCTGCGTGAGTGAATTGCCGCTTCAGGCCGAGCCTCTGGCGGTGAATTTTCCGCCGCGCAACAGGATTATCGCAGGCCTGTCACTCGGGACAATTGTCGTCGATGCCGAACTGCGTTCGGGTGCGTTGATTACGGCGAAAGCCGCACTGGATTACGACCGGGAAGTTATGGCCGTGCCGGGAAAGATTGATTCACCGCTGAGCAGGGGGGCGCATCAGTTGATAAAGCAGGGCGCGACGCTGATCGAGTCGGTTGAGGATGTGATGGAGGCACTTGGGCAGATCGGCGAGCAGTTGGAAGAGCACGTAAGTAACGCCGCGACGGAGGCTTCCGCGAGGGCGGAACAGCCTTTGTTCGATAAGAGCCAGTTGAAGTTGAGTGATGCTGAAAAGAAGATTTACGATTACCTGACGAAGGAGCCGTTGCATATCGAACAAATCATCACCGATACGAATCTGATGCCGGGAGTCGTCAACGCGACTTTAATATCGCTGCGACTAAAAGGCTTGATAAAGCAGTTGCCCGGCAGCCTTTTTGCGAAAGGTTAGGTGAGGCTAACCGACCCTGCCGTCACCGTCTATGTCGAGTCCGTGAATTTCTTCGAGCTTCTTTACGAGCTGGCGCATCGTGTTCTGCGTCAGTTGAAGCTGGTCTTCGAGGGCCTGGACTCGATCCTCGACCGTGTCGGTCATGTGGCGAGGGCATCTTGCCCTTGTTCCTTTCCGCCGGCAAGATGCCGGCGGGACGCAAGGCCGGGACGGCCTCGCCACATCAGGCCGGTTTGCACAACTTCCCAGAGAATGCCCATTTTTGTCCTCAATTATGTTTACTTAATTCGTTACTGCAAAAATTCTTATTCAGCCGGACGCATCATACCACTTCAATTGTCGAAGGCGGCTTGCTGGCAATGTTGTACGTGACACTGACGACGCCGGGCACTTCCCTGGTAATCTCGCCGGCAAGGTCCTCCAGGACATCGAACGAGAGCCTTGTCGGCGTTGCGGTCCGTGCGTCGACGCTGTCCCAGCAGCGCAGCTCGATTTGCAGGCCGAAGTCTCGCTTGCCGTCGTGCATGCCTGTCACTCGGTCCTGATGGAGGATTGCCATGTACTGGAATGCGCCGGTGTCACTGAGCATCCGCTCGACGATAACGGTTGCCTTGCGGACGGTTTCAATGCGCTCGGGTGTGACTTCACCGATTACGCGGGCGGCCAGCGCCGGGCCCGGGAACGGGATGCGCTCGAACAGCTCAATCGGCAGGCCGAGTGCCTTTCCGACTGTTCTTACGCCGTCCTTGCGAAGCTGAATGAGCGGCTCGATGATGCGGTAACCGAAGGCTTCCTGCGGGTCGATGCCGAGCTGCTCGAAGACATTGTGCTGCCGCTTGATACCGGCGACCGTCTCGTCAATGTCGGTCAGGATTGTGCCCTGGAGCAGGTGCTTGGCGCCGCTGTCCCTGACGAGCCGGCCGAATACGTTTTTATAGAAGGTCTGGGTAATGGCCTCGCGTTTTTCTTCCGGATCCGTTACGCCCTCGAGAGCGGCGAAAAATTCTTTTCGAGCGTCGACTACTTCGACGGTGACGCCGAGCTTTTGGAAAAAGCCCACGACCTGTTCGGGTTCACCCTCGCGCATGAGGCCGTTTTCCACGAAGACAGTTTTCAGGTTTTTACCCAGTGCGCGATGTCCGAGCATTGTAACTGCGGACGAATCGACGCCTCCCGAAAGCGCGTTGATCGCCGTTCCGTTGCCGACGGCGTCTTTGATTTCCTTGACTTTCTCGCTGATGAAGTCCTCGGTATTAAGCTCCTGTACGGCGATCTCAGTAGTCATGTGTTGACCTCCTTATAATATTTTGCACGACGCCTAACGTGGACATAACCGTTGCCGCGGGCTCGGCGTCCGTTTACAGCCGCAGATCCGGTTCTTACAATCCGCAGGGACAGCGTCAGTCAAGCCGCCCGTTTACGGTGCTCGGCAGGCAGTTTAACCGCAGTCCTGTCGTTTTGTCAAGAAATGCTGCCGGGTAAATCTCGACGTTATATTTCGTTCTCTCGAACTCGGGATTGTTTATTCGTTTGCTTTGACGTACAATGGATTTATGGAGCTTGGGCGCGACAGGACCGTTCAAGAGATACTCACTCGGCTTGAAAGTGCCGCCGGCAGCGAAAAGGCGGTCATGGTCGAGGGGACGTGGGGGTCGTTTGGGTCGATGCTGGTAGCTTACATATCTGAAAGCACCGGTCGGCCGATTCTATACGTCCGTCCGCATATTGACGATGCCGACAAGGCCGGCGACGATTTGCATACCTTTACAGGCAAGCCGATTGAGGCCTTCGGAGCATGGGAGGGCGAAGAAGACCTGGCGGACGCCACTGATGAAATTCGAGCCCAGAGGCTCGTGCTCGTCTCTCGTATCTCGTCGCTCGGATCACGGGTCACGGATCACGGGTCACGACTAATCGTTCCGGCGTCGATCCAGTCGATTTGTCAGCCGATACCTAAGCCCGAAGCGATAGAGGCGGGCAGTCTTCAGTTGGAAGTTGAAAGGCAAGTCTCGCCGGAAACTGTGGTTGAGTGGCTTGTTGAAAATGGATTCGAGCGCACCGAGAGGGTCGATTTGCCGGGCCAGTTTGCCCGCCGCGGCGGGATCGTTGATATTTATGCTCCGCTGGTAAACGAAATAGTGTGGCAGCCTCATCCTGATGCCGTCTGTGGCGAGGCCGTCCCGGCCTTGCGTCCCGCCGGCATCTTGCCGGCGCCAGAGAACAAGGGCAAGATGCCCTCGCCACATGGGGATGGCCATCCCCAAGCTTCGCTTGAGGCTGCCACACATTCAGAGGGTGCCGAGGCGCTTCGAATCGACTTTTTCGGCGATACGATCGAAAGCATTCGCGAGATCGATCTGGATACGATGCGGTCGAGCCGGCAGATAAAGAGCATCAGAATCGTTTCGGCGGTGTGCGGAACCGACGCGTGGCAAAGAGAGCTTTTTATAAATATTCTGCCGAAAGATACGATTATCGTTTTCGAAGAGCCGGGCGAAATCGAAGAGGTTGCAAAGGTCTATCTGGAAAGAGCGGAAGATCCGGCCCGGCTTTATAACTGGGGGGACATTTACAAGGCGGCGAGTCATTTCACACAGCTTCATATCTGCAGATTCGCCACAGCCCAATCGGAAGATTTTCTTAAGGTTGATGTCAAAAGCGTGCAGCAGTTTCAGCACAAGGCAACTTCGGTATGGGCCGGACATAAGGCGGCTCTCGAGGCATTACTGGCCGAAGCGAAACAGGGCAGGGAAGTGTTGCTGTACTGTGAAAGCTCGGCGGAAATCAAACGTGTGGGAGAAATTGCGGCGGACATCGACAAAAAAATTCCGGCGGGATTCAAGCTGCTGCCGGGTTTCATCCACCAGGGCTTCGTCGTCGATTCGCTCGATACGATTATCATCAGTCACCACGAACTGTTCGGGCAGTACGCACTGAGAAGAAGGCGCAGGCCGACGCGGATTAGCTCGCCTGTCGATACGCTCAGCGATTTGCAGGAGGGCGATTATGTCGTTCATGCTTCGTACGGCATCGGCAGGTTTTCCGGCGTTAAAACGATACAGGAAAAGGGCGGCACGAATGAGTACCTGACGCTTGAATATGCCGACGGCGTGAAAATCCAGGTCTCGGTTCGTAATATTGCGCTCGTTCAGAAATATATCGGGACAAGTCCGAAACGGCCGACTTTAAGCAAGGTCGGCTCGAAACGATGGCAGAAGCAGAAAGACAAAGTGGCGAGTTCCGTTCGGGACCTCGCCGCCGAGCTGCTCGAAGTTCAGGCCAAGCGCCAGGGGGCGGGAGGCATCGCGTTTGGAAAAGATTCGAACTGGCAGGTGGAATTCGAAGAATCTTTTGCCTATCAGGAGACACCCGATCAGACCACCGCGGCCGAGCAAATCAAAGCGGACATGCAGCAGGGCGTGGTTATGGACAGGCTGCTTTGCGGCGACGTGGGCTACGGCAAGACGGAGCTTGCGATGCGAGCGGTGTTCAAGGCCGTCGAGAACGGAAAGCAGGTTGCCGTCCTGACGCCCACGACGGTGTTGTGTGTGCAGCACGGCAGGACTTTTACCGAGCGGTTCGCGGACTTTCCCATCTGCATCGAGGTTCTTAACCGCTTTAAGACGTCAAAGCAGGCGAGGGACATTATCGCGCGGACAAGAGCGGGCAGGGTCGATGTGCTGATAGGGACGCATCGGCTGCTCAGCGGCGACGTGCGTTTCAAGGACCTGGGACTTTTGATTATCGACGAGGAGCAGCGATTCGGCGTCGAGCATAAGGAAAAGCTCAAGAGACTGCGAGTAAACGTGGACATTCTGACGATGACGGCCACGCCGATTCCGCGGACGCTGCACATGTCGCTGCTGGGCTTGCGTGACATTAGCTCGCTGGGGACGCCGCCGCTGGACAGGCGCAGTATAGTGACAACCGTGACCGCCTACAATAAGGAGCTTATAAAGAAGGCGATTTACCGCGAATTGAACCGGCAGGGACAGGTGTTTTTTCTGCACAACCGGGTCAGGTCGATCGAGAAAAAGGCCTGGGAGATTCAGAAGCTCATGGGCGACATAAAGATTACCATCGCTCACGGCCAGATGGCCAAGAGCGAGCTTGAGAAGGCGATGATTGAATTTGTGACCGGCCGGACCGATGTGCTCGTATGCACGACGATTATCGAATCGGGACTGGATATTCCGAACGCGAATACGATTTTCATCAATGACGCGGACCGGTTCGGCCTGGCGGAACTGCACCAGCTTCGCGGCAGGGTGGGCAGGTATAAGCACCGGGCGTATGCTTATATGCTGCTGCCGATGTCACGGACGATTACACCGTTGGCGGCCAAACGCCTAAAAGCGATCGAGGAATATTCGCATTTGGGGGCGGGCTTTCGAATTGCCCTGCGGGATTTGGAAATCCGCGGCGCTGGCAACATCCTCGGCTCCGAGCAGTCGGGACACATCCAGACGGTGGGCTACCAGATGTATTGCGAGCTGCTCACCGATGCGGTTAAACAAATGAAGAACGAGCCTGTTGAACCGATACCTACAGCGGTCGTCGACCTGGGCTTTGCCACTTATATACCGAAAAATTACGTTCCGATTAACCGGCACCGGATGGATGTCTATCGTAAAATAGCCGTGGCGAGAACAGATGAGGATCTGGAGCAGATCAAGGGCGAATTAGCGGATGTGTATGGATCTCTCCCGGATGATGTCGGATTGCTGCTGGATTTGGCGGAGCTTCGAATTAAAGCGAGCAGGCGTAATATTAAAAGCATCGTCGCTTCCGGCCAGGATTTGATATTTTCATTCGAGAAGGATCATAGCGACAATGAGCAGGCCCTGTTTGCAAATGTTTCGGGTGAGGTTCGCATCCCGGGCCCGAAAGTAGTATATTTGCATTTAGCGAAAAATTACTTCGAGCCGAGAACACTGATAAACGTCCTGCGAAAGATTTTTACCACAAATTGATAAATACGGACAGGAGAACAAACATGGAGTGCAGAGGAAGAAAACTTGCGGTTTTGGCTTTGGTTATGCTGTTATTGACGATTTGTTATGGGCAGACTTCGATTATCGAAGGCGTCTCGCCGCTGGATGAGCTGCCGGGATATATAAAGCAGGTAACGCACTTCGGCCAGAGGGCGGACTTTTCGCACGATGGCAAGCGCATTCTTTTTCTCGAAAAGACTTTCGGCGATGTTTATGAAGTGGAATTGGGCACGAAAATAATTCGTCCGATGACACATCGCTACTATCATGAGGGTTATACGCGCGCGCTGTATCTGGCTAATGGTGACATTCTGCTTTCGGGAGCGCGGAAGTTCGATACTCACGATCCGCAGGCGAGCCGGAGCGAGAAAAATGCGGAACTGTGGATTTTGAAGAAGGATCTCTCTGGCCCGCCGGTTCCTTTGGGCGCGAAATGCTCCGAGGGCCCGGCGGTCTCACGCAGGGGTATGCGAATCGCCTGGACGCAGGGTGGGGCATTTTATATGGCGGATATCGTCTATGAGAACGGCAAGCCTGGACTCGCGAACAGGAAAAAGATTCTGGACAAGCGGGATTTGCCTTTTGAGACGGGGCTTGAGACGCAGAACTTTCGGCCGCCGGATGAGAAAGAGCTGATATTCAGCGCGTACGGTTATCAGGGCACGGAAGTCATGGGGCTGGATATCGAGACCGGCAAGGTGGTCAACTATTCGCAGGCGCCGAATCAATATGATGAGCCGGAAGGCATTTTTCCCGATGGCAAACACACGCTGGTCGAGTGTGATAAGCACAATCGCAAGGGCACGCAATACATCGATATTTATAAACTGGCGCTGGACGGTTCGGCACGGACAGAGCGGGTGACGCTTTTTTCGAACTATGCCGGTTACAAGGCCTCGAATCCTGTGGTAAGCGACGACGGCCGGTATATGGCGTTTCAGTTTGCTAAAAGGGGAGATATGGCCGGAGTCGGGAGGGGTATTTTGGTTTTTGATTTAGAGAGCTACGTGAAAGCAGAAAAATAGCTGGATAAATAGAATGCAAAATCATATCGAGCGTAAAACGTTAGCAAACGTTATACGAAATGTTTCCCTGCCCAACTTCACATTTAAGGCCATTCAATCGACAGACGCCGGACAAATGCCTAAACAACTATTTTTTGCTCTTGCTGCCTTGTTTAGCAAGAGCCAATAAGCGAGGCCGAAAGATTAATCACCTACGAATCTGGTTAAATGAATAA
>CAYTNN010000123.1:0-13773 GCA_964439135.1 uncultured Pirellulales bacterium
TTCGTGAAATATCCCGTGACGGTGGAAGATCGCGTGAATGCGGCTCTTTACCCGGTCGAGCAGAAGTGGCACGGGTACAAGATCCGATTGTTTTTGGGCTGTCGGGAGCTATATTGAGTTATGAACTCGATCCAAACGGCTTGATAATCAGAAGCACATGGTCAACGATATCGCGAAGCATGAGACCACTTCTCGTACAACCAGGTACACAAAACGATATTATGACAGTTATCTGCGCCGCACGTGATTACGGTGATGGCCTTGTTATCCTTCGACCCGCGAAGATCGATTCTTCAAGCCCGGCTGGCAGGTCTTTTGAATCAAAATTGAATTCACTGAGTTTAAATCCTTCTATGTATAAACTGCAAGCTCCAGAACCAGACAGGAGACGCCGCACTACGAGAACTCCAGTCCGCCGCAGGTAGGTTGGGTGAAATTGCAGTAGTCCAGCAGCTTTTTAGCAGGTCCAAAAGCTAAAGATGGATATAGGGAAAGGTAGAAATAAAAATCCCTGCAATTCCTTGATGTTCTCTAATTCTTTGTGACGTATTGTAAAAACTGAACGTCGAAAACAAGCCCGTTACGGAGGAGTTATGCACCAAGAAGAACTTCCGCCCCCTTGCCTTGCTGGATCATTGGGACGTAGCTTTCGAGAGACTGCAATACTTCTGAATCCGTCAGGTCAATTGTCGCTTTCTTTTCGTGTGCCATGTACGCAGCCATCACGAGCATCGTGATTCGCCGGCCGTATTGGAAATCGAGCATAGCATTTTTGCCCTTCTCAAAAGCCGAGATGGCGTCCCGCCATTCAGCTACATAACCATACAGGTCAGGCTCGTTCGGCTGAAGAACCAGAGCACCTCGCGTCGCCTGTGCTTTCTCAAGGGCAAGCTCGCTATCTGCAACGGCAGTGGCCGCCGCGTCACTAATAAATATACCGGCAGGCGACTCCAAAGAATTGACCGTATAAGAATAGCCGGGGCCGAAGGCTTCCATAAGCAGTCTCAGGCCGGGCGCATCGTACATCCAGGAATTCGTCGCTTGAGCTATGCTGTTAATCCCGGTTTCAGGATCTTTGAACTCGATCGTAACATTCGAGTAATCTTCTGCCGGAGCGGCTTTATAATCTACGCCTCTTTTTTTAAGCTGGCTAATCCAGGGCTCTTTGCCCCACTTAAGCAGTGCCATATTCGCAGTCACTGAAACAGGCTTGAGATAGTCAGGTCTTTTACCGCTGGGTGTCAGCGTATACATCCCGACAGCTATACTGTGACAGCCCATATCGCAGCAAACGCCGCCCCCCTGCCGCGTGGGATCCCAGAACCACGGCTCGTGCGGTCCGCCGTGCTCTTCTGCGCTGCGGGAAAGGTGCACAGAACCCATACTCTTTTCCACTGCCATAAGTTGATTACGGGCCTCCACCACACAGGGCATGTGAAGCTGGTTTTCAAAATAGGCGGTAGGTACACGGAGTGCCTTTGCCATTCTTGCCATTACATCTGCTTCCTGAAGGTTCCGGGCAAGCGGTTTCTCGCAAATGATTCCCTTGATTTTGGACCCGTTCTCGATTGCCTTAGCTATATTACGCATAATATCGAGGCGAGTAAAATTCGGGGCAAAAATACAGATAACGTCAACAACGTCACAGATATCTGCGACATTATCGTACACCTTAGCATTGCCCAGGCCATCCTGGCGTGCGCGCTTGGCAAGTGCTGCAGCTCCATCAGGGGCACAGATTCCTGTCAATTCGACGCCGCGGACCGAACATAACGCTCTTTCATGAAATGTTGCTACAAAACCGGCTCCAATCATACCTATCTTTAGCATCGTCTAATTCCTTTCATTTCAAGTGTTGTTATGCTCATAATCTATCTTTTTACCGGACGGTTTAGCACAATAAAGGCCATAACGGTACGATTAGTATCTACACGATTTTTAGTTAAAATACAACTCATAACTGTATAGAGGCACTATAAAAGGAGCGATAATCAGTCTCTTGGGTATAATATTCGTACAGAGTAATTTATTAATCAATCTCATGTTAATATTGGGGGATTTGCAATCAGTTGTTTGAACAGGACACGTAACATAATCGAATATAGGACGTAAAAATGAGTAAAAGTTAACTTAAATCAAAAATAATAATAGAAAATCAAACTTTATTGATGGGTATACCCAAAAATAAACGAAAATATATTTACGGAATACTTTTCTTAAGCTGTTGGATGATTAGCCTGGTAAATCGTTGGTAGAACAAGAAATATTATTTTGAACGTCATTGTGGGAAACCTTTACGGGCGTAAAGAACCGCCCGAGAAATCTGAAGGAGTTAATAGAATGCCCTCAACAAAAATAGCAGAAAAACAAATGGGTATGCCTGAAATAAGAATGAAGGCCAAAGCACTCGGGCTAACACCCGGAAAAATGAAAAAGGCTGATGTAATACATGCTATCCAGGTGGCAGAGGGGTGCATGCCTTGTTTTGGAAAATCCGGCGGTCAATGCTCGTACACTGACTGCTGCTTTATGAAAGATTGCTTGAAAATCAAACTGTAATTTCTGCCTGTTTGTCATTAAGGCTTTGATAGTGTCTCTTCGAAACAGATTACTCTGATTGTACACCTTGTTAAACACGTCTGCGCAAGTCGTTTAAGGCACACTATTTTTATATTTCAAATAATTGTATTTCTTTGACATATGTTGGTATCTTCATTATATTTGTTTGCGTCAAGGAGTATTCTTGTGTCCCTCGGAGTGTACTCCTGATCGAATACGAGGGAGGTTAAATTGCTGGCTCATCGTGAGCCCAAGGAGCACATTGTGGATAAAGGTAAAGTAAAATGGTTTAATGAGAGGAAGGGGTTCGGTTTTATTGTTCCCGACAATGGCGGTGAGGATTTATTTATCCATCACTCGAATATTGCTGCGGAGGGATTCCGATCTCTAAATGATGACCAGGCGGTAGAGTACGAGGTTGCCGAGGGTAAGAAAGGTCCTGAAGCAGTCAATGTTCGTCCTTGCTAAAGCTGAGATCGCCGGTATATCTGGATTTTAAAAACCAAGGGCTCTGCCGAATTGCAGGGCCTTTTCAATTGAGTACTGACAGTCATTACGGATTGCCGTATAAAAAAAAATTACTGCCGGGTTGGATTTCTGATATTATTATATACTCGAATATTTAAGGCAGATAATTGGAAAGATAATTTCTGATTTATTGCAGCAGTTAAATCGAGAACGTGAGATTAAAGATGAATTGTCCGGCGTGTGGAATGTCAATGGTGGAAGAAGACTTCGGGGGCGTATCGGTTGATGTCTGTAAAAATGGATGCAAAGGAATTTGGTTTGACTGGGGAGAATTAAAGGATCTGGATGAGAGTCATGAAGGTGTTGGGAGAGTTCTTGAAGAAGCTTTGAAAAGTCCTCGGCAGAATACCGATCGTGGCCCGCTAAACTGCCCGAAGTGCGGAATAAAAATGCGTGAGCACAAATACAAGAATGCAAAGGAAGTAAGTGTAGATGAGTGTTATGCGTGCGGGGGGTTTTTTCTCGATAGTGGAGAACTCAAGCAGATCAGAGATAATTACATGAGCGAAGACGAGAGGGAAGTTTATGTGCAAAGGCTCGTGGGCGAAACACCAATAAGGCAAGACACACATAAAGCAGTACTGAGAGCCGCGGGTTGCTACGCACTCGGCAGTCTTTTTGGGAGAAGATGGCCTTTTATATGATCATAATATGATTTGTCGCAGATTTTGCTCAAGAAGAGAAAAATGCAGAGTTTGAGACTATTCATTTTAGTTGTCAGCCTGGGATTAAGTGTTTGTGGATGTAGAAAGGACACTACAGACACAGAAGGAAAAGAAGAAATAAGAAAGGAGGCTGTTATGGGTACGACACTCCAGTGGCTGGGTCATGCCGGTTTTAAAATCTGTCATGATGATACCGTCATATATATCGATCCCTGGAAATTGGAGGATTCTCCGCACGATGCGACCCTTGTGCTTGTCAGCCACAGCCATTATGACCACTACTCACCGGAGGACATCGCCAGGATCAGCGGAGCGGAAACAAAACTTATCGCTTCGGCTGATGTCGTTACAAAGGAAAAAACCGGTGAGATGATTTTGAATGGGCTGACAGTGGATTTCAGTGGTGTTCGAGTGAGCGGTGTGGCTGCGTACAATCCGAGCAAACAATATCATCCCAAAGCAAACAACTGGGTCGGTTTTGTAATTGAGGTTGGCTCAAAACGCATTTATTATGCCGGCGATACCGACCTGACCGACGAGATGAAGTCTCTAAAAGAAATAGACGTTGCTCTGTTGCCGGTGGGAGGTACGTTCACTATGGACGCAACCGAGGCCGCCGAGGCAACAAAGTACATAAAACCTAAACGAGCCATTCCATATCACTGGGGTGAAATCGTAGGCTCTCGGGCAGACGCCGAAGCATTTGCCGAGGCGGCGGAGTGCAAAGTACAGGTGCTGTCAGCCGGCGAAACTATCAGCCTGGATTAGCAGCCCACCACTCACAAGCCATGGCTTGATACCTGTATAACCGGTGAACCGGCCTTATTAATTTGCCGTTCGTTGGCTTGTCGTTTATCTGGAGGGAAGGTCGAGAATCTTTTTACAGCGAGGGCACTTGACGTTATTGCCCTTGAAGTTCGGAGGGATTTTCAGCTTTAACCCGCAGACGCAGGTCAGGAATATGAATTGATTGACCCTTCTCATAATGTCACCAACCTGTCGCATTTGTTTCTCGGCGCGGCCTTTCTTTGCGGCCTCGGCGCCGGCCTGACGCAAAGCGACATCTTCTTTTTCGCTCAGAGCGGCAACAGGAACGACGGTTTTGTGATGCGTCACGTTCGTGAAGGCGTCCGAGTACTGCTTGAAAGAAGCACCCTGGCTCATGTTGCGCAGAATCTTGATCCGTTCGGAAATCGGGGGATGCGTGCTGGTCAGATCGGATAATTTCATCTGCTTCTTTTTTTTGAAGGGATTCACAATGTACATCGGCGCGGTCACCTTATTCACGGCAGCTAACTGGGGCGAAGGATCGCCGGCGATTTTCTCCAGTGCGCTGGCAAGACCTTCCGGATAGCGGGTCAACCTGGCAGCCCCGGCGTCGGCAAGGTACTCACGCCGCCTCGAAAGTGCAAAGTATAAGAGGTATGCCATAAGCGGCGCCACAATAGCAGCAACAATTGCGATTATCAGCATAACAAGCTGGGCCTGGCCGCCGTCCTTGCCGCCGCTTGAGTACCTTCGGCGAGATCCTGACATAGAACTGTAAAACATACCCCGAAGAAAGACCTGCGAGAGCAGGACGATCGAGCCAAGCATGATACCTGCAAGCGTGACAAAGAGAATATCACGGTTGATGATGTGGCTTATCTCGTGTGCGATAACGCCCTGGAGCTCGTCCCGGTTGAGCCGGGCCAAAAGCCCTGCCGTTACAGCGACCGATGCGTTTTGGGGATTTCGACCGGTGGCAAAGGCATTTGGCGCCGAGTCGTTGATTATGTATATTTTGGGCATTGCCGGCAGGCCTGCCGCGATTTTCATTTCTTCAACGACATTGAACAGTTGCGGATGAACTTCGTGGGTAACCAGCTTGGCACGGCTGGCCGCCAGTAGTATCTGGTCTCCGCTCGACAGGCTTATCAATGTAAGAACCAGCCAGATTACTGTTGCAATCATCAGGCCGAACATGCCGCCTTCCTGGCCGAAGAAGGCCATGCCGATGATAAAACCCAGGAGCAGCAACACTCCCGCCATAATCACCATCAGAAAGATGGAGTTTCTTTTATTGGCTCTAATCAGTTCCCACATTGTTTGTCACTCATAATCCGGTTCACGGCACAACCAAACAGTTACACCCGGAGTGAAACCGAATCCGTCATAGCGGCAATTCGGCTTCACTCAGAGCATATTACGCCGAAAGTTCGTTTAGCACGACTGCTTTATCAGATTCCCCGATTCTACGTGCATACTTTCGACCTTGCTGGGCCGGACGATTCTGCCCGGGTCCAGGTAACAGGCCAAAACGAGCCAAACACTCATCGCTTGTTGGGGCATGTTCGAAGTGCTAAGAAAAGCTCACCTTCGGAACTTCCCGCTCGGCAGCAACTTCAATCTCGAAGAAGTCGCGCTTGATGAATTTGAACATCCCCGCAATGATGTTCGAAGGGAACATCTGAATCTTGTTGTTGAAGAACAAGACCTGGTCGTTGTAGCTCTGCCTGGAAAATGCGATTTTGTTCTCGGTGCCGGTCAGCTCTTCCTGAACCGCAAGGAAATTCTGATTGGCCTTCAGTTCGGGGTAATTCTCGACGACCAGCATGAATTTGCTGAGCGCTTCGCCGAGCGCACCTTCGGCTTTCGCGGCTTCGTTGACGGTATTCGCTCCCATCGCCTGGCTTCTGGCCTTTGTGATAGCCTCAAAAGTCCCGCGCTCGTGCTTCATATAGCCCTTGGCAGTCTCGACAAGGTTGGGAATCAAATCGTGCCGGCGCTTCAACTGGACATCAATTTGTGACCAGGCATTATCGACCTGATTACGAAGTCGAACTAAAGCATTGTAGACGCCAATGACAAAAACAATCAGCAGAAGCGGAATACCAACCAGTATAAGGACCGCTATAAGGATCGTTGCTCCCATAGGTTTTCTCCTTTATCGAAGGCCTGTAAGCCTCGTGCTATGACGAGCGTTTTTTGAGGATTACCACTGCAATAATAGCAATGACAGCGACAATCCCTGATACCATGGTCAGTGTATTAAGGGCAACGATGGGTAATATTGAGGTCAGCATAATTTTACTCCTTTCGTTAAACTTGATTGTAACCAAATATATCGCTCAACAACTTTTGAATTTTATCGTCTTCGTCCAATTCGGCTCTGTCGAAGATATCCTGCAGTTCACCTTTATCGAACCACAGACCGTCACCTCTGCGGCACTTGTCTATGAGCAGCACAGGTTTGGAAGAGCCGACGACAATTTTCTGCATTTTTTTGTCGCATATAGGGCATTTTCTTATTCTCTCGTCGCTTTCGGAATCGATTCTGAATGAATCGAGCAGGCCTTTAGCCTTGTCAGGCTCTTTTAGCAGAAGCTCAAGTTCGCCGGCATCCAGCCAGATGCCGCCGCATTTGGTGCAATAATCGATCTCAACATCTTCAAGCTCAAGCGTGATCATCGCATTTTTACAAGCTGGACAATCCATTTTTTAAAACTCAAAATTCAAGGCCCGGAACCTTTTGAGCACTCCTGCAAGCTCACCGGCAAATGCCTGCTGCTTCGGCCGGGTAATTCTACCATATAAGACGCAACTCTGCATAAAAAAATCAAAAATAAAGTGTAAAAATCAAGAATATCCAAATGTTCCGGCATGAAACCTTTGAAAAATATAGACATTCTTCTCTATGCACTTGTCACTGCTGTAATGTTATAATTGCCGAGTCACGACGTCAAGAAGAGATTCCTGATAATTTATTATTAGACCTTCGATCATTTAGAACCGCAGATTGTGGCCGAATAAACAAACTATTCTATTGTCATGTCTGTCACAAATAAGGTATAGAAATTTCAGGTCGTTGTGCCGATATCAACAAGTTAAATGATGGGCAAATATTTGTGCTTGACGAGAACAAGGTAATTGATTATTGATAGTAATGGCTGTAGATGGACCCGGATTGAGACAAGCTTCAAAGTAAAAAATGAAAAGATAGATTCTAATTCGTACAGGTATAAGAAGTTATGCCAACTAAAGGTATCGGATTATGATAGTTGATTGTCATACTCATATAAAACTGGCTGCTAAGGACCCTGAAACATCCGAGCATCTTGCAGCAGCAGAAACAGTCGATGTGTGCATCGTATTGGCGACCTCGGACGGGCCGAGCGATGAGGTCAATAAGAAATTGTCACAATATGTAAACAAACATAAAGAGAAAATGACCGGCTTTGCAGTAGTGGAGCCCGGCACAGACAAAATCAGTACAAATCATTTAAAATCCATACCGGATAAATTGGGGCTTAAGGGGACGGTTCTGTATTGCTCGGCCTGCGGTTTCCATCCTACTCACAGCCGGGCGATGAGGTTTTATGAATCGGCGCAGGAGCTTGGCCTTCCCGTATTCTTTCACAACGCAATAGAACCTACGAGAACGGATGCCGTACTGGAGTATGCCCAGCCGTTCCTTCTGGATGAGGTTGCCAGAGAATTTGCTAACTTAAAAATAATCATCGGAAATATGGGCGTGCCGTTTGTCGAGCAGACTTTGTCGATAGTAGCCAGGCACAAAAACGTATATGCTGATTTAACAATATACCCGGGCAGGGTCTGGCAAACTTACAATATGGTAGTGGCGGCATATGAGCACGGAGTTATGGATAAACTTTTATTCGGTAGCGGATTCCCATCAGCCAGCGCCGGCCAGTGCATAGAAACACTGCTCGGCTTTAACATGCTCCTGGCCGATAAGAATTTGCCGACAGTACCACGAGTTAATATTCGAAATATCATAGAGCGGGACACGCTGGAATTGCTCGGAATAAAAGAGAAAAGCACAGAGACAGAAGAAACAAAAAGCGAGGAAACCAAAGGGCGTAAGAGCCTCCGTGAAAAGAAGGAAAAAGACAAGAGAAACAACGATGACTGAGCTTCTGGAAGAGCGAAGAGAAAGCTGGGGGACACGTGGCGGATTTATTCTGGCGGCAATTGGCTCAGCCGTCGGGCTCGGCAATCTTTGGGGATTTCCATACAAGCTGTACAGCTATGGGGGCGGTGCGTTTCTGATTCCGTATATAGTCGCCCTGTTCGTAGTCGGTATTCCCATAATGATTCTCGAATTCAGTATCGGCCATTACACGCAGCGAGCGGCGCCCGATGCATTCAAACGCGGGCATAAGCGTTTCGAGATTGCGGGCTGGTGGGGAATCATCTTAGCTTTCGTGATAATCACTTACTATCCCGTGATTTTGGCGTATTGCTTCAGCTTTTTGTGGTACAGCATCGTCGGGATCTTTACCGGCGGAGAATTGCCCTGGGCGGGCGAGGGAATCGAAGGGGTCGAGAACGCCAGCCGGTTTTTTAACCAGACATATCTCGGCAAGATCGACGGCCCAAATCTTGGGGCAATTCGGTGGAATATCGTCTTGCCGTTGATCATTACCTGGGCCACGATGTACTTCTGTATATTCAAGGGCGTACGCCTCGTCGGCAAGATCGTCTGGATTACGGTTCCGCTGCCCTGGCTTATGCTGCTGATACTGACGGTACGCGGGCTGACTCTCGAAGGCAGCATGCAGGGCCTGACTTATTATCTCGATCCCGTGTGGTCCGAGCTTACCAAGCCGGTGACATGGCGTTATGCATTCGGGCAGGTATTCTTTTCGCTGAGTCTCGCTTACGGCGTGATGATTACCTATGCGAGCTTCCTCCACAGGAAAAGCGACCTAAACAACAACGCGGGCATTATCAGCATAGCCGATTTCGCAACGAGTTTTGTCGCCGGGCTGGCGGTCTTTGCCACGCTGGGCGGGATGGCTTTTATAACTCAGCAGTCGGGCAATCCGGTTGCCGTGGAAAACGTTGCCGAAGGCGGGCCGTCGCTTGCCTTCATAGCGTTCCCTTACGCACTGGCGCAATTGCCTCATTCGGCGTGGTTCAGCTTCGTTTTCTTCTTTGCGCTTGTAACGCTGGGAGTGGACTCGGCCTTTTCGATGACCGAATCAATTCTGGCAAGTATTATCGACAAGACCGGTTGGCGCAGGTGCTTCGTTCTGCCCGTCATGAGCGTGGTGGGACTTCTATCAGGGCTGATTTATATCACCCAGGGCGGAATCAACTGGCTCGGCACAATCGACGGATTTGTCAACGGCACCTGGGGCATCGCGTTCATGGGCCTGCTGGAGTGTGTCGTTCTGGGCTGGCTGTGGCGTATCGACATACTCAGGCAGCACGCGAATAGTCACAGCGACTGGAAATTGGGCAAATGGTGGAATTATCTTATACGCCTGGTCATACCGGTAGTCCTCGGCACGCTTTTCTTCTGGCAGCTTTTTGATGACGTCGCCGGCGATGGATTCCTGAGAACGCCGGAGGGTGACTGGATATTAACGAACTGTGTCGGCTTGAGCATTTTGGCCTGCGTGCCGATCTTGGCGGTGATTTTCAGTCTTTTAAGAGGCCGTACAGACGTCGAAGAGCCGCAGCGGCCGGAGGGCAATCTCATCGTTAAGGGCGGATTTGCAGGGTCGATTGCATTTCTTGCAACTTTGGTTATCGCGGGCCTGCTCGTTGTCCAATTCACAGTCTCAATGCCGCAGCCGGCGAAAGACACGATAATCTGGTTGTCATTAGCCGCCGGCGTAGCTGCGATGCTGCTGAGCAATTATGTTCTGGACAGATACCACACTTCGAAAAGCCAGGCCTCATGGCTGGCGAGATGGGCCGGCATTATCGCAACGATGGACGTCAGCGCCGCCGTAGCGACGATTCTGATTGGCCTGGCCAAGGCGGAGAAAACCGCCGAACCGGCCGCTCATATCCGCGATGAATTAAGCGGCGTTTCCTATATCATTCTTACGGTCGTGTTCCTAATCATAATAGGCGGCTTAGGATGGTCCTTCTATCGAGCCTTAACCGCGGCAGGCAGAGATACAGACATTCAACATCCCGACGAAGAATAGGTTGGTTGCGATGTCATTGCGAAGGAGCGCAGCGACTGCGGCAATCTCAAATGTCACGGGCAGTCTTGGGGATTCCATAAGGAGAAAAAACAATTGTTTATAGAAGATTGCTTCGCGGAGTTTATCCTGAGCAAAGTCGAAGGGCTCGCAATGACAGATTGGCGGTGATGTCATTGCAAGGGAGGCTCGAAAGGCCGTTTTTTCGTCATTGCGAGCGAGGCGCAGCCGAGCGCGGCAATCTTCTGCCGTACTATTTCGGCTTATAACCTTTGACGCCTTTGCCTGTGTACTTCTTGCAGGCCTTTTCCAGATCCACCTCGCTTATATTAGCCAGCGTACAGAGCCAGGCAAGCACATCGGCGAATTCCTCCTCTCTGTTTTCCTGGTCGTTACCGGCTAAAGCGGTGGCAAGCTCCCCCACTTCTTCGATAAACCACATAAACGTAGCCGGGATACCCCGTTCCCGGTCCCGCTTCTCGTATTTTTGAGAAATTATACCTTGAAATTCTTTTATCTGCATTTGACAACCACCCGGCAACACGTCCCGTTAAGATACCAACTTTCATTTCAATCTTTTTTAAGATTTACGAACAAATAATATTTCTTAGCTCTTCGGATTGCAAGAACATTCCTATCCGAACCGAAAAATCCGTAGAAAACATTGTGACAAACAGAATGAAATTTGATAAAGTAGGATTTGTGGAAGGATTTTGTAGGGTGCGATATATCGCACCAATTAATAGAGAACAGAACCATGCCGGACTATAGACGATGGTTTCATGCGGGCGGGACATATTTTTTTACCGTTGTGACATTCAACCGCCGGAAGATATTTGGCAATGAACTTGCCCGTTCATTTCTGCATCAGGCTATAGCTGAAGTCATGGCCTTGCGTCCTTTCGAAATGCAGGGTGTTGTGTTATTGCCCGATCATTGTCATTGTATATGGAAGATGCCGGACGATAACGATGATTTCTCTGTGCGATGGCGCATGATAAAAAGGAGGTTTACGAAATCATGGCTCGCCGGTGGCGGTTGTGATGTGACGGTATCGGCATCGAGAACAAAAAGAGGTGAACGTGGCGTTTGGCAGAGGCGGTTCTGGGAACACCTGATTACCGATCAGCAGGATTTCGCCAGGCATATGGATTATATACACTACAATCCGGTAAAACACGGCCACGTAAAATGTCCTCATCAATGGGAACATTCGAGTTTTCACCGCTGGGTAAAAGAGGGAGTTTACAGGCGCGATTGGTTGTGCCAATGCGGGGCCGATAGCGAACCTCCTGATTTTGAAGCAATTTCTCATTCTGTAGGAGAATGAATAAAAGAATTGGTGCGATTCATCGCACCCTACATGCTGAGAGTTTCATATCAGGATGTGCAAAATGAATTTTCCGCACGCGGAAGAATTAATTACGATGTCTCTATGTCAAATAACAGAAAAGCGAATTTCATTTGTTAATGCAGGGATCTGTTTGTACAAGTTGTTTCACAATCTAACAGTATGCGTAGGGAGTTTTTTATATGGAGACTTTCAAGTTTGATCCAAGGGTATTCATATCTCCTCCATTCATAAAATGCCCCAAATGCAATAAGGACGCATTTGGAGTTCTCACAATAAATAGGAACAGTTACACGAGGAGATGTCGGGAATGCCTTTTCCCGAGAGGTAGTGATAAGCTTCAACACTATGATCTGCCAAAGCTGAATAAAAAGGTTATATACCTTGATCAATTTGTCATAAGCGAGATAATGAAATCTCTAAATCCGAAGACGAAGGCTCATCAAAAAGGAAAAGTCGATCCATTCTGGCTAACTCTGTTTGAGAAGTTAGACATATTATCCAAATTGCAACTGATTATCTGCCCTGATTTTATCTACCAGACAAATGAGTCGCTGCTATCTCCCTATTTCGAACCACTTAAGCGTTTGTATCAATTGCTTTCCCATGGAGTAAGTTTTTACGACAGGGGCACTATAGAGCGATTTCAAGTGTATGAGAATATGAAGAATTGGATCGCTAATCGGTCAGATGATCCCATCGATATAAATGTTCACAATATTGTCCATGGAGATATCAACGCATGGCAAGATACACTACTCATTTCGATCAAAAGAGAATATGAAGATGGATGGATTGACAGGCTCAGAGAAGATCGTGAACAAATTAATTCAGGCCTTCTTGAAATCTTCAAGAGGTGGCAATCTGAGACTGATAAAGACTTTCAATACTGGTTCCATGAAGAATGGAACGCTTATGGTAGGACAGTCTTGCAGGTGTATTTCAATTACTTGAAGACATATGCTGAGGCTGCCATAGGTAAAACCGAACTTACCACAAACTTCATATTTCCCCCAGATTCGGTAATCTTAATACACGAGTTTCATCGTGTCCTTAGAGAAGCAGGCGTGACGGACAAAGATCTTTGGGATAAGACAGTTGAATACTTCAGTTCTCCCGGCCTCAGACACGTTCCAGCAATAAAGATCTCTTCGATGCTATATGCGTCTTTGGCAAGGAAAGCCGCTTCGGGCCAAAAAAGTCCGCCGACAAAAGGTATGACAAACGATATCGCTATGATTTCTTCATTTTTGCCATATTGTGATGCTATTTTTATTGATAATGAATGTCATACATATTTGAATGAGAAACCTCTCTGTGACGAGTTGAATTATGATACAAAAATCTTTTCTCTAAATAACAGAGACGAGTTTATGGAATATTTGAACAGCATTGAGGTGGGCATGCCCAAGGAGCATTTTGAGAAAGTTTCCGAAGTATATGGTTCCACGTGGTGTGAGCCGTATACAACTCTCTTTACTGATGAATGATGTTCTTCCGCCTATCATGTGGATAGGTTTATTGTTATTTCATTTATAGCCGGCTATAAGCGGAGGTAAGAAATTATTATGAAAGAAATACCATTAGGCGACGGCCAGAATGCAAAGGCCTTTTTCATTTATTATTTATGATCCATTCGACTTTGCTCAGCGACTGTCTTAAAAATCAAGTGATTTTTATTGAATTAGGATTCCATTCTTGATTGTTTTTAGCCATGGTATTCAGG
>CAYTNN010000124.1:0-4681 GCA_964439135.1 uncultured Pirellulales bacterium
TTTCACTGACGGCCCTTAAAGGAAAGTCCATCGACGAATTAATAGACCACAGCCGACAGGTGGCTGAGGTAATTCCAATTATGGGATTTTATCTGCAGCAGACTATCAGCAAAATGACGCTGCCGGCTGAGTTCTGGCAAAAGTTCGTAACGATACCGAATGTCCTTGGCATAAAAATCGCTCCGTTCAACCGATACCAGAGCCTCGACGTGCTCGAAGCTGTTGCCCGTTCCGGCCGGGCCAATGAGATCGCCCTTTATACCGGCAACGACGACAACATCATCCTCGATTTGCTCACCCGGTACGAATTCAATATTGGCAGCCGACCTGTCCCGCTCCGCATCGTCGGCGGCCTGCTGGGCCAGTGGGCATGCTGGACGAAAAAGGCCGTCGAGCATCTGGCTCGTGTTAAAGCAATTTGCGAAAACAACACACCGGTCCCGCAGGAACTGCTCACATTGGCTGGCCAGTTGACGCTGGCCAACAAGGCAATCTTCGACGCTGAAAATAAATTTCGAGGCTGCATTTCAGGCATCTCTTACGTATTGAAAAAACAGGGACTTTTGAAAGATATCAACACACTCGATTCCGACGAGCGGTTGTCACCCGGGCAAGCCGAGCGAATCGACAGAATCATCCGCGACTATCCGCATCTTACTGACGACGACTTCGTCAAAGAAAACCTTAACCAATGGTTCTCATCCTGAAAGGTCAAAATGTTCAAACGAACCACAACAAAGCAAAAATCTCAAGCTGGAAACTATACCTCGCATCTGCCAGCAGTAAATTTAATCTTAACCTGCATCATAATTACGCTGATATACATTCAAATTCCATGCTATGCTTCAGAGCGGTCGGCCATTGGCCCAGGCCATGCCGACGCCATGCTCGCCGAATACTTCAGCGCAGAAACGGCGAAGCTCCGCGACCGATGCCTGACCGGCGTCAAAACGCTCGAAGACTGGCAGGCAAAGCGAAAGGTCTATCGAGAGCAACTGTTCGAGATGCTCGGACTAATGCCCCTTCCTGAAAAGACAGACCTCAAACCGGTTGTCACCGGCAAAGTCGAGCACGAGCAGTTCACCGTCGAGAATATTCACTTTCAATCGAGTCCCGGTCTTTACGTCACGGGGAATCTGTATATTCCCAAAGGCCTCGAAAAACCCGCACCGACGATCCTCTATGTATGCGGCCACGCTCGCGTCAAGAAGGACAACGTCAGCTACGGTAGCAAAACGGCTTACCAGCACCATCCGGCATGGTTTGCACGGCACGGATATGTCTGCCTGGTAATCGATACTCTGCAATTAGGCGAAATCGAAGGGATTCATCACGGCACCTACCGATACAAAATGTGGTGGTGGAACAGCCGGGGCTACACGCCTGCAGGAGTTGAGGCCTGGAACTGCATCCGCGCACTGGATTACCTTGAGACTCGTAAAGAAGTGGATGCCAGCCGGTTTGGTGTCACCGGACGCTCGGGCGGCGGTGCGTATAGCTGGTGGATTTCGGCGCTCGACGACCGCATCAAAGTAGCTGTCCCGGTGGCCGGAATCACCGACCTTCAAAACCACGTCGTTGACGGCTGCGTCGAGGGTCACTGCGACTGCATGTACATAGTCAACACTTTCGGCTGGGATTATCCACTCGTAGCCGCGCTGGTGGCGCCGCGGCCGCTGCTAATATCGAACAGCGACAAGGACACGATTTTCCCGCTGGACGGGGTTACCCGCCTGCACGAGAAGGTCCGGAAAATCTACCGGCTGTACGGCGCCGAGAAGAACTTCGGCCTGAACATTACCGAGGGCCCGCACAAGGACACGCAGGAGCTGCGCATTCACGCTTTCGTGTGGTTCAATCGTTTCCTTAAGGATGACAGCTCACTGATTGATAAGCCCGCCGTAAAGTTTTTCGAGCCGGAGCAGCTAAAGGTCTTCAAAGAACTGCCGGCAGACGAGATTAATACGCGGATACACGAATCATTCGTTCCAAAAAACCAACAACCATTGGAGCCGCAATCGGCCCAGCAACGCCAGACCTTGCTCAAAACGCTCCGGGAAAAATCATTCGGCGGCTGGCCGACGCAAGAGCAGGCCGGCCCGCTAAATGTCAGACAGGTATTCTCAGCCGAACGGCACGGCATTCGTTTGACTGCCTTCGACTTCACCAGTCAGCCGCATGTCCGGCTGCGCTTATATTTAGCACACCAACCCGGAATCGAACGCCCCGAGCAGGTCGTGCTGAACGTGCCGGACGAGCAGCAATGGTCGCAGTGGCTGGCCGCGATGCGTATCGGTTTTGCCGATGAGCTTAAAAACGAGACATTGCCCGATCCGAATGAAAAGGACTTCAACCACATCCGACAGACACTAAAGGACAACAACTCGATACTGGCGTACGTAGCCCCTCGCGGCATCGGGTTGACGGCATGGAATCCGGACGAGCGAAAGCAAACACAAATCCGCCGGCGATTTATGCTCCTCGGTCAGACACTGGACGGCATGAGGGTTTGGGACGTCCGGCGGGCGATTCAGGCCGCGGGACAAATCGAATTGCTTAATGACGTGCCGGTCGCCCTTAAAGGACAGCGTCTTACAGCGGGCATCGTGCTTTACGCATCCCTATTCGAGCCTGAC
Organism: uncultured Pirellulales bacterium; assembly: GCA_964439135.1. GTDB lineage: Bacteria > Planctomycetota > Phycisphaerae > Sedimentisphaerales > Anaerobacaceae > JAFGPJ01. The sequence goes on from CAYTNN010000124.1 coordinate 2,637, forward strand.
ATTGCCGGACTCGATTTGCGGCACCTACCCGGCTCACATCGCGGGGGCCCTATATTTCTAAACGTGCTGCGTTACATGGATATACCACAGGCTGTAGCAATGGCGGCCGAACGTACTGAAGTGCGAATCTATCCGGAAAAATGACCGCGAATGGCGGTTCCCTCGGGCCAATACTAAGGAATCGAACCGGCTGAAGCAAAGATTTCATATCTGCATAAACGCGACAGACATCATATCTGCGGCCGATAACAAACACTGTGCCTGGCAACTATGCAGAATCTGTTCGATACATCAATTTTTTATTTAACCCCGCCAAAACTTATTCCGATACAACCTTCAAACACACATAAAGATATAGATAAATGGAAAGAGTCTGAAATGGGGATTCGAAATCTATCTGAAAATATCATTGTTGCTGAACTGCCTTCAGACGGGCCGGAAAGAGCAAACGAACTTAAAAATCTCAATGAAACAATCAGTAATAATGACCAATTCGATGTGATCGTCGACTTTTCCAAAGTCGAGATCATAAACTCCTGGAACATCAGCAATCTCTTAATATTGCGGGATATGTTGGAGGATGCTGGGCGCAAACTTATTCTCTGCAATATCAGCACCATCACCAAGTGTATTTTTGTCGTAGCGGGTCTTAACGAGATTTTCGTTTTTGTCGATGACATGTCCGCCGCCTTAGCCGCTATCTCTGATAAAGATTCGCCGGTAACCGCCAATTCACAGTAATAACTGCAATCCGAAGTCTGAGCAAAGAGCAAATCGCCGCTATTGGGCAAAATCCCCTCACTACAAGCACACTTACTAAATACAAACAGATATCAGGCCGGGCTGTGTATCAAAGGGATGAGCCGGATTTTTTATCATTTTCCCCATAAAACAGCTTTTATCAGCGTTAATAACCGGTTATTATGATTTTCCGTATCGCCGATAATTCACTTGACATCAAACATACGATATGTTATAATATACAGTTAACATACGAATAGAGTGTAGTATATCGTATGTCGTGCTTTGAATTCTGAATTGAGAATTGAGAATGTAGAATGATTAATTGCGTATAGCATATAGCGTATGGCGGAAGGAAGGAATGGCCAAATAGTAAACAGTAAATTGTAATTAGTAAATCCAGAGAGCCTTCGTGGCTATGAGTCTATTTGAAAAAACAAAGCCAATTTCAAAAAGGCATAAATGAATGTAAACTTCTTTATAGCAAAGGATTATGAACATGAACCACGCCTTCGGACACCGAAAAAACAAAGCCAATCAAAGCCAATTTCGAAACAATGCTAACGCACCGATTCGTCCGGGCTGCTTGCCCATTAACCGGATGAGCCGTTTTTCTATCTCCGCCGGAACGAAAACATTCATATTAATCATCTGTGCTGTATCTCTGTTATTGCCCTCCGCAAGCCGTGCCGGAGTAAATCTTTCCATGTTTCCTCATATTCCCCATTTTAACAAAAAGAGCCCTGCTGCTCAACTTATCGTGGACGGCAAGCCTTTTTTGATGCTGGCCGGGGAGCTGCACAATTCCAGCGCCTCCAGCCTGGAATATATGGAGCCGATGTGGGACAAGCTGGTCGCTATCAACCTAAACACCGTTCTGGCGACCGTTTCGTGGGAGCTTGTCGAGCCAGAGGAGGGAAAGTTCGATTTTTCGCTCGTAGACGGCCTTGTCGAGCAGGCCCGCCGGCATAATCTTCGCCTCGTATTCCTCTGGTTTGCATCGTGGAAAAACGCATGGTCCACCTACATTCCGACGTGGGTCAAGAAGGATGTGGCGCGATTCCCGCGTGCGCAGGACAAATCCGGCCGGATCACAGGGGCCGTCTCTCCCCTCTGCGCCGAGGCAATGAAAGCCGACGCCCGCGCTTTTACAGCGATTATGCGCCATATCCGCCGGATCGACGAAGGCCACGGCACCGTGCTCATGATGCAAATCGAGAACGAAACAGGCCTTCTCGGCAGCTCCCGGGACTTCTCGCCCCATGCCAATGAAGTTTTCGCCGGTGCAGTACCGACCGAACTGA
>CAYTNN010000124.1:4781-13758 GCA_964439135.1 uncultured Pirellulales bacterium
CAGGAACCGGGCAAATACCCCTCGGGCGGGCCCGTCTCGAAAGTGATGGATATATGGCGAGCCGCCGCCCCCGATATCGACATCTATGCCCCGGATATCTACCTTACCGATTTCAAGGCCGTCTGCGAAAGCTACGCCCGCTCCGGAAATCCGCTGCTGATTCCAGAAGCCAGACAAGGGCCGGAAGCCGCCCGAAACGCATTCTGGGCCTTTGCGCAACATGACGCTATCTGCTTTGCCCCCTTCGGCATCGAAGATATATCCACCGACCATCCGCTCATAAAAAGTTACGGTATCCTCGCCCAACTGACGCCCCTTATTACAAAATATAACGGCACAGGCAAAATGGTCGGCGTTCTTCAGCAGAAAACGGAGGAGAAAGGCACCGAAATCGATCTCGGCGGTTATCGCGCCCATATCGAATACGCAGGCAGGGGCAAAGCCGGCGATAAGATGGCTTTCGGCCTGATTATTAACACCGGACCTGACGAATTTCTGCTCGCGGGCAACTACTTCTCCGTCCACTTCTCCGCGGCCTCGCCGGGACCGAAAAACACCGCCATCGCTCAAGTCTGGGAGGGCCGATATGAACACGGCAAGTGGATTCCGGGACGATGCCTGAATGGCGATGAAACAGGCGCCCACTGGCAGGCAAAACTGCCCCCGAATACGAGCGATGTTTTTGCTAATCCGGATGTCCCCCGCATTCTCCGCGTGTGGCTGTACAGGCACGAGTGACGCCTGAACTCCGGGCTTTTCGATGTCACCAATTAAAGGTCAAAAATGCTCACGGACATATTTGACAGCATTGTTGAAAATGGTCGTCCCATCGGGCTTAAGATCGGCGCCGAGCCGGGACCAGTGCGGATGCTGAGTCGGTCTAACGAACCTCTCCGGGTGAGGCATCAACCCGAGCACCCTGCCGGTCGTATCCGTCAGACCCGCGACCGAATCCATCGATCCGTTCGGATTGACGGGATAGTCACCCTTATTGCCGTCTTTATCGACATATTTGAACGCGATGTGTCCGCCGGACCGCAACTCATCCAGCGTCGCTTCGTCTTCGGTGACAACTTTACCCTCGCCATGCGCGATTGGCAGATAGATTTGCCGGCCGGGCTCGATGAAAACGCACTTATCGCCCTGGGGGGCAAGATAAACCCACCTGTCCTCGAATTTTCCGCTGTCGTTATTTGTGATGGTGACGTTTGCCTGCCCGCCGGTCGAATTGTCACCCGGCAGGATTCCCGTCTTGACCAGCACCTGGAAACCGTTGCAGATACCGAGCACAAGTTTGCCGTCCTCGATGAATTTTTGGACCGGTTCGTAAAGATGATTCACAATCTGGTTCGCGAGGATCTTGCCGGCAGCCACGTCGTCGCCGTAGCTGAACCCGCCGGGAAATACTATTATCTGGAACTCGTCCAGCAGAGTTTTATCCCGGATGATTCTGTTTATGTGCATGCGCTGCGCTTTCGCTCCCGCCAGCTCCAGCGCATATTCGGTCTCCATATCGCAGTTGATACCCGCGGCCCGCAAAACTATCGCCTTTACTTCTTTCATCTCATGCCTTCTTTTCTTATTTTTAAAAGCCTGCCCTGGGCAACCACATGGGGTTGCCCCTACCAGTCAAACGTTTTCTGCCACGCCTTCTTCAGCGTCACGATGTCTGTTTCGATAACGGTTTCGCCGTCCTGTGCTTTGATGACGAGCGTTTTTTCTTCCGTCACTTTTCCGATCTGGCCGAACGGCAGATTTAGCATTAACTTAGCGAAAGCGTCATATTTGTCCGGCGTCACTTCCACAATGTATCGAGAATTCGATTCGCTGAACAGTTGGGCGTCTGTGCGGCTGCAATCTTTGCCGCTGGGCAGGCCGCTCAAGTCCGCATCGATCCCGAATCCGCCGGCAAAGGCCATCTCCGCAAGGGCCACGGCCAAGCCGCCCTCGGAACAGTCGTGGCAACTGGCTACAAGACCGTTGGCTATCGCGGCGGAAATCTTCGCGGCGATTTTCGGGGCTTTTCCGAGGTCTAATTTCGGCACGTTGGCCCCGATGTGGCCGTTAATCTTATAATAGTGCGAGCCGCCTAATTCGTTTTTCGTCTCGCCCACAATAAACAGCAAATTGGATGCCTTCTTGAGGTCCATCGTGACACACTTGTTGATGTCGTCAACGATTGACATTGCGCTTATCAAAAGCGTCGATGGAATGGATATCTGCGTGCCGTCCTCGCACGCAAATTCGTTATTCAGCGAATCTTTACCGGAGATAAACGGCGATTCGAAGGCCATCGCACCGTTATAGCAGGCCTGGGCCGCCCGCACCAGCGGGCCGAGAGTCTCCGGCCTGGTACAGTCGCCCCAGCAAAAATTATCCAGCAGAGCAATCCTGTCGGCCCGGCCGCCCACGCAAACCAGATTCCTTATCGCCTCTTCAATCCCGGCAAGCGCCATCCAGTAAGGATCGATGTCACCGTATAGCGGATTCATCCCGCAGCTAATCGCCAGGCCTCTTTCCGAATTGAGCTTCGGCTGAATCACCGCTGCATCGCTCGGCCCATCGTTAACCACGCCGGTCAGTGGTTTGACGACCGAGCCGCCCTGCACCTCATGGTCGTACTGCCGAATGACCCATTCCTTGCTGGCAACGTTGTAAGACGACAGAATCCGCAACAACTCATCGTTATAGTTATCCTTTTCGGGTACGCTCGGCTCAGACAGCTTCGGCGCCACCCAGACGGCCTTGCGGGAGTATTTCGGCACACCGTGGTGCAGAAAATCCATATCCAGTTCGCCGACCTGCTTACCGTTGTATCGCAGCTTCAACTTCTTATCGCTCGTGAATTTGCCGACGACAGTCGACTCCACATTTTCGTCATCGAAGATTTTAGTTATGGCCTCTAAATTCTCAGGCTTTACTGCGATGACCATTCTTTCCTGCGCTTCACTGATCCAGATTTCGGTATAGTTAAGGCCGGCATATTTCAGCGGTGCCTTTTCCAGATCGATTTCCGCACCGAGGTCTTCTCCCATTTCTCCCGCCGCACTGCTCAAACCACCGGCTCCGCAATCCGTTATTGCTTCATACAACCCGGCTTCATTTGCCTGAACCAGAACATCCAGCATTTTCTTTTCCGTAATCGGATTGCCGATTTGCACGGCGTGTGAAAAGACCGTCTCGTGCTCGTGCGTCATTTGGCCGCTTGAGAAAGTCGCCCCGTGTATCCCGTCCCTGCCGATGCGGCCGCCGACCATAATGATCAGGTCTCCGCTTTGCGGATTCTTGAAGCACTTGTTCTTGTCCATCAGGCCGATGTTACCGCAATAGACCAACGGATTGCCCAGGTACCTGTCGTCGAAATAAATCGCGCCGTTGACCGTCGGAATTCCCATTCTGTTGCCGTAGTCGCGAACGCCCGCCACAACACCTTTCATAATCCGTCTGGGATGCAGGACTCCTTTGGGGATATCTTCGAGCTTCTTATCAGGCTCGCCGAAGCAGAAAATGTCCGTATTGGCGATAGGTCTGGCACCCAGGCCGGTTCCCATGGGATCACGAATCACGCCGCCAATGCCTGTAGCCGAGCCGCCGTAAGGGTCGAGTGCCGACGGGTGGTTATGGGTTTCGACCTTGAAGCAAACCGCAGAGTCTTCGTCGAATTCCACCACTCCTGCGTTATCTGCAAAGACCGAGATGCACCAGTCCTTGTCGAGCTGCTTAGTGGCCTTGAACACGGTTTCTTTCAGTAAATCGTCAAAATGCACCTGCTCACCATCTATTGACAATTCGACGGAGCTTTTGAGCGTTTTGTGCACACAGTGCTCGCTCCATGTCTGGGCAATCGATTCCAACTCGATATCCGTAGGCTCTCTGTCGAGCTGCTGATAATGTTTCTGAATCGTTTGCATTTCGACCAGATTCAGAAACAGGTCTTTTTCTTTGCTAAGAGCAACGAGAGCATCATCGTCAAGGTCGCGTATGGGCCAGTCAACAATCTGCAATTCGTATGGTTTCAGATGCGGGCTCGGCGGTTCCGCTTCGTTGCCTATAACGCAATCTTCTATACAATCGTTCGCTAAGATTTTCTTCGCAATCGTATCGGTCTGGCGTTGCGAGATCTCACCCAGCAGGACATACTTTCGGGCGGTCCGTACGTTGTGGGCTTTTACCCCCATATCGGCAATCGCCGCCATGACAGATTCGGCGACCGGGTCGGTTACTCCGCTTTTCAGGTGTACCTCGATGAGCGTTGCTTTCGCCAGTCCGGCCGGCGGGCCGCTCCTGCCGACATAATACTCTTCGCAGACCGGATCGGCCAGAAGCTCTCGTGCCAGACGGTCGGCAAAATCCTTATCGAAGTCCGCCTCGATAAGAAAGACCTTCGCCGACTGAACCGCCTGCACAGAATTGATGCCCAGCTCCTGAATGTCTTCCAGTACGCTTTTGCCTTGAACATCCGAAAAATCCGACCGATTAAAAACCTCAACACGCCATTGCTTCACGATATCATTTCCTTCTTCTTAATCTTGTAATTAATCAGTTCAGCCCGTTTGTCTCTCGCTTTTTCGAGCAGCTTTTCGATTTCTCTCTTATTTTCGCCCTTGATAGCCTTTCGGAGTTTCGTCAGTTCCGTAACGGCCTTGTCGATACCCCTGGTAGCATTGGACGCATTTGTCAGCAGTACGTCAGCCCAGATATTCGCCGGCCCTGATGCTACTCTCGATGTATCCATGAACCCTTTACCTGCGAATTTCAAATCTTTGCTGCTGTTGGCATTAATCAATGCCGCGGCCATCAGATGCGGCAGATGACTTACGTTGGCAAAGACTCTATCGTGCTCGGCCGGCTTCATTACTTTAACAAAACATCCGAGCCCAGACCAGAAATTCTTAAGGACTTGCACCGCTTGCCGATTCGTCTTTTCAGTCGTTGTCAGGATGCACATCGCCTGGTCGAATAAGTCATCTCTTGCGAATTCGACGCCTCTTTGTTCTGAGCCAGCAATCGGATGTGAGCCGACGTAGTGCACTTTCTTCGGCAGCTTCCCGGCCGCCCAGCGGTGCGGAAGAACCTTTGTCGATCCGACATCAGTAACAATACAACCGTCCGGGAGTGCATCGGCAATCTCGGAGAAGGTTTTCTCAAACGTACATAAGGGCGTAGCAAGGATAACAAGGTCCGAATCGGAGACGCTTTGACACATATCGTCAACGACTTCACTTGCCACTGCTAATTCTCTGGCTTTAGCGCGAGTGGAGCAGCGGTGCGTATAACCTACTACTTTAACCCGGGCAAAAGAGCGTAAAACTGCTAAAGAAATAGATCCTCCCAAAAGCCCTAACCCTATAACAGTTGCCTGTTTTAAGTCCTTCATATACAAGACCTTACGAAAATATACCTCAGAACAGATTCTGCTAAAAAGTACTGTACAGCCACACAGATGTCAATTTTTTTCTTTTATTTGTCCCATTAAAATGATAATATTCTGGCTTTCAGATAAAATTCGCCGTGATGGTGATATATACTCGTCGCGTACTTATGTCAAAACGAGATACTAAAATAACTAAAATACCAGATAGAAGTCTAAGCAACGGTGACCACCTCGAATTCGAGGAAAAGATAGCTCATCTTGATCGCCAGATGAAAGAGCTGCGGAAACTCAGCTCTACAAAAGGTATCGACTATTCGGCTGAGATCCGCAAGCTCCAGCGGCAGCAGGTCGATGAGCTGAAAACAATATATTCGAATCTTACCGCCTGGCAGACGGTTCAGGTGGCACGCCATCCGAACAGACCGCTTCTATCCGACTACCTCAACTTAATGGTAAAGGATTTTCGCGAATTGCACGGCGACAGGTGCTTCGGTGACGACCGTGCGCTCATAACAGGTCTCGGCCAGATCGGCAGGGAGAAAGTATTGGTCGTCGGCCAAAACAAAGGCAAAACCACAAAGCAGAAGATTACCTGTAATTTCGGATGCCCAAATCCCGAGGGATATCGCAAGGCTTTGGCCAAGATGAAATTTGCCGAAAAGTATGGCATCCCTATCGTCACACTAATCGACACACCTGGAGCCTATCCGGGCATTGGCGCCGAAGAGCGAGGTCAGGCCCAGGCAATCGCGGTCAACCTGAACCAGATGCCCCGGCTAAAGGTGCCGATAATTTGTATTGTCATTGGAGAAGGCGGTTCCGGCGGCGCTCTTGGAATAGGCGTTGGTGACAGGCTGGCAATGCTTGAATTCGCATATTATTCGGTAATATCGCCCGAAGGCTGCGCCGCGATTCTGTGGCGTGACGGCTCGCAGGCTCCCAAAGCCGCCGAGTCGCTTAAATTGACCAGTAAGGATTTGTATAAGCTCGGCCTGGTTGACGCCGTCATCCCTGAGCCGCTCGGCGGCGCTCATCGTAATCTGCACGACACCGTCTATAACGTCGAGAAATATATCGTGAAAACGCTGCGGGACCTGAAGCGGACAAAGATTGACAATCTGCTTGAAAACAGATACAGCAAATTGCGTGCGATAGGCAGCAGTCCCACGGAAAAGTTACGCCGCAAGACCCAGGCAGGCAAAGAAAGAATCAAGGCGGCACTAAAAACCATCCCGACCAAGTCCAAACGAGTCCCCGCCAAGGTCTAACTCTGTTGTGTCTTAGGCCGCAACATTCTTCCTCCGCTTTCAGCCTGTAATCGGCTCAATGTTCACAAGCTCTTGCAAGGAGAAGAATTATGGCAGGCACAAAACAGGACTCGGAAAAAGAGAAATCTTCCCACGCAACGAAGAAAAACAAGAACCTGTTGAGTTGAAGGACTCGTCAGCGCCGTCGATTTCATGCCATGTTCCTCGGAATGCTCGGCATTAACGATTACAAGAATATGGATGGACAAAATATGTGGAAGCTCGCAACAGGCCAAGCTCCGTCGCTCCATGATAATGTTTACACGGTCTTTAACGCATCCGGTGTAATTCATAATCCGGATTGGCACTACTTCCAGAACGTCAGGGACAAAAATGCGGGCAAAGGGTCTTGCCTTTATAACTTGAAAACCGATCCGGGCCAGTCAAGGAATGGCATAAAAGAATTCCCCGACGTAGCGAGAGATTTGAGAAATAAGTTGCAGAATCATCTTCAGATAAAGATATCGCCCCTGAGGTTGTGATTGCCCGGCAAGTGACTTGGTGCAGGACTTCTATTTAGAATTGAATCAGAAATATAGGGCAGGCCTCCCTGCCCACCCTACCAACTATCCGCTATAAGTCGGCCATTCTATATTTCTCTGGGATCTTTGCCTTCTTCAATGGCCGCTATTTTTCTTACTCTTCTTTCGTGCCTTCCGCCGCTGAATTCGGTGCTAAGCCAAACTTCCACCATTTTTCGCAGCAATACGACTCCAACCTGGTCCGCCGATAAGCACAGTACATTTGAGTTGTTGTGGTCACGCGAGATTTGAGCAGTTAATTCATCGTGACACAGGGCAGCCCTGATTCCTTTTACTTTGTTTGCGGACATACTCATTCCGATCCCGGTTGCACAAGCTAGAATAGCCCTGTCGGCTTCCTTTTTGGATACCGCTGTTGCGGCCAAATACGCTAAGTCAGGGTAATCAACAGGATTGTTATCGCCGGTGCCGACATCGATACACTCATGGCCAAGCTCAGTAGCTATGGCCATAATTTGCTGTTTGATATCAAAGCCCCGATGGTCACTTCCAACTGCAATTTTCATATCACAAGCTCACTAATCCTTTTTTGCACGGCTCTTTCAATTAATTTCGCACACTTATCATAAGACTGTTGTGGTTGACCTATCGGATCAGGAATTCCCGTATTACCCGCTAATAAAAAACACTTATTCGCCGCCTTCGGATCAAGAATAATAACTCTGTCCCGGTGTATTTGCTCCATTGCGAATATAATGTCACTTGCTTCGATAAGCTCTCTGGACAATGCCTTGTTCCTATGAGCTTTTATATCTACTCCCTTAGCGGCACAAGCGGTCACCGCTTCAGCAGTTGCAGGATATCCAACTGAACCAATAATGCCAGCCGAACTAACCTTATAACCCATTTTGTCGAGGCCGTCAATATCGTATTGTAATTTTTCTGCCAAATATTTTTGAAATATTCCCTCAGCCATCGGGCTTCGACAGGTATTGCCTGTACAAACAAATAAAAACTGAAGCTGCGATAACGCTTCCAATTCCGCCTGTGAATATACACCAGGCCTCAATATCCTCATGTCCTTTTTACCTATTTTAACAACCGTACTGCTTTGCTTGTATTTACACGGGCCTGCGTCCAGCAGCAAATCGATTCGATCTGATAACTGATCAAGAACCTGACCGGCATCAACCGCGGGCGGGCTGTCCGTTATGTTAGCACTTGGCGCAACCACGGGAGTGCTCGTTTGCTGTAACAACATTGCGGCTATTGTGTTATCCGGACAGCGAATACCTATGGAATGATCTTTGTACAGGCTTTCAAAAACTTCTCCTTCGAGATTCTTATGCTGTTTGTCGATGTCCTCCTTATCCAATTCGAATACAATGGTCAAAGGCCCGGGCCAGGCGTTTTGAATCAGTTTTTGAGCCTTCAGTCCGATGATGGGTACATAATTTCCGACATCGCTCTTTTGACCAATATGCAAAGTGTAGTACTTGCCGGTGGTTCGACCTTTGAGATTATCGAGCCTGGCTAACGAATCACTTTTGACCCGGCAGGCAATTCCATAGACAGTTTCAGTAGGAAACGCTACAAGCCCGCCCGATTCAATAATCGCCGCTGCTTCGTTGATTTTCATCGCATCAATCTTTGCGGCATCAAGTTTTAATACTTTTGTTTTCATTGGCCGTAACAATACAATAGTGTGCCCCAAATGGCAAGGTTTTCTGCTCCCCAACAGGATAATCTCTCCACTGCTGCCAAGTAATCAATTTAAAGGGGGCCTATACCGAATCAATCAGTATAGGCCCCGT
>CAYTNN010000125.1:0-13742 GCA_964439135.1 uncultured Pirellulales bacterium
ACGGCGTCAAAGTCTCACAGGTCATCAACTGCGGCGGAATCGCCGAGAAAAACCCTCTGTTGATGCAGATTTATGCCGATGCGACCGGCAGGGAAATGAAGATATCCCGTTCGGCCCAGAGTTGCGCTCTGGGTTCATGTATCGCCGCTGCCGTAGTGGCAGGCAAAGCATCCGGCGGCCATGACAGCTTCGCCGATGCTCAGGCTGCGATGTGCGGGATCAAAGACGTGACCTATAAACCAATCGCCGAGAACGCTAAAGTTTATCAGCAGTTGTACGCCCTGTACAAACAGCTTCATGACGCCTTCGGAATGCAGGACTTCTCCGGCAAAATGTTAAACGTTATGAAAGATCTGTTGACAATCAAGGATAAATCCGCCTGAAAGGCGGGCTTAAATAATTAGCCCCACGTTCCACGTGGGGTCTTTACTTGAGATATTTGCTATTATGCAGGAAGAACTGAAAAAAGCCGTCTGCGAGGCCAATCTCGAGCTGCAGAAACAGCAGCTTGTAATTTGCAGTTGGGGCAACGTCAGCGGGATAGACCACTCGGCAGGTTTAGTCGTCATTAAGCCCAGTGGAGTATCATACGATGAGCTGACACCCGACAAAATGGTAGTGCTCGATCTGGAAGGAAAAATCATCGAAGGAACTCTCAATCCTTCATCGGATGCACCGACCCATCTTGAACTGTACAGAAATTTCGAAACCATAGGCGGGATATGCCACACGCACTCGCCTAGTGCAACTATGTGGGCGCAAGCCTGCAAAGAAATCCCATGCTTCGGCACAACTCACGCCGACAACTTCTACGGCCCCATCCCTGTAACTGAAGTCATGACAGAAGAGGAGATAAAAGACGATTATGAGTTAAACACCGGCAAAGTTATCGTCCGGCGGATTGCCGGCATGGACCCGATGCAAATGCCGGCGGTACTGGTCGCCAATCACGGGCCGTTCACGTGGGGCGCCGATCCCGCCGCCGCTGTTGAGCAGAACGTAGTGCTTGAACAAATTGCAGCAATGGCTCTGGGCACTATTACGATCAATCCCGACCAGGGCCCAATCAGCAGCGCCCTGCTGGACAAACACTATCTGCGAAAACATGGTAAAAATGCCTATTATGGACAAGAATCGTAGGGTGGGCCTTGGCCCACCGATCAACAATGGTGGGGCAAGCCCCACCCTACAAACTGAGTTTTAGGAGAGAAGAAAATGAAAAAAACAACATTCGGCGTCATCGTTGGGAACCGCGGCTTTTTCCCCGATGCATTAGCAAAAGAAGGGCGAAAAAACATCCTTGATGTGCTCAGGAAAAATGGCTTCAACTCGGTTGCACTCTCTATGCAGGAAACCAAATACGGCACGGTTGAATCTTTCGCCGATGCCAAAAAATGTGCCGCCCTTTTCGCAGCAAACGGCGAAAAGATTGACGGCATTATTGTCACCCTGCCGAACTTCGGCGATGAAAAGGGAGTCGCCGAGGCAATCAAACGCTCCGGGCTCGACGTTCCGATCCTGATACAGGCCGAGCCCGACGATAAGGGCACTATGACTATCGCTAACAGAAGAGATTCCTTCTGCGGCAAAATCAGCGCCTGCAATAATCTCAGGCAGGCAGGCATTCCGTACACGCTGACAAACACGCACACGGTCGCAGCCGCCTCGGCCCAGTTCAAACAGGAGCTGGACGATTTCGCCTCGGTCTGCAGGATTATAAAGGGCCTCAAAAACACCAGGTTCGGCGCAATCGGCGCCCGCACAGGCGCATTTAACACCGTCCGTTACAGCGAGAAAATCCTCGAGCTTTCAGGCATAGCCGTCGAGACGATAGACCTGTCGGAAATTCTCGGAAGAGTCGAGAGGCTTGCCGACAACGACCGGGGAGTTAAAAGGAAGTTAGATGCAATCAGGAAATACACGCCGACCCAATCGGTTCCCGCTGAGAAACTTTTGAAGATGGCCAAGTTCGGCTATGTAATCGACCGATGGATCAAAGAGACCGAACTCGACGGCACCGCAATTCAATGCTGGACCGCCCTTGAAGAATTCTTCGGAATCGTACCCTGCACGCTCATGAGCATAATGAGCGAATCGCTGGTGCCGAGCGCATGCGAAGTCGATATTACAGGCCTGCTGGGAATGTACATCCTCCAGCTCGCCAGCGGAACGCCCAGCGCGCTTCTGGACTGGAACAATAACTACGGCTCCGATCCCGACAAAGCAGTCTTATTCCATTGCAGCAATCTGCCGAATTCGTTCTTCGGCAATTCGAAGATGGACTACCAGGAAATCATCGCCGGGTCGGTGGGTAAAGAAAACACCTACGGCACGATTGTCGGCAGGATCGCACCGGCCAAGGCAACGTTCTGCAGGGCAACGACCGATGACGCGACCGGCATTATCAGCACTTACGTCGGCGAAGGCCAGTTTACAAACGACAAGCTCGATACGTTCGGCGGCTACGGCGTTATGAAAATCGCAGATCTCCAGATATTGATGCAGTATATATGCAGGATGGGCTTCGAGCACCACGTTGCCGTCAATATCTCACAGAAGGCCGACGCAATCGCCGAAGCTCTCGATACCTATATGGGCTGGGAAGTCTATCGGCACGAGTAAAACTCAGGCTCTTCGATAATCCGCCCGGCGCGTTAGAATCCGGCCTGCTAAAATTTAGGCCGAAAATTGTTTAGATTTCTCTGGACAACCCTGGAAAAGGCCGTTAGAATACGGGTTTAGAAGATTTTATAAGCTTTAAGTTTGCACTTTAGAGGTAACTTATTATGGCACATAAAAAGGGACAAGGCTCCTCGCGGAATGGCAGAGACAGCAATCCGCAGTACAGAGGTGTCAAACGGTACGGCGGCCAGGTCGTTAAAGCCGGCTCAATTATCGTACGACAGTGCGGGACAAAATTCTTCCCCGGCTCCAACGTCGGTATGGGCAGGGACTATACACTGTTCGCCACCGCAGATGGACAGGTGCAGTTCCAGGGCCGAAAAATCCACGTTGTCTAAGAAGAATAAGCAATAAAGCATAAAATAGGGATGGTATTTACCATCCTTTTTTTATATCGAGATACAAGATACAAGCAGCGAGATACGAAGCAATGTTTATCGACCGGGCACATATCTGGATCAAGGCAGGAAACGGCGGCCATGGCTGTGTAAGCTTTCGGCGAGAAAGATTTATTCCCAAAGGCGGCCCTGATGGCGGTGACGGCGGACGCGGAGGCGACGTATATTTCGAGGCCGTTGAGAACCTCGACACACTGTTAGACTTCGCGGGCAAACACCACTGGCAGGCCAAGAACGGTCAGCCCGGTTCGGGAAACAACAAGCACGGCGCAGACGGCGACGACCTGATCATAAAGGTCCCGCCGGGCACGCTAATTTACGATACCGACCTGGATCTGCTGCTCAAAGACATGAACGAGGCAGGACTCAAGGTTTGTGTTTGCAAGAGCGGAAAAGGCGGAAAAGGTAATAAGGCCTTTGCAACATCAATTAATCAAACGCCAAGATACGTCGAACTCGGCAAACAAGGCCAGGAAAGAAATATCAGACTCGAATTAAAACTCATTGCCGACGTGGGCTTAGTCGGGATGCCGAACGCCGGCAAGAGCACGCTCATCTCCCGCTGCTCGGCGGCGAGACCTAAGATAGCCGACTACCCCTTCACAACACTTGAGCCCGTGCTGGGCATCGTCGAGCTGAGCGATTATCGCCGGTTCGTCATGGCTGACATCCCCGGTATTATCGAAGGGGCCAGTGAAGGTGCGGGGCTCGGGCACGACTTTCTTAAACATATCGAGCGCACCACGATTCTCGTTCACATACTGGACATCATGCCTACGGATGGTTCCGATCCTGTGGAGAACTACAAAGCCATCCGCAGCGAATTGGAGAACTACAGCAAGACCTTAGCACAAAAACAAGAAGTCATCGTCGCCAATAAAATCGACCTCGATCCGGACGAAAAAATCGTAAAAGAATTGATAGAAAAGCTGCAGCATCCAGTCCACCCAATCTCAGCAGTTACCGGCTCCGGAATAAAAGAATTAAGTGAGTTGCTTTGGCAAAAAGTAAAAGAGCTAAAGAACAAATCATAAGTGTGAAAAGAGCCGATCTCATAGAATCGGCTCTTCGACAATCTCTTCTATTCTTCTAACCACGGAATCTTAGGTAAATCACCCGGTTCGACGTCTCGTATGCTCAGGTCACCATAGATGACTCGATAGGTCTTCGAGTCCGGCAGTTTCCACCAACACACAGGTTTTTTTGCGTCACCGAGTTTGACATCTTCGCCCACGTATTGCCACTCGCTGCCCTTAGGCAAGCGCACGAAGTACTCGGTCGCCAGCATTAACGCGAAATCGTCCTCAATGGGGGCAACGATCCGCGCATCCTCCTCTAAGAACTTATCTATGGCCTCCTGACCGGGCCGACCTCGCCCGAAATACGTCGGGAACTTTCCGCCGCGATGGCCTGCAGCGATCTTCAGACCTTCGACAAGGTACTTCTCCGTCAGCTCGAAAGGAATCGTGAACTCCTCTGTGATCACGTTCATAGCCAAATAATCATCCGGGACAGTCATGTCAAACAGTTGATCGTCCAGCTCCACACCGAAGGTGATGTTGGTCAAAGTAAGCGTTTCCGTTCCGTCGTTGGCTTTGGACTCTATCTGGATCGGGAGAGCAGTGTCCGGATCGACCCAAACTATGATTTCCTTATTGTCTTTGACGATTCTGAAACCGACCGCCTTTCGGCCGTTAATCTCCATCTCGCCGAGGCTTTCTTCGGTCTCGTTATGAAAATCCTTCTTCAGTCCATCGTAAGTGAGCAGCGTTGGGTTGTAGCCGCTATAGTCGCCCGTATCTGCACATTTCTTCAGAGGATAGAGCGTTACAAAACGGTTCTGCCGACTCAGGTCCGCCATGCATATCACCGTCTCTTCGCCGGACTGTCCGTATTTGGAACGGCGACCGTTGATGCCCTCAAAACGCCGAATCGGCCCTTTGATCTTTACCGTACCTTTTCCCCAAAAGTGCCCAACCGTTTCATCGTTATTTTCCGTATCGAGCGTGAATGTGACGGTTTGTGACGCCTCCATGTTCCTTAGTACATCGGCCCAGACGACGCCCGCGCCGTCGGGTGAAACGCCCAGGTAGTGCATACCGACAACCACTATCGCGATTATTGCCGCCGCTGCGGCTACTTTTGTCATTGTCTTGTTCATGATCATTCTCCATATATTTGGCTCAGCCGAAACCGATTTTGTATTTTCAGATTTGTCGAAAGCATCGAGAGCGTGACCGACAATCCGGTCGTCGACTTTCGAGTGGACCGCGACATCTGATTTAGTAAACAATCTTCTTATCTTTTCTGCTGAACTCATTTTCATATCTCACCATTTAAGATCGAACGCAATTTCTGAATTCCATACCTGTATCGACCCTTGACTGTATTGACAGAGATGCCGAGGGATTTAGCTATTACCCGAAATCGCATCTGACCGTGTATATGCAATGCAATCACTTCTCTTTGCTCATGCGGAAGCTCGGCCAGCGCCGAACTCAGCAGCCGCAACTCTTCGTTACAGGCAATAAGCAAACTCGGCTCGTTTAAATCCCGTTCCACAGAACATGCCTGCTCCGGGCTGAGAGCTTTGGCCCGGCTTCGATTTATCCGCATCAGATCACGAACTCGATTAGCAACGCACCTCGCCAGGTAAGCTTTCAGACTGCCGGTAAGCTTAAAGCTCGAAATATTCTGAGCAAAAGCAACAAAAACATCATGAACGGCATCTTCTGCAAGACCCACATCATGCGACAGGGCAATAGCCAGGATCATCAGACTATCTCTGTACTTTTCATAGATCCGGAGCAGGGCATCCCTGCTCCCTTGTTTACATCTGGTCACAAGCAACCTGTCTACCATCAAGAAAACCTCACCGATGAGCAATGAACGTTCACTACCTTATATAACGATCCACACGGTTGTTTGGGTATAAAGAAAATCCGATTCTTTCTTTTTTCTGCCCAAGCACATTATATCAGAAGATTGACAACAGCAGCAAAATAGGGTAGAAAACATAAGAAACAATCAACGAACTACTATCGGCAAGTTAAGAATCATGAATATAATAGCAGTAGATATTGGTAATACGAATATTGATATTGGGCTTTTCCTCGATGACAAGGAGGAGTTTGTTAAATCCATCCCGGGCGGCTCCCGGGCAAAACTGACAAGCTGTCTAAAGTCGGCATGGAAGAAAATACCGGTCATCGAAAGCTCAAAAGAAGATAAGCGCAACGGCGTCATTGTAGTCAGCAGCGTTAAACCCGCCTGGACGAAGGTCATCCGGGAAATTGCTAAGACCAATTTCGACGAAGATATTTACGTTATCGGCAAAGACATCCCTCTGCCGATGCAGCTATGGGTTGATGAGCCGGACAAGGTCGGCACAGACCGGGTGGCTTCAGCCGCAGCGGCCTACGATGTCGCCGAAGATGCGGTCATCGTTGCCGATTTCGGCACGGCCGTAACCATCGATATGGTCGACCAGAACGGCATCTTCCTTGGAGGCGTGATTTGCCCCGGCTTCGAAATCAGCGCCAAGGCATTAAGAGACTATACCGCTCAATTGCCGAATATCAAAGTCACCAAGCCCAAAGCTCCATACGGCAAGAACACGGCCGACGCTATCAATTGCGGCTTGTATTATTCCATCGTGGGCACATTGCAGGAAGTAATCAGGCGTTACGCCGAGGAATTCGGAAAATGGCCGCAGACAGTCATCACCGGCGCGGCAGCCAAAGTTATCGCCGGCGACTGTGAGTTTATAGACAATTACGTACCCAACCTCGTCATCAAAGGAATCGTCCTGGCCTATAAAAAATATCTCGAAGAAAAAGCGGAGTAGAGTGGTAGGGTGTGCACAGCACACCATTTGTTAACGATGATGGAGGGATGTTGGTGTGCGGTGCACACCCTACGGTTTCAAAATAATCTAGCGATGTGTAACACGAAATACCACATACGATAAACGAAATACAAGATATGAATGTTTTCGCAGCAGTAATGACGGGTAAGGGCACCGGCGCTATATCGACCATTCAAATCTTCGGCGATTCAGCCGAGGCCTTCATGAAAAAAGTATTCAAGCCGGCAGGAATCAAACCTTTGAAATTCAAGGCCGGTGAGATTCTGCTGGGAACAATTAGTGATGGTTCAGAAGTTATCGACCAGGTGACAATCGGCTGTGAAGGCCCGGATACTTTCGCTATACACTGTCACGGAAATCCGCTTATCGTCGAGATGATAATGCAACTGCTCCAGCGTCATGGTGCCGCCCTGCTGACTGCCGAGCAACTGTTGAAAAAACTCCTCACAGCACAAAAATCCGCCGATACAATCGCAGTCGAAGCAAAAGTGGCACAGGCAAAGGCCAGGACCCTTCAGGGCACAAAAATTATTGCAAACCAGATCGATGCCGGCCTGACGAAAAAAGCCGGGGGCTGGCTTGAAACCATAGAAGAAATTTCCCTCGATACAATCAAAACCGAAGCAATTCAGATACTGCAAAATTCCCAAGCCGCAAAGCTTATTATCTACGGCTGTACAGCGGTTCTGACAGGCTCGCCGAACAGTGGAAAAAGTACCCTTCTCAACTGCCTGGCCGGCCGGCAAAAAGCTATTGTCACCGATATTAAAGGCACTACCAGAGACTGGGTCAGCGCCCGATGTCGAATCGGTTCTCTGTCCGTCAAACTAATTGACACAGCCGGCCTGGACGAGGAATCAGCCGGTTCTGAGGATACCATTGAAAACGCCGCACGGAAAAAAACCTCCGAAATCCTCGAACGGGCCGATATTGTTCTACTCGTGTTGGATACCAGCCGGCCAACAGAAGAGCTTGACGACCAAATCACTAATAGATTAAACGATAAGAAAGTTATCACGGTTTTGAATAAATCCGACCTGCCGGCCAGATTCGATACAACCCGGCTGCCGGGAACCTTGTCAAACACAGTACAAATAAGCGCCAAAGAAGGTACCGGCATCGAAAACCTAAGTGAAACAATAATCAAAACCGTCGGGGCAGCAGATTTCAAATTGCAAGAGCCAGTCTGCTTCACTATCCGACAGGAAAACCTGTTACAAAAACTCACAAACATCAAATCCAAACAGCAGGCAACCTCAATCATTACAGAGTTGTTAAATGGCCAGCTTCGTGTATAATCTGAAGTTATGGCCCCAAATAATGAAAAACTAACGCCTGCTATGAAGCAGTTTCACAGGTTCAAACAGATGCACCCGGACTGCATCCTGTTTTTTCGCATGGGCGATTTCTACGAGACCTTTTACGAGGACGCCAAAACCTGCTCGAAGGTCCTCGGCCTGACGCTGACCAGCCGGAGCAAAGGCAGCAACCCGATCCCGCTGGCCGGCCTGCCCTACCACGCCGTTGACCCGTATCTGAAAAAAATGCTCCAGGCAGGCTACCGGGTAGCCATCTGCGAGCAGGTCGAAGATCCGAAAACCGCAAAGGGCGTCGTCAAACGCGATGTCGTGCGAATCGTCACGCCCGGCACGCTCACCGACGATATCCTGCTGGACGCAAAGGAGGATAATTTTCTCTGCGCCGTCAGTCTGGGGACAAAACGCGAAGCTGCGATAAGCTGGGTCGATATTTCGACCGGCCATTTTTTCGTTCAGGAGCTTCCGGAAGAAAAACTGCTTGATGAGCTGCTCAGGCTCTCGCCGGCCGAGTGCCTGCTCGCCGACCGGCGAGGTGAGCTGTTCGAGGCCGAAACAAAAAAACTCACCAGGGAACTCACGCAACTGACCAGCGCCATAATCACCGAACGTCCCGGCTGGTACTTCGATCCCTACCAGGCCAGGCAGCGTTTGCTCAAGCATTTCGGCACGGCCACGCTCGAAGGATTCGGCATTGGTGACGATGACGATGGGCTTATCCCCCCCGCCGGCGCCATTATCGAATACCTGAACGAAACACAGAAAACCACGCTCGGCCATATCCGGAACCTCAAGAAAATCAGCCGGAAAAACTTTTTGCAGATCGACCCGACGAGCCTCCGGAGTCTGGAGGTCCTGCGAACAATTCGCACCGAGAGCAGAAAAGGCTCGCTGCTGGAATGCCTCGATGAAACCATTACCGGCATGGGCGCCCGGATGTTCAGGAACTGGCTGTGCATGCCGCTCTGCGACCTTGCTGCTATCGAGCTGCGACAGGACGCTGTCGAAGAAATCAAAGATGCCGACGCTAAATTAGCCGACATCCGCGGGCTGCTGACAAAAATCTCCGACACCGAACGAATCGCCGCCCGTATCAGCACTTTCCGCGCATCTCCGAGAGATTTGATCGCCCTGGCGGCAACGCTTCGGCAAATCCCATTGCTGCGGGAGAACCTTCGGCAATTCAGCGGTGAGATGCTCGTGCAATTGGGTGACAGGTGCGATAGCATGGACGAATTGGCCGACCTGCTCGAAGCGGCCATCGAGCCGGAACCTCCCTCGCACCTTCGCGACGGCGGTGTCATCAGAGCGGGCTTTTCCGAAGAGCTCGACCGGCTGCGCTCGATCTCCAGGGACGGCCAAAGCTGGCTGCGAAATTACCAGAAACAGCAAGCCGAACGAACCGGCATCGCAAATCTGAAGATCGGCTTTAACAAGGTCTTCGGCTACTATATCGAGATCAATCACTCGGCGGCGGGTAAGGTCCCCGCCGATTTTGTCCGCAAGCAGACGATAAAAAACGCCGAGCGATATATCACCGATGAGCTTAAAGAGTACGAGACCCAGGCCCTGAGCGCCGAGGAAAAGGCACTCGAATTAGAGCAGCAGCTTTTCGACCAGCTCCGCCGCCAGTCGGCCCAGTATGTCGGCCGGCTTCAGGGGCTCGCCGAAACCGTCGCTCAATGCGACTGCCTGGCGGCTCTTGCATATCTGGCCAGGCGGCGAAATTACATCCGGCCGAAACTCAGCGATAGCGGTCAGCTTATCATCCACGAAGGCAGGCATCCGGTCGTGGCCGAGATCCTCGGCGCGGAATTTGTGCCGAACGACGTCGAGCTCGGCAACGGGGCAGGCGACATTCTTGTGATCACGGGCCCGAACATGTCCGGCAAAAGCACCTATATCCGGCAGGTCGCCCTGCTGGTGCTGATGGCGCAAACCGGCTCTTTCGTTCCAGCCCAAAACGCCGAGATCGGCCTGGTCGATCGAATCTTCACTCGCGTCGGCGCTTCGGATGAATTAGTCCGCGGCCAATCCACATTCATGGTCGAAATGACCGAGACGGCAAACATTATCAATAACGCCACCGATAAATCGCTCGTCATTCTCGACGAAGTCGGCCGCGGCACAAGCACGTACGATGGTCTTTCTCTGGCCTGGGCAATTACCGAACACATTGCAAACAGGCTGAAATGCCGGACGCTGTTCGCCACGCACTATCACGAACTGACGGAATTGTCCGAGCTGTTCGCGAATGTTAAGAACTGTAACGTAGCCGTGCGCGAATGGATGGACGAGGTCGTCTTCCTGCACAAGATTCTGCCCGGCGGAACGGACAAAAGCTACGGCATCCACGTAGCAAAATTGGCCGGCGTGCCGAAAACAATCCTGGACAGATCGAAAGAAATCCTGGACGACCTCGAAAGCACGTTTCAAAAAGAAGCCACCGGCGAACACCTGTCTCGTCATAAAACCAAAGAATCCGACAAAGACATTCTCTTCGTGGAGAAAAACAAGTCCGTATTGGAAAAACTCGCATCCACCGACGTGAACAACCTGACTCCCATCGCAGCAATCAATCTGCTGAACGAAATTAAAAACGAAATCAACGAAAAATAGTAGAATACCAGCAAAAAAAACACTTGCAAAAGCATGATACTGCCTGCTTAAATATATACGTGGAAAAATTGTCGCTGTACCTTATCAAGAAAGGGGAAAGTACTATGAAAGCTTCTCTAAAATCTAAACTGGTCGTTCTGTCCGGTCTTTTATTATTGTTAGCCGGCTGCTCGGAGGTCGAAATCACCGGCAGAAAACAATTCAATATTGTTCCCGATTCGACGATGAATTCGATGAGCTTTCAATCCTACGGAGAATTCGTTTCCACACACAAGCTCAGCACGAATGCCGAACAAACTCAAATGGTCAAGCGCATCGGCGGCAGAATTCAAAATGCCGTCGAGCAGTATTGCACCAATAACAACATTAAAGACCGCTTAGCAGGCTACGAATGGGATTTCAACCTGGTCGAGGATCCGAACGTCAATGCCTGGTGTATGCCCGGCGGAAAGGTGGTCGTCTATACCGGCATCTTACCGGTCGCACAGGGCGAGACCGGCCTGGCGGTTGTCATGGGCCATGAAATCGCCCATGCCTTCGCCAAGCACGGTGCCGAACGAATGAGCCAGGGCCTGCTCGTCCAGATGGGCGGCATGGCATTATCGACTGCTATGAAAGACCGCCCTGAACTGACTAAGAACCTTTTCATGCAATCCTATGGAATCGGCACCAATCTTGGCGTGTTAAAATACAGCAGGACTCATGAAAACGAAGCCGACCATCTGGGTCTGGTTTTCATGGCGATGGCAGGATATAACCCCGAAGAAGCCATCGTATTCTGGCAGAGAATGTCTGCCCAAAAGACAGGCGCTCAACCGCCGGAGTTCCTCAGCACCCACCCCGCCGACCAAACCAGAATTCAAAACCTAAAAAACCTGCTCCCCGACGCCATGAAGTATTACAAAAAGCAGTGAGAAAATTAAAAGCATAAACGGTGATTTGTATGGATATGCCCTTGAGGTTAACTTGCCCCGCGCTGGGCGGCGGAAGAGCCGGCGAGGGCAGCGGTGGACCAGCAGGCCTGGAGGTTGTAGCCGCCGCAGGGACCATCAATGTCGAGAACCTCGCCTGCGAAAAACAGGCCCGGACAAATCTTCGATTCCATCGTTTTCGGTTCGATTTCGGTGACGCTGACGCCGCCGCGTGTCACCGTCGCCTCGGCAATCGGTTTGGCTCGCACGATTGAAAGAGGCAACGCCTTGATCATTCGAATCAGCTCCTTTCGCACATCCTTCCTGAGCCGGCCGGCATCAAGCTCGTCATCACAGCCCACCTGCCTGCACAGAACGGCTGATAGACGCTTCGGCATGAATTCGGCCAGAACATTCGGGATTTTTTTCTTCGGATTTGCACCGATGTATTCGGTCATCTGTGTTTCAAGACGGGCTCGCTCGACATGCGGCACTAAATCCAGCATAATGGCAATGGGCGCCCCGCCGGCAGGCAGATAATCGGTCAGATACCGGCTAATATCCAGAACCGCCGGGCCACCTATGCCGTCGTCGGTAAAGATCATCGCTCCGGAAGAACTCACCTTTTTGTTATTGAGCCATGCCGAGATTTTAACGTTTCCCACAGCGGTCCCGGCAAGCCGCCCTGGCCAGGTTTCACGAGTCACAAGCGGCACCAGCGACGCCCGGGGCTCAACGATGGTATGTCCAAACTGCCGGGCAAACCGGTAGCCGTCACCCGTGCAACCCGTCTTGGGCCACGAAAGTCCGCCGGTCGCTATAATCAGCTTTTCGGCATCGATTCGCTCTGCCGAAGCGCGGACAACAAAGGCGCCTGTTTCTTTGGTGATACCGCCTACGCGTTTGCCGTACATAAATGTCACGCCGAGTTTTTTAGCGCGGTCCACAAGGATGTCCCTGACGTCACCGGCACGATCGGTAGCGGAAAAAACGCAGCCGTCTTTTTCAAGCTTCGTTCGCAGCCCCAGCCCGGCGAAAAAATCCCGCACATCCTGCGGCGGAAATTGATACATAGCGTAACTGAGGAATCTCCCTTTAGCACCAAACGCTCGGACAAGCTCCCGCGGCGCTGCCTGGTGCGTAAGGTTGCACCGCCCCGCCCCGGTCAATAGCAGCTTTCGGCCGGGGCTTGTATTGGCCTCGATGACCGTAGTCCGGGCACCCCCTTCGGCAGCGAAAATCGCCGCCATTAAACCAGCCGGCCCCGCTCCGATTATGCAAATTTCTATTCTCATGTAGTTCTATTCCAATGCTCCGTTCGGGATGTGTATCTCACGCTCCAACTTGTATTACATTCGGCTTAAAAATTGCTGAGCTTCGGGCCTACCTTAAAGTGGAAATACGGATTATTCTGGGATCGTCCGGGCCTATAGTCAGGGCCATTTGTCTCTTTGTGTCGGCGCCGAAATACTCGAAGCCTGCAACCAGAAGATAGCTTACCACATAGCGAAGGTCGCCAACGCTCGTATCGGCCATAGCTTCACCAATCCAGACAACCTGCCCGGCCTCCGAAGCATCATCGCTGCCGGCGGTAAAAACCTTCATCACAAGCCACTGGTCGTAGAATGTCTCGAAATACGGGACATATATGGTGTAGCCAAAATCATAATATCCCCAATATCTATCATGAAAACTCATAAAAGGACGATGAAGTGGCGTGTAGCCTGTTACCCTGTGTGAATCCAATCCCACCTGGAAGGCAAGCCGATAGTCGGCCTGCTCGACGTCAGGAGCCGGGACGTAACCGTGCGATCTTAACAGCATCTCAATCTTGGCTTTGATTTCCTTATCGAAGATAGGATTCTGAGAATTCGGGTCCACCATCACATATATCGATGCCTTATCGCTGATCGATTGGTCGAGTTCGGAAAATCCGTTTACATGTACC
>CAYTNN010000126.1:0-13720 GCA_964439135.1 uncultured Pirellulales bacterium
ACGCGAAATAATGCGTCGAATTGAGTATCAAGACGGCGATGAGCAGCATTTAGATGCTCAAACCATCCCCAAAGCCTGCGGCTTTGAGGCTGCCACCCGGTCTAACTCCACATCCCTGCGAGATGAGGCTGCCACCCGGTGCCCTGCAGAGAAAAAAGGCGATTTGAAAAAACAAACCCAATTTGCCTCGGAACAAATCGTCACAAAGTCTTATTTAAAAGGGGATTATGGAAATATACCGGCCGGCGGTGCCGAAGAAAACAAAGCCAATCAAAGCCAATCTCCCACTCTCGAACAGACCAAAGGTGTGGGAAAAGGAAAAAAATTGCCCGCAGCAGCTAATTTATTAACCGGATGAAGCAAAAAAATATCTCCACCAATGAATATATCCGGCATTGTTAGTCTTTACATGGCGATCTTATAGGCCGTGCCGATAAGCTTTGCAGGACAAAATACGCAAATAACATTATCAGGATACTAACTCTTTACTTTCTTATATCGAATTGCTATAATATAGGTAATATACTATTCAGTTTTTATGTTAACTTAGCTAATTCAAGTACCGATATAACACTTGAAATTCACGAAAGTTGTACCTAATGAAAGGGGACAGCAAAGGAGAGGATTGAGAATCTTTAGGACGATCTTTTCCATTGTTTTGCCGAAAGATACGAGGAGATATATAATGAAAAAACTTCTGAATATCTCGCTTCTTATACTGGTGTTTGGCTTGTCCGGTTCCTTAAGCTGCAAAAGCTGGTTTCGACCCAAGCAACAGGTTAAGGCAGCGGCCGTACCGGGTCTCAGCGCCAGTGACTTTTTCAGGACCGAGACTCGAAAAGCCGCAGCTATGGCTCAGGCACAACCATTACCTACAGCTATGAAAAAAGTTCCAGGTCCTGCACCTACGGGACTCGTAGCAGTAAGTGCTCCGGGATCTTCTGTCATCTCAAGGACATATCCGTGGCCTGAATGCGGGATTGTACAGTTGGACAAAATCATGCCGAACGAAGTCGGCCTGAACAGATCGTTCAACTACACAATCAAAATCACAAACCTGACTGAATCGATGCTCACTGATATCGTTATCAACGAATCTCTACCGGAAAATTTCAAATACATGAGCAGCAATCCGTCGGCAAGACAAGTGGAAACAAAGCTTGTCTGGGATATATCGTCGCTCGGGCCGAAGGCACACAAACAATTTACAGTTTCCGGTATGGCCACATACACAGCACCTCTTAAACACAGTACGACTGTCATCACACCTGTAATTCCAGCCACTGCCGTTATAGAAGTTATCCAGCCCGAGTTGAAGCTGACAAAGACCGCGCCGGCTGATGTCCTGCTTTGTGATCTTATTCCTGTAAGATATGTGGCGACCAACTCCGGGACGGGATCCATACAGAATGTCAAAATCATAGAAAATCTTCCTACGGGACTACGAACCACCGAAGGCAAGAGCCAACTGGTATTCGATGCAGGCACTCTGGGAGCCGGCCAATCCCGGCAATTCACATCCGAACTGCGAGCCACTCAAACAGGTACATTTGTAAGCAGTGCAGTGGCAAGTTCGACAACCGGCCTGAGTGTCGAATCGGCTGCAACTACGACATCCGTAGGTATGCCTGTACTAACAATCAACAAGACCGGACCCGAACGCCTGTATATCGGTCGCCCGGCTTCCTATGAAATAACGATTAGAAATAATTCAAACGTATCTGCGAAAAACGCCATCATGGAAGACGCTATCCCCGACGGAGTAACCGGAGTCAAAGCCACCGCCGGCGCAAAGCTTTCAGGATCGAAACTGGTCTGGGAATTCGGCACTCTGGAAGCCAATAGCTCGAAGAACGTACGCGTAACTTACACTCCAACTAAAGCGGGCACGCTGATTAACAGCGCAACGGCTACGGCTTACTGTGCAGAAGCTGTCACTTCGACAATGAGAACGGAGGTGACCGGAATTCCCGCGCTGTCATTGGAGGTCGTCGATGTCGAAGACCCGGTCAGAACCGGGACTCGTGCGACATACGTGATTCGGGTTGAGAATCAAGGCTCAGCTACCGCCACGAACATTCGGATTGCATGCATTTTGGAAAACAACGTTCAATACATTTCTTCAGCCGGTGCAACTGCCGGCTCAACAGAGGGTCAGACTGTGAGATTCTTCCCGCTGGGCAGCCTTGCTCCACAGGCCCAGGCGGCCTGGCGCGTGGTCGTCGAGGCTGTAAGACCGGGAGATGTACGCTTTAAGACCATCATGAACGCCGACCAGCTTAGCCGGCCGGTGGAAGAAACAGAGTCAACACATATTTACGATTAGCTATAACGATAGTAAAATACGGCACCACAGCGCAACTTGCGTTGTGGTGCCTTCATAATAATCCGAACCGTCTGATTAACCACTATGATGACCGCTCTTTCTCATGCTCTTTGAACACCTCCGGGCCGATGCAAAAAGAAACATTATAAACTTATTTTACTTGACAAACATCGTGATTAAATCTTATAATGTATCTGTTGTGAGTGCAGTTCAGCGGTTTCGCTATAGCGCTACCCGCGGTAATGCGCAAAAAGGCACATCGCAACAGGGAGGCAGGCCCAAAATTAGTTTTTCATAATTGCCTGTGCCTCCCTTTTTTTGTATAATTCCTGCCGATACTTTTTAGGAGGCTTAATATGCGAGTAACAGAATTTCTGGACAAGTCGGCAGTTCACTACGAGGTGAGCGAACATTCGCCCGCTTTCACAGCGCAACAAATGGCTGCAGTTGAGCACGAGCAGGGCAAGTACGTTGCCAAGCCGGTGATAATCAAGGCCGACGGCAAATACTTAATGTGCGTACTTGCCGCGTGCTACAAGATTGACTTAGGCGCGTTGAAAAGCCAACTCGGCGCCAGGTCTGTCGATTTAGCAACGGAAAAGGAAATCGGAAGCATCTTTGACGATTGCGATCTCGGAGCCGAGCCGCCGTTCGGCAACTTATATGATTTGCCGGTTATTATGGACAAGGCTTTGGAGAAGGACGATCACATCACGTTCCAGGCCGGCACGCACGACAAAGCGATTCGGATGAGCATGGACGACTATCGAAAGCTGGTAGAGCCGAAAGTACTCGAATTCAGCTACCACATGACATCGTGACCCAATAGTCTATTGCATAGTTGTAATCAACCCCCAGGCGAACCTGGGGGCTGAATATGAGTTTCTTCAGCACGCTCGAAATGATCGTTACGATCTGTTAGTTAATATCGTCGTCGATCCAGGCGAGCAGTTCTTTCAGGTCGTCGAGAGTGATGTCACCCATGTGGGCGATTCGGAAAGTTTCTTCCTTCAGCTTGCCGTAGCCGTTTCCGAAAATCGTATTGTGCTTGGCCTGCAGAGCTTTGATAGTTTCAGCGACATTTATGCCGCGGGTGTTCTTGACCGTTGTTAATGTATTCGAGGCATATTTTTCATCGCAGAAGAGGCCGAATTTTTCCTTTGCCCAGGCCCTTACGAAATCGCCCATTTCCTTGTGGCGTTTCCATACGTTCTCCATGCCCTCCGCTACGAGCTTTTCGCATTGGTAATTCAGGGCCATAATATGAGGAACGTTCGGGGTCGTTGGCGTCTGGTTCTTTTCAGCACTTTTTGCGAATTGCTGGAAGTCGAAGTAATAACCCCGGCCGGGGACGGTTTTGCTCTTTTCCAGTGCCCTGTTGCTAACCACCGCCACAGCCAATCCCGGCGGAATTGCAAAGGCCTTCTGAACCGAGGCGAACGTCACGTCCCAGCCAAGATCGTCAAAGTGCATAGGCAGACCTACCAGTGCGCTGACCGAATCGACAAAGACGAGCACATCGGGATATTTGTCCTTCATCATCTCGCTGATCTGGTAAACCGGGTTCGTCAGGCCGGTACTCGTCTCATTATATACAAGAGTGACAGCAGCATATTTACCGGCAGCGAGTTTTTCATCAATCATATCAACGGTAACCGGCTTGCCCCAATCGACCTTCAGCTCTTCGACGTTTCTGCCGCAGCTTTTGGCCACGCCGGCCCACTTGTCGCTGAAAGCACCGCAGCATGTGCACAGCACAACTTCGTCCAAACCGACACAATTGCGGATCGCCGCTTCCCAGATCCCCGAAGCCGAAGATGTCGAGAGAAAAACGTTCTGGTCGGTGAAAAGAATCTGTTTGAGCATAGCAACCGTATCGCCGTGCAGTTGAGCATATTCCTTGCCACGATGTCCTAATGTCGGGCGAGCGAGCTGCTGCAAGACGTCTTCATTAACTTTGACCGGCCCAGGAATAAATAATCTTGGGGGATTTTTCCAATCTACCATTTATGGTCTCCAACAATAGAATTACAATTTGTTAATCGTTAAACCTGTATAGACCTTCGGATAAAAATAGGTCGACTTTTG
Organism: uncultured Pirellulales bacterium; assembly: GCA_964439135.1. Lineage (GTDB taxonomy): Bacteria > Planctomycetota > Phycisphaerae > Sedimentisphaerales > Anaerobacaceae > JAFGPJ01. The sequence continues at coordinate 4,415 of CAYTNN010000126.1, forward strand.
CGGCATTCTTTCGCCGGCTTCCGTTACCATTTTTAGCTGCTGCATTTTGATAGGATTCATGAAGAACGCGGCTTGTTTTTGCCCTGCATCAACCTGGGTGATCGAATCGGCGATCGCATTGGGAGTGTCTTTTACATACTGAAGATTTTCACCTTCAGCCAACCGTTCCTGATCAATGCCTAATAATTCTTCCAGAATAAGTTTGTGCAGAATGGAAACGTCCAGCGTCTTCCATGCCGGGCTCATGTCCGGCACAATCGAATCCATCGTACGTTTGTCTTTCAAGACAGCCACGTAAAAGGCACTGTCGTGCCCGTAAATCCCGAATGCACTTTCATCCTTATCGTGCTCGGCACGCATTCGCTCAAGCATGTCTTGCTCAGCTTGTTGTTTGGTTTGAGCCGAGCTGAATTCATACTTAGTAATCCGGAATTTTTCTCCGAGCTGCTCAATCAGTTTCTTCATGCTGAAGTTTTCGAGATTGCCCACAAGCCGATGGGTCGCCAGGACGATCAGACCATCCTGATGCATATTAGAGAAAGCGAGCATTTGATACTTCGCGGCAGGATTGCTGTTTTCTTTGGAGTAGGTCAGACCCGTCGTATAGCGGTGATGGCCGTCCGCTATGATGCAGCTTTTATCGCTCATCATTTTCTCGATTTGCTCAATATTTTGTTTATCGGTAATCGCGAAGATACGGTGCCGCACATCCTGCTCATCCACAAATTCGATAAGCGGCTGCTGCCGGGCGGCTTGTTCTATGATTCCGTCTGCGACCTTTTTCTCATCGTCATAGAGCATGAAAACCAGACCGAAGTCGGCGGACGTTGCCCGCTTGAGACTAAGCCTGTCAACCATCGGCTTGTGGAGAACCTGTTCGTGCGGCTTGACGATATCTCCGAAATCTTCAAGTTTGGCTAAAGCGATAAAGCTGCTACGCTGATATCGCGTGCCTGCCACCTCAAAATCCTGCACGTAAGCGTAGATGGCCTCGGCCGAATCCTGCTTCAGGGCTCCCTCTTCTATCCAGCGAGCCAAATAGTCGGCGGCTCTCGTATACTGGTTATTCTCGCTGTTATCAGAGGGCTTCGTCTTGCCTTTGATGATGCGGACGAGATTATGCCTGCTCTTTTTATATAGCTGTTCCTGCTGGGCATCGTTGATAACATCATAAGGAGGAGCAATACAATCGCCTACATTACCAACTACGCCGGCATCGAACCTAAATGCTTTGAAAGGCCCAACTTGCATAACTTTGTCTCGAATCTCGTATATCGCGTTTTGCATCTTTCACCATGATCCCAAATGAGCATCGATCATGAACATTCAATCAATCATCAGTTGTAAAGGGCCGGATAATACTAAATTGAAGGCCGATTGTCAAATAGGAACATGACAATTTGAATAAGTTGGTTACCCACATCAAGGTTGGCAGTATGCCGGCAAGGCTGAAATATCTTCCCCAAAGGTGGAATACCCGGCCGGGATAGTTCGGCTTTTCGGGCTTTATTTTTTCGCCAGAAAGTCGTTTATAGCAGCGGCGGCAATTCGGCCCTGGCCCATTGCCAGGATGACAGTTGCGGCGCCCGAAACAATATCGCCGCCGGCAAAAACGCCCGGAACCGAGGTGGCCATAGTTTCCTCGTCAATGACGATATTGCCCCACTTATTGAACTTCAGGCCGGGGGTCGTCTGGCGAATTAACGGATTTGCAATGTTGCCGATAGCTATTATACAAGTGTCAACGTCAATTCTAAACTCCGAGCCTTCAATGGGAATAGGCCGGCGTCGGCCGGATTCGTCCAGTTTACCAAGTTGATACTTGAGACATTCGATAGCAATAACACGGCTGTTCTGGTCGCCGATTATTCGTTTTGGGCTTTGTAATATGTGAAATTCGATTCCTTCTTCCTGTGCGTGATGGACTTCCTCAATTCGAGCGGGCATTTCCTTTTCGGTTCTTCGATAGACCAGATAGACCTTTTCGGCTCCGAGTCGCAGTGCTGTTCTTGCTGAGTCCATAGCGACATTGCCGCCGCCAATAACGGCGACCTTCTTTGAGATGGCGATCGGGGTGTCGGCCCCGGAGCTAAAGTCGTATGCCTTCATAAGATTTGCGCGTGTGAGATACTCGTTGGCACTATATACGCCGATAAGGGACTCGCCTTCGATGCCCATAAACCTTGGCAGACCTGCTCCGACACCGATATAGGCGGCATCGAAGCCGTCCTCTTTGAAAAGTTGCTCGAGGGTTTTTGTTCTGCCGACAATGAAGTTACAGGTGATTTTGACACCCATTTTGGTCAGGGTATCGATTTCCTTTTGCACAATGGCTTTAGGTAGTCTAAATTCCGGGATTCCATAAACCATTACGCCACCCGTTTTATGAAAGGCCTCGAATATTGTAACATCGTGGCCAGCCCTTCTGAGGTCAGCGGCGGTAACAATACCGCCGGGACCCGAGCCGATTACGGCGACTTTCATTCCGGTCTCGGTTGCGACGGACGGGACGCTATCGCTGCCGGCGTTTCGGTCGAAGTCGGCGACAAATCTTTCAAGTCGGCCAATTGAAACGGCTTTTGTAGGGTCTTTGAATTTTAAGCCGACAGTGCATGTTTGCTGGCACTGGACTTCCTGCGGACACACTCTGCCACAAACAGCAGGCAATAGTGAGTTTTCCTTTATGACATCCAGGGCTTTTTTGTAGTTTCCATCAGCAATAGCGGCAATAAAGTCTCTTATTCTGATTCGTACCGGACAGCCGTTAATGCAAGGTGCCGTTTTGCACTGGAGGCAGCGCATAGCTTCCAGTCGCGCCTGGGTCTCGGTGTAGCCGGTTGCCACCTCGTTGACGTTACTCCTTCTGGTGATTGGGTCCTGTTCGGGCATACCCTGTGGGGGTATTTTGTATCTGTCGGCGGGTGTGAGCTTGCCGGTTTTTTGCTTTTCCAGAAGTTGCTGCAGAAGTTCTTGACTTTCTTTGTCTGTCACTGTAAGGGATCCCTAACAATTGCTAAAGGTATCTGCTGCTTTTGACAAAAACAGATATGTTCAAGGTTCTATTTGTCCAGGCCTATTTTACATTTGTGTTCTTTATATTGTTTGTAGGCCTTTTGTTCCTGGTCCTTATAGGCGTTCAATCTTTTCATCATCAAGTCGAAGTTGACTTTGTGCCCGTCAAATTCCGGCCCGTCAACGCAAACGAATTTCGGCTGACCGTCAAATTCGATTCGGCAGCCGCCGCACATACCGGTACCGTCAACCATAATGGTGTTGAGTGATACTTGTGTGGGTATATTAAACTTCTTTGTTACCTCGCAGCAGAACTTCATCATTATAGCCGGGCCAATTACAAAGACCTGGTCTGGCTTTGGATTGCGTTGACAGCATTCTTTCAATGGTTCGGTTACCAGTGCTTTTCGTCCGTATGAGCCGTCATCGGTCGTGATTATCAGTTCGCTGCTTATCTGTGCGAATTCATCTTCGAGGATGAGCAGCTCTTTGCTTCTTGCCCCGAGGATGCTGATGATTTTGTTGCCCTGGGCCTTCAGGGCTTTTGCGATGGGCAACAAAGGTGCATTGCCGATGCCGCCGCCAACGCAGACAACGGTGCCGAAATTTTCGAGATGAGTTGGCTTACCCAACGGCCCTGCGACGTTAGTGATTTCGTCACCCTGCTGCAAATCAGCTAATTCGGCGGTAGTTTTGCCGATGCGCTGCCATATCAGGCGGATGGTGCCCTTTCCCGGTTCGGCACCGGCAATTGTCAGGGGAATCCGCTCGGCGTATTCGTTGTTTATACTGATAATAACAAATTGGCCAGCTTCTCTTGCCTGCGCAACGAGTGGAGCTTCGATTTCAGCAGTGAAAACATCTTTTGAAAGCTGTTTTTTGGACACAATTTTGTGCGACATTTCCGCTCCTTATTAGCCCAAATTCCCTGAAAATCAAGGATTATCGCACACGCAAGCCATCATGTCAAGAACTATTGTGGTTCGCAGAATAAGAGAAGTGTATTGGGAATCTGAAGGTTTTCAGAAGTGATGTCGTAACTTTTCGATATATGATCCTGCAGAACTAACGAGTTAATCGGCATTTTGGGGCAAGTTGAATGAGCAGTTAAACCTCATTATCCGAATTCATTTGCCTACTCTTCATGCCAATTAGTTACTACGAAACGCACGACCTCATCATTCACACTTGCATCTCTCAGTGATGCATCGTAATTGAAAGTGCTGGAGTTTTTTTGCTCAAAGTTTTTGGCTACAACAGATCCATACAGATTTGCGGAGTTTTTCATTATTACATCCGCGTTTGGGGCGTAAATTACCCCGTAAAAATCGCTGCTGTTCTTGAATTGCATATTTTCGCAGCTATCGAGGCAATATATTTGAAGTTTTTTTGTGTCTTGTGTCAGGTTGTTGATAGTGCTTGAATTCTTGCCTTCATAATCCCCGCCTAAGTACAGAATCAAAGAAGCATCATTATCTATTTGCACCTCGGCAGAATTACCAAGAATTATCTCGCCTGTAACATAGAGGGTAACGTCCCCATCGATCAAAAGCGTTTTGTTGTTCTGAAGGTTAATGCCGCTATACTTGGCGGAATTGGTTACTGTTAAATCATCCGTTATAGGTTCACTGGACGGCAGCGATTCGAGCCACTGAGGCACTGTTATTGATGGCAACTCGTACCTTTTCGTCATAACGTAAGTCGCGCCCGTGATATTAGCACCAAAGTCATCAATCACAATATCCGGATCTCCACCCATACCCACAACCACATCGCCATTTACGACGGCTGAGTTTTTAAATGTTAAAGCGCCTGATGCAATGCTATTCGTGCCGATCTTCAGATTTTCACTGTCTGTGTCGTAATTATACCAGTCCACTATAGCCGAGTTTTTTAACTCTACGCCCTCTTCTCCAAAGACGGCAAACTCAAACAGTCCCTGGGGTTTCAAAATGCAGGTAACTTTTCTCTCGGCGTGACCTGAAGTTCCGATGGACTCAATAGTATAACCAGTGCTTGGATTACCTGTAACTGTGTAACTAAAGACTGCGTCGCAATTGGGCAGACTTTCATTTGTCGCTTCAGGCAGGGTGCTGTCATTCCACGGTTTGACTTTCAATTTCTCGTTCATTGCAAACAGGGCCATTGTCAGCCCGGAATCGACAGCACAGCGAGCGGCAATATCAGATGCAGATCGTGTTGAGTAAATGCGGCTGCTCGTCCCCAGAGTCAGCATGCCCACGCCCATCGCAAGCAATATCATGACCGCAACAACTGCCAGCGGTATAGCTGAGCCATTTCTTTTTGATTTTAGCAGCTTGTTCATTATTCACCTCACTCTCATCTTAACAGTCCGATTTTTATTGATTGTGCGTAACCGCAGATGAAACAACGGTATTTGCCTGTGTCCCGTTATCAAGTGTAAGTATCATCTGGGTAGACTGGCCAACATTCCTGAAAGTGCAGGCAGTTACATTTCCACAGACGGTATCGATGCCCAGCGTCGCCCTCGGTTCTAATTGCCCGTATTCGAGATTCAAGTCACCATCCGCAGCGTAGAAACGCGCATATCGGTCAACGACAGTCGAAGAATCGCTTGCGTAGTAATAAACCTCGATCCAACTACCGGCGTCACCAAGGAGGATCTTCTCCCTGCTTGCGTTACGCATCACAACGTCAAACTTTTTTCTCGCAACATAGCCATCGGTAACGACATCAGAGTTTATGCGGTCATACATATGGCTCCAACTGGATTGACCGTCCACTATGACTACGCCGATTGCAAGTCCGACAACACTCATAATAACCATCGTTATCATCAACTCTACAAGCGTAAAGCCCCGTAGGTTTCTATGTCTTTTTTTAATTATTATCGTCCTCATCGTCCCTCAAAAAGTTTGGGTATAGATTGTAAGCCTGAATGATTTATCCACACCCTGAATGCCATCTACCCCCAAGTCCCGCTGCGCCCAGGCTACAACGACATTCAAGGCCCTCAATCCGGATTGAACGTCCTTCCATGACAAAGTAGCGTAGTAGTTGATATTATAGGAATCATTGGTATCCAACACTACTGTATAGCTTCCTAACAGGTTAAAATCCAACGGCTTATCGAGATTGGCTTCGAGCGTGTCAATATTAAGATTCGAACCACAAAGTTCTGTCGGATCAAAGGTCACGTCACCACTTATGCCTCGCCAACTCTCGCAAAGCATCAATGCAATTCTGGCAGCAGCAGTCTGTGCTTTAGCTTTTCGCCCACCCAAAGCGGCACTATATCTGAAGCTGGAAGTTCCGATAAACGCTATTAACAGGATCGTAACCGCAATCATTGTATCCACCAATGACACGCCCCGGTGACATCTAATTTTGCTTGTCTTTAGAACCATTTGTGTCCTCCCTGCTGTAGGAAACAGCTCGGGTACTTAAACGAATTTACCGTTTCTGTCCGCCAGAGATAGTTACTAATACGTTGCTGCATTGCAATATTATAGGACAATGCATTAACGAACCCCCATTAAGCTTGACCGCCTTAAACATGACATACGCAAACCATCACTGAAAGTTAATCAAAGTTGTACTAACACATGATTTAATCGACATAAAAAGCCATGAGGTTTATATGAAAATCGCTGTATTTACTCCCCCTGACGGCAATTTAAAGACAGCGATCTGCTGATTCACCAACTGGGTCCGTCCATTACCATTTAAAGTATACGACAACAAAGTCAAAAGCAAAATCTACGGGTTTATTCGTGATAGTACCGCTAACCGGCAGTTTGGTGTTTATGGTCTTTAGCGGGTTCCTTGTTTTCTTGCTCCTGGGGTGAAATCGTCGAATCGCTTTTTAGCGGCAACTCGGCGATTGGTATGGTAGATGACTGTTGCTGCTGGGCCTCCAATGAAACCGACGTTTCGCGTTTTGGAGGCAATTCAGAAATAGCGATCGGCAGCCTTTTTTGCTGTTCAGCTTGATCTGACTTCTCGCTGCCGACCTCGGTGGTAAGGATAGCCTTTTGCACGGCCTGTTCTGCAGGTTCTTCTGTTAAGGATCGTACATATATAGAAGAATCGGACGCTTGCTCAACCCAGGCCAATTTCTCGCGAATCAATTCCAAAAGTGCCAGAAACAATCCAATCATCACAATGCGATTGGTTCTGGACTCGAAAATGCGTTCAAAAGTCATCGGCCCCTCAGTCTGCAAACGGTGCAGAATCTCTATCTGGTACAAATCTATAGGCGTATCGTCCTTAATACTGCTTATATCACGAACGGTACCAGTAGCTCTACATATTGTATCAAAAGCTTCCAGCAAATCCCAGATGCTCACCTGCTCAATGTCAATCTCAGGTTCTGCGTCCGGTTTTAGCTGCTCGACAATAGTGCCAGGCCGTGGAAAACGCTCTTTTTGCTCGTTAGCGGCAGCGTTCAGTAGATTAGCGGCATCTTTGAACTTTTTATATTCGAGGAGCTGGCGGATAAGCTCTCTGCGGGGATCGGACAAATCATCATCCTGAAATTGATCAGGCTCAGCTTTCGGCAGGAGCATTGCCGATTTTATCTGCATCAACGTCGCTGCCATTACTAAAAAGTCACCTGCCAAATCAATATCAAGACTTTTGAGCAATTCAATGTAACGGATGTACTGGTTGGTTATCTTGGCGATGGGAATATCGTAGATATCCACCTCTTCTTTGCGGACAAGATACAAAAGCAAATCCAGAGGTCCTGCAAATATTTCGAGATTGACGCGATAATCAGCCATTATCACCTTCTCAACCCAACAGCCTGACGTGCCTTTTCGAGCGTCTCTCCGGCCACAGATTTTGCCCGCTCGGCACCGTTAGCAAGAACTTCTTTGACATAATCCATATTGTTTTCAAGCTCGGCCCTTTTCTGCCGGTACGGCTTGAAATAGTCTATCATCAACTCAGCAAGGCGTTTCTTGGCCTGGCCATAGCCCAGACCACCGGCGCGATACTTATTGTCCCACTCACACAACTCATCGGAAGAGGCAACCAGCTTCAAAAGGGCAAAAACATTGCATTTGTCGGGATTTTTGGGCTCTTCGACCGGCACTGAATCGGTCACGATTCTCATAATCTTTTTTTTAACGCTGGTTTCCGGCTCGAATATTTCAATAGTATTTCCATAGCTCTTGCTCATTTTTCTCCCGTCGATACCCGGGACAACAGCAACAGATTCGATGATATGCTCGGTGGGTACGGTGAAAATTTCGCCGTACGCGTTGTTGAATCGGATGGCAATATCGCGAGTCACCTCGATGTGTTGTTTCTGGTCGGCACCGACGGGGACTAAGTCGCTCTGGTAAATCAGGATGTCCGCCGCCTGCAGGACCGGGTACGCGAACAGGCCGTGATTAGGACTCAAACCTTGAGCAACTTTGTCCTTGTAGCTTGTGCATCGTTGCAATAGCCCCATTGGGGTTATGCATGAGAGTAACCAGGTAAGCTCTGTAACTTCAGGCACATCCGATTGACGCCAGAAGATGGTTTTTTCGGTATCGAGGCCTAAAGCAATGTAATCCATCGCGACGCCAAGAGTAAGGCCGGCAACCTCATCAGGAGCCGGGTTGCTCGTAAGAGCGTGATAGTCGGCGATGAAATAAAAGCAATTGTGCTGGCCCTGAAGTTTCAGGTGCTGACGCATGGCACCGAAAAAGTTCCCTATATGAAGTCTGCCGGATGGCTGTATGCCCGAAAGTACCCTCAAACTAACCTCCTGATATTAAAAGCTGAATAATTTAATTTAAAACATAAACAGTTATAGCCGAAAATAACGCGATGAACTGCGATTGTCAAGAATTTAGAATTAAGAATATAGCCTGCAGAATTGAAAATTACTAAAGAAACACTACACAAGCGTATAACCGTCCATATAGTATACACACCTTCAGCGCTAAGGCACAGACCGGGCCCAGAGTTAAGCAGACAATCTCCCCGCAAAGATAAGGCACTACATCAAAGTCACTTCTGTAGAACCAGCCTTACAACTTACGATCTGCCAAGGGACTTCATGTATTTCTTCGATTTGCGAAGTCCCATTCTGGAAGCTTTCTTCTTTACCGCATCGGTTGGGCGTTTGAGTTTCGCAGCAATTTTAGCAGTGGGATTACTCGGAAAAAGCTTCTTGAGCAGACTCAACTCGCTCTTTGACCATAAACCTTTGATGAGTTTCTTTTTTGCCATCGCATATCCCTTTCGAATTAAATGGACTAATGGCTTGTCACACGCTTTATAGTATTTTAATGAGTGACGCGACAATCATCAAAC
>CAYTNN010000127.1:0-13702 GCA_964439135.1 uncultured Pirellulales bacterium
CGAAACCTGGCTCAACTCATTTATCTAATATTATTGGGACTGGCTATGAGAAGGAGACACATAGGGGTCAGGCTTTAATTATTGCAATTCTTGCTTGACAGACTCCGAACGAGTGCTTATTTTACCTTTATTATGCCACGTAGTCTGCGTATAGAATATCCAGGTGCAATCTACCACGTTTTGAATCGCGGCAATTATCGCCATGACGTATTTGCATCTGACAACAGCAAGAGTATTTTTGAGCAAACTTTGCTCAGAACCTGCGAGCGAGCAGGCTGGATTCTCTATGCCTTTTGCCTGCTTGACAACCATTACCACCTTTGCGTTGAAACACCCGATGCGAACTTGTCTGTTGGTATGCAGTGGCTTCAATCAACGTTTGCAAATCGCTTCAATAGATCGGTCAGGGAGCGGGGACATGTTTTTCAGGGACGCTATAAGAGTCTGGTTGTTGAACGTGATGCCTACCTTGGCTCTCTTGTGAACTATATTCACTTGAATCCGTTACGGGCCGGCTTGGAGGATACCGAGAAACTGGGCTGTTGGCGTTGGTCCAGCTTATGGTATCTTTTACACAAGCAAAAGCGTTGGGATCGGATGAATCTTTCGAGTTGTCTTTATTATGCTGGGCACCTGGCGGATACACCATCAGGCCGTCGAAAGTATTTAGCGTATCTGGATTGGCTTTCCACGTCCAACCCGGCTAAGAAGGAGCAGTGCTTTGCAGATATGTCTCGCGGATGGGCCTTGGGGACCCGTGAATTCAAGAAGAATCTCGTAACCGATGATCGCATTGATGGTGTGGAAAGAATTGGTCATATCTCTCAGGAAGCTCGTGAACTCTATTGGGAACGTTTGGTGGAGCGAATGCTGTCTTATCATGACAAGAACCAGCAAGATATTGATAGCGGCAGCAAGTCCGCTACGTGGAAGGTGATGATCGCCCATTATATGAAACGGCATACGGCTGTAACAAATGGGTGGCTGAGCCAAAATCTCAATATGGGTGTGCTGCATGGCGTGAGCCGCTATGTAGCAGAATTTGAACAAAAGAAACAACACCGACATCGAGATTATAAACGAATGATTGCAACAATTAAACCCTGACCCGAATGGCACTTCCAGAATTTGAACAAAAGAAACAACACCGACATCGAGATTATAAACGAATGATTGCAACAATTAAACCCTGACCCGAATGGCACTTCCCTTCGACTACTTCGGACGGTGTAGCTTTCACAGATACTTTGTCTTCCGGAGCGCATGAAGCAACTGAAAGTGTCAGAAGGAAGAGCGTAAGATACTTTTTCACCATGACTTCCCTTTCAGAAAAACCGCACAAAAACCGGTACCGACCTTTGAACAAATTTAGCGATCTCGATAGGAGTATCAATGCTTCCGTGCAGCCATGTTGCTTTACTCGCTGATTTCAATATACTCCTTTTGAGGCTGCCAAACAAGTAAAATCCTTGTCTTTTGAGCCGAAAATATTTAGCATTATATGTATGAACATTCCAACCATAGAGGACATTTCGCAGATCATTGAGAAAGTCAGAGCCCTGGAAAAGGCTACATCCGCCTTTTGGGAGAAGGAGACTAAGAGGACGAAGACGGCTTCTGGCGAGGTTGTGAGCGCCTTGGGTGAACTTATGTATGGCCCAATGGATGAACAGCCTGTCGATCTTATTAAGCTTGTTACAATTGTTTGGGCAGCTGTTAAAGGGCAGGATATACCATTGGAGTACACTAAGAAAGACGGTGAACCGCTATCGATAGAGGACTACATAGGCGGCTTTAAAGTAATTTTCCTAAATAGAATACGTGCGCTTTCAACCAGCGATCTACAGAGACTCTTAGATGTTATACCACAATTCTACAGGGATGAAGAAATTCAGGTCATAGATGAGCAGGGCATGCGGACTGAGGAAGGAAAGCGCCTCGACAAGATTAGAGAAGCTCTAAGGTCTGAACTAAAACCTCGTCTTCTTAAAGAGCAGCGCCGCAGAAAATGGGAACGAAATAGAAAAACGCAGGAGAGCGAAGTAGGAGAACGCCTGACGAACCTTACAGGAATCAACATCCTTAAAAATGGTTGGCCGAAGCCGATACAACTCCTCATAGATGAAGTCGATATGCTGTTTTCCCCTTGGTGGGATTACCTCAAAGTCAATGGTTCATGGGGCGCAAACGAGCGGGCAATTATAGAAGCTGCACTGAAATCGACAGAACCGAGAAAACCGAAATACTCGGCGAATGTGATTCACGAGCTTGAGAAGATTAAATACAAGATGAAAATCGAAGCTAAGCAAAAGCAAAGTCCAACAGAACCAGTGCAGAAAATTAAGTTGCAGGAAAAAGAAGGACAGGTAAAAACGGACATGCCGGATTACAGGGAGTTTACCAAAGTCCCTGTATTGAAACTCATTGAATACGGCGAGGGTCACACTCTCGAATTCAAGGAGACGCTTGAATATGACACCCAGAAGAAGGAGAAAAACAAGGATATAGTACTTTCTTCATTAAAGACAATAGCAGGCTTTCTAAATGCCGAAGGCGGAACGCTGCTTATAGGCGTGGACGATTCTGGTAAGATAAAGGGCATCGAGCGGGATTTTAGCATTATGAGGCATTGTAACAACGACAAGTTCCAGCAAAAGATACGAAATTTTTTGAGAGAACGCTTTGAACCACAACCTATTGGCAAAATCGATATATCGTTTGAGAGATTAGAGGAAGGAACCGTTTGCCGAGTAGATGTCCAGGCAAGCGAAGATATCATTCATTTGGATAACGAAGTATATGTGCGAGAAGGCAATACGACGCAACGACTTGATGGGCGAGCGCTAACCGACTGGACTCAAAAAAGGAAAAGAACGTGATAATCCGATTTTGTCTTGTTCGGCTGCTTGGACAAGAACCGCAAGAGACAAGACATTTCTATAGACAGATAGGAAATTATCAGTGCCGTTTACCAATTTAGGAGGTTCAAGGCGAAATGGGATGGCACAGCCGTATAGAAACAGAAGAAAAAGAACTTCAATACACGAAATCAGCTTACGTTCGTATTACTGAAAATCGAACAACGATTGGGTCTTAATCATTGTCACCTGGTCGGGATAAGCGGCAAAAGTGTGTATGTGCAATTCGGTTCGTCTGGCCTCGAAGTCAACATAGCAGAACGGCTGAAGCTTGTCGACTTCCAATTCCGGGAACTTTACAAACACGCCCCGGTTTCGCGCGAATCGCTCAAGGTCTGTATGGCTCTGCTTGTACAGATTGGGACTCATTTTCTCGACTTGAAAATCAGTCATATAACTTACGCCCCGGCTCAAAGTGCATTTATGAGTTCTCGGGCCGCGGAATTGAAAACGTTCGAGCAATCCTCGGGAAGGCAGCATCTGGCCGGGAGCGCTTACACACTCGGTAAGGCAGATATCGCCGGAGAAAACACTAACGACGTGTGTGCATCCCGTCACCCAGATGATCGCCTCGTATTTTTCGGTATTTAATTGCCGGTTGGCGTAAATCTGGAAAAGCTCCGGATGCAGAGGTCTTTGAAAAAGACTAAACATCAGTTCATCAATCGCTACATTGATTTGTGGTAATTCCATATTTAATGCCCTAACACAAAATTCTGACTTCCAGGTTGCTGTTATTATACCAAAATTAAGACACATAATCAAGGCTGATATTAGTATTGATAAGGCCGATATCAGCCCTTATAGGACGATTTTGATGCAAGCTCAGCGACCTAAAAGAGTAACAATAGGAAAGAAATTTTGGAAAATATTAAAAAATAATGGCTGCCTTATGCTTTTACGCTACTGAAAAAACCGGGCGGTAATAGAAACTGCAATAATATTGTAAAAGGCATGAGTACCGGCAGTAATCCCAAAACCACGAATTGCAAAAAGAACTGCAAAATAAATTCCTGCGATTGTTCGAAAAGCAAACCTTGTCCAGTTAAAGGGATCTATGGCATTTGGCTGCCCGCTGAAAAAATCTATATGGTGATGTGCACTGAACAACGTCGCTGAAATGAGAACTGAAAGCACAATAGAATTCTTATGATTCAATCTAAGAGCATCCTGCAAAAGCAGCATCAAAATACATATCAAAATCAAACGAAAAACAAGCTCTTCATAAATCCCTGCGCCTATACCGGTAACAATATTTGTCAATATCGGCCGTGTTGGTTGATCTTTACCTGTCTGGCCTGTGGCGGAGGATAGACGATTGTATGCCACCGAAGAGCCGTTTGTCGGCGCCACGGTCTGGATTCGTATAGCACTATTTTCGAGCCGGCCGATGTTGCTTTCTGCCCCGGAGGAGCTACTTAGAAACATCGTCAGGACAATCAATGGCACTGCAAGCAGGACGCATTCGATTGCCATCGGCAAAATATCGCCCAACCACAAACGCCACTGCTTGCCGGACGTGATTTGCATTGCTATCAATATCACTATAACCGCCAGCGGAGGAGCTACCCACGCGAATTTGCCGCCAAAACCTACCGACTCGAGCAGGTTTTGCAGCCAGACAAACGCCACCACCCGAATCTGCGATTGGTTCAGGATGTCGGTATTAATGCCAAACGTTCCCAACTCATAGAAGATAATAAACGGCAGCAAAAAAACTATAGCGTAAATCGGGCGAGATGTCCTCTCAAGATAGGAATCTTGTGCAAAGTTAAACATTTGCCCCGTGCTGAACTTGTGCGGCTTTTTCGTTTTGTTAGCTTTTTTTGCTTTTCCCATTTCTAAATTGTGGCTGCATGCCCTCTTTTCTCTGCGGGTGTTCCTTAATTACCACTGCTGAATTTATGCAGAGTCTACTTCAAGTAAGCCGAAAATACAATAGTTAACCTTATTGTAAAAGTTCCTGGGTAATAATGGTATCCTAAAGCCGTTGCAGAAATGGTTTTCGTTCGTGCAGCCGGCTGCCGAAAAGGTGCCGGTGCTTTCAGTGTGACTATAGTATTATGATAAGCGAAACATTATCTGAAATCTATCGACTTCTTTTCGATGCGTTCGGTCCGCAGCACTGGTGGCCCGGCGAAACGTCGTTCGAGATTATGACCGGCGCGATATTGGCCCAGAATACGAACTGGACCAACGTCGAAAAAGCGATTGCGAACCTGAAATCCGCTGGGTATCTGACGCCGGATGCGCTTAATCGTATCGACCTTATGCAGCTCGCCGAACTCATCCGTCCGGCAGGCTATTATAACATCAAAGCAAAACGCCTTAAAAACTTCGTCAACTGGCTATTTGACAATTATAGAGGCGAATTGGCAAACCTTCAGACCATCTACACTGACCAATTGAGAGAAAAGCTTTTGGCGATAAAGGGCATCGGGCGCGAAACCGCCGATTCGATTTTGCTTTACGCCCTGGGCAGGCCTATTTTTGTCGTGGATGCTTACACCGCTCGAATTACCTTGCGGCACGAACTTATCGAGCCGGGCGCCGATTATGAGCAGTTGCGGGAATTGTTTCAGTCGAATCTGCCGGAGGATGTCCCGTTTTTCAACGAGTACCATGCGCTGCTGGTCAGGGCCGGCAAAGAATTCTGCAAGACGAAGGCCAGGTGTTCCGGTTGCCCCCTCGAAGAGTTGCCGCACATGCTCGACATCGAGTATTTTTAGTGTATTTCCTGCCCGGGTTTTGCTCCGGTGTCGGCGCTGAGCATGAAGATATTTTTTCCGCCGGTGCCGGCCGCCAGGATCATTCCTTCGGAAAGGCCGAATCTCATCTGCCTGGGTTTGAGATTGGCGAAGAAAACTACGGTTTTTCCGGTTAAATCCTCTGTCTTGTAAGCAGTGGCGATACCGGCAAAAACTGTTTTTTCCGGTCCGCCCACGTCAAGAACCAGCCGCAGCAGTCTATCGGCGCCTTCGACTGATTCGGCCTTTAGAACTTTTGCGATTCGTAGGTCGATCTTCGCGAAATCATCAATTGTGCACTCCGGCTTGAACGGCTCGGCGGGTTCTGTCGCCGCCGGCTGAGGAGCCTGAGTTTCCTTACTCTCTTCTAACATTGCATTCACCTGTTCTTCTTCAATTCGTTCGAACAATCGTTCAAAATCGTTTATCCTGCGGTCTTCCAGCACCGTATCGAGGTCTGCAAAACAAAGCGTCTCAACATCGAGGAACCGCTGCACTTTTTCAGCATATTTGGGCACGATGGGTTTTAGGTAAATCGCCAGGATACGGACGGCGTTGATTACGGCGGTTAAAGTTGTTCGTGTTTTTTCCAGGTCGGTTTTTACTGTCGCCCAGGGCTGATTCTGCTCGACATACCGGTTCGCCTCATCCGCCAGGGCGGTAATCGACCGGACGGCTGCTGCAAATTTGAGGTTCTCATAATCTCCTATAATCCCGTCCTTAGCGGCGGTGAGCTTGTCGATAAGCTCTTTTCCCTGCTCATCGAGCCGGCCAAGCTGCGAATCGAGTTTCTTTGTGAGCATAGGGCCGGAGCGGGATGCCAGGTTTGCGAATTTGCCGACTAAATCAGAGTTGATTTTGTTCATGAAGTCGTCGATTTTGAAATCTATATCTTCGATGCTGTCGGTTAGTTTGCTTGCATAGTAATACCGGAGGTATTCGGGATCCAGGTGTTTGGCGTAGGTGCTTGCTTTTATAAATGTCCCGCGGGACTTGCTCATTTTCTCGCCGTTAACGGTCAGGAAACCATGGATGAACAGCTTCTCGGCGGTCTTTATGCCGGAACCGATTAACATCGCAGGCCAGAAAAGCGCGTGAAAGTACATAATGTCCTTGCCGATGAAATGATACAATTCGTACTCGCTGCCGTCAGCTTTTTCCGAGCCGGTGCCGGGCCAGAGACTGTTGAAATCGAGGTTGTTCTTGTCGCAGTAGTTTTTGGCCGAGGCTATGTATCCGATAGGTGCATCCAGCCAGACGTAGAAAAATTTGTTTTCTTCGCCCGGTATTTTGAATCCGAAATATGGGCCGTCGCGGGATATGTCCCAGTCTTTCAGGCCCGAGTTGAACCATTCATCGAGTTTGTTCGCCACCGACTTTTGCGTATGTCCCCCGGCAATAAGGTCTCTGAGCTGTTGCTCGTAATCGACAAGTTTGAAAAAATAATGCTCGGAGGTTTTCAGCACGGGTCTGTTCCGGCACGTTGCACAGTAGGGATTTATCAGATCGGCGGGTTGATACGTAGAGCTGCAAACCTCACATGAATCGCCATATTGATCTTCTGCTTTACACTTCGGGCATGTGCCCCGGACAAATCTGTCCGGCAGTGACATTTTGCAGGTTTCGCAGTAAGTCTGTTCTACGTCCCGTGTAACGATTGAGCCGGCCTCGTTCAGACGGTTAAATATCAGTTCGCTGAAATACTTGTTCTCGGGCGAATGGGTCGAGTAATAGTTATCGAATTCGATATAAAACTTGTCGAAATCGGCCTTGTGCTCTTTATGCACTTTGGCGATCAGCTCTTCAGGGCTGATGCCCGCCGTCCGGGCGCTAATCATAATGGGCGTGCCGTGCGTATCGTCGGCGCAGAAATAGAGGCATTGATTGCCGCACATTTTTTGAAAGCGCACCCAGATATCCGTCTGGAGATATTCCACTAAATGCCCTATATGTATCGGGCCGTTTGCATAAGGTAAGGCTGACGTTACGATGATCTTGCGAGGCATTTTTCTTCCTTGACGACTGAAATCACACACAGGGGATAACTATTTTTTATCGTTCTGTCCTTTTTTCTTCGAGTTGCTATTCTGTTTTTGATCTGTTGCTGCTGACTGGGGGAGTATCTCAAGCTCTTCGAGACTAACGGCGATTTTCTCCCCACTTTCAAATTCGACCATAACTAACTGACTCAATATCTGGGTATCTATAACTCTGCCCTGGCCGTTTTTGGTTTTTACCCTGGTATTCTTTTTCGGCAGTCTTTTCTTGAGGTCCGTATAGGTTTCGTCCTCATATCGCAGACAGCACTTCAATCTTCCGCAATAGCCGGAGATTTTGGCCGGATCGAGGGTGGCTTTTTGCATCTTCGCCATTCGCATATTGACCGGCTTGAGGTATTTGAGGAATCGCTGGCAGCAGCATTGTTGTCCGCAGCTTTCCACGTCACCGAGAAGTTTGGCCTCATCCCGGGAGCCGATCTGCCGCATTTCGATTCTCGTCTGATATTCCTGTGCGATTCTCTTGACCAAGTCGCGAAAATCCACCCGCCCGTCGGACATAAAGTAGAAGATGATGCGTTCGCCGCCGAACACGTGTTCTGAATCGACTATTTTCATCGGCAGGTTCATTTCCCTGACGAAACGCCTGCAGTATTCCATCTCTTCTCTTGCGATTTTCCGCAGGTGCCGTTCTTCGCTTATATCCGCGGCGGTTGCGTAGCGGATGAATTTACCAATCTGACCCTGCGAGATATCTACATCTTCGTTATTGAAATACTCTTTTAGCTGCTCCTGGCTTAGTCTGAATTGACCGGCCTTATAGGAGCTGAACCGGCCTACGAGGTAACCAAGTTCAAGGCCTCTGTTAGTTTTTATCACGACACGAGTGTGCACTTTGGTTATGCCGGTCTCGTGATGCTCGAATAGGCCGAGTGTGCTCATACGCCCATATCGAACCAGGATATATTTTTTATGCTTAGTTTGTTTGGCCCTTGTTTCCGAGTTTTTTGACATCCACACTACCTATATTCATACTAATTTTACGTTATACTACTACTCCGTCACGATTGATTCTGTAGCTTGTCATTCCCGCGAAAGCGGGAATCCAGAATCGTTGGCATCCTGGATTCCGCATCAAGTGCGGAATGACAACCTACCTAATCGAAGTTGACATACTACTACGGCTAAACCTGAATTGTATCAGAATCGGCAAGACTTAACAATAGCTGTTCGAAAATAAGCTTTTCATTGACGTTGGACTCGATCCATCGCAGCACGCGATAGCAATCGGAGATTTTTTCCGCCGCCGGCTCGGCGTCGAAACGGACCGCCAGCTTCTCTATCTGCTCTTTTTGGTCGAAATTGACAGGTTCTTTCGCCCTGGTTACGTTTAGATTCATCGCATCGTGCAGGGCGGATATGATTATCCGAACAATAATCTTCATAGCCCTTCGATTGATGTCGGCCTTACTGGTGGTCTTATCGAGGTCTGTCCACTCGGTGGCGATTTTCTTGCTTTCCGCGAGAAGCTCCTGTGCCAGGTCCAGAGTTTCGGCCAGTTCATAGCTGACTAAAGAATCTATCAACTTCTTTTTGGCTTTGTAAAGATTTGCGCCGGCTAACTCAAGTTCCGCCCATTGGCACGCTTCGCCCAGGCTGCCTTGCGCCAGGCGTGCGAAGTATCGGGCCGGCTCTTCTTCAAGTCCCTTTTCTTTTAATTTTCCGATTATCTTGCTTTCGTCTATCGGGCCGAACCGGATTGTCTGGCATCTCGATTTGGTCGTGGGCAGGAGCTTTTCCAGGCGAGTGCACAGCAGCACGATACAGCAATATTCGGGCGGCTCTTCGAGGACCTTCAACAGGGAGTTTTGTGAGGAGTTGTTCAGCCTCTCAGCTTCGCTGACGACGAAGACCTTTCTCTGCGAAATCGTCGGCCTGGTCGGGACTTTCGCTATCAGGAATTCCCGGATTACGTCTATCGGCAAGTCGATCGGTGCTGCTTTACCTTTGCCCTCTTCGGTAAATTCCCGCAATTCCTTGTAGATATGAGCGAAGTCGGGATTTGAGTCGGCTTCTAAGAGCCTGCAGGATTGGCACGAGCCGCAACCGTCGGCAACGCCGTTTTCTATAACGGGTTTTTTGCATAGAAGCAGCCTGGCCCATTCACGGGCGGTTTTGAATTTGCCAATGCCTTCGGCTCCGGCGAAGATATACGCATGGGCCCACCTGTCCGATGCGAAGGCCCGCTGCAGAATGTCGATTGCCCTGTCCTGGCAGAAAATATCTTTGAATGACATTTATGTAAAACTCGCTTCTGAGATAAGTTGCAATATCTTCTCGTGAACTGTTTCGATCCCGGCTGCGGCGTCTACTACCAGCACGTTTTCGTGCTCGGCGGCCAGTTGCAGGAATCCCTTGCGCACTTTTTTGTGGTAGCCGTCACCCTTGGCCTCCATCCTGTCCAATTGCCGGTCCAAACGTCCCGCAGCAGTCTTAAGATCCACGTCAAGAATAATGGTCAGGTCGGGCCATACTCTTTCGAGGCAGTCGGTCGCGATGCTTATCACTTTGTCGGTACCGAAGCCGCCCGCATAGCCCTGATAAGCGCATGTACTGGACAGCCACCTGTCGAGCACGACGCAGTGATTCGCTTTTAATGCCGGGGCGATTTTTTCCGCCCAGAGCTGCGCCCTTGCCGCCATGTACAATAATAATTCTGTTCTCGTATCCATCGCAAGGTGTTCGGGATTGAGCAGGATTTCCCTTATTTTCTCACCGATGGAGGTATCGCCGGGATCGCGAAAACGGCTGGTCGGTACGCCCTCATTTTCGAGCCACTGAACCAGAAGCCCTGTCTGCGTACTCTTCCCGCAGCCGTCCGGGCCGTCGAGAACTATAAATTTGCCTTGTAATCTATCTTTCAAAAGTATTCGCCTAAAGCTAAAACTATTCCGGAAGACAAAATATCATACCCTGCCCGGCAAAACAACCTGTTTATTGCTACGTCCGGCCCGGAGTTCTGTTCTATTGCGAGACTTCCGATAAAGCCTTATAGGTCTGCGGCATGCGGTGGCGCGGGCCGATGGAACGCCAGTGACCATCCCAGTCGAGAAGTTCGCGTTTGTTCAGGTCGATCTCAGCCCAGAATACGCCGTCTTTACCTTCGTTCGAAGCCAGAATCCTGCCCATCGGATCGATAACCATGCTGTTGCCGTCATAGACCGATGGTACCATAAAGACGCCGTTGTCCCGCGCCCGAACGCGAAAGGTCGACTCGCCGTCGACCCGGCCGCCTTTATCGGGCAGGGTATTACCCCAGGTTGGGGCGAAGATAATCTCCGCTCCATGGAGGGCGAAGATTTCCGCCGCTTCGGGGAAGAACCAGTCGTAACATATCTGGATTGCGACTTTGCCGAATTCCGTCTCGAAAACCGGATACTCATTGCCCGGCCGTACGCCTTGCTTCCATTCCTGGCGCGGCAGGTGGACCTTGCGATACTTGCCCGCAATCTCTCCGCTGCGGTCCAGCAACACAGCGGTATTATAAACGATATCGCCGTCAAGTTCGGTAAGACCGGCCACTACCCATATCTTATTCCGCTTCGCGGCCTTAGCCAATACCTCACTGGCAGGCCCCGGTATCGGCTCGGCACGATCTTTCATGGTCGCCGGCGTGCCGACCGCCATAATCGCCTCGCCCAAGCAGACAATATCGAGTTCAAGCTTGCCCGCGGCATCAATCTGTTCGCACCAGAGTTTCAGATTCTTTTGAGGCGTGCTGTTTCTCGGCCGCAGATAGACCGTGCCGACTTTGACCTTTCTCGGCTTGGGCACCGGGGCTGGCTGAATACTCACGTTCTTCCAGAGCACCAATCCGCCCCGCGGCCACTTGACCTCCAGCGATAAACGGGCGCTATCGGCATCCTCCGGCGCGACGAGAACATCGTCGAACTTAGCAATACCATCCTCAAGAATCGGCCCTCTCACAAGCACTCCCGCCGGGTGCAGCAATTTGCCGCCGCCCATCCAGCTTACACGTACTAATAGCGATTGGTAGGGGGCAGTAAAATCTCGTAACAGACAGACCGATTTGACTGCGTATGCCTGTCCGCCTTTGATCTGGTTAATATCCTGAACCAATCCGCCCACGGCGTAAGGATCGGCCCCATCAACAACAAAACCGCCGCCGGCACTCGCCCGCACCCGGCAAGCCGCCTTCTCCCACGCCGGCTTCCAAACAGACCACCCCGTTGGCACCTTAGCCGTCTGCTCCGCCTCGAACGTAGGGTTCGAAACCAACTCCTGGGCTCCGGCACGTAATGCCAAAGCCGCAAGACAAATTGCTAACACCGTGCTAAATAATATACGTTTTCCCATCTTTAATTCCTTCAAATAATTGCCATGTAACGCGTCATTGCGAGCACCGCGAAGCAATCTAATTTTTTTTTGCCTTTTTACTTTTCTTTCAGTTTGTCAAGCCACCCACGAATTTTTTTAACCATGTATTGTGTGCCTATTTACTTATACA
Organism: uncultured Pirellulales bacterium; assembly: GCA_964439135.1. Lineage (GTDB taxonomy): Bacteria > Planctomycetota > Phycisphaerae > Sedimentisphaerales > Anaerobacaceae > JAFGPJ01. Next base: position 12,191 of record CAYTNN010000127.1, read on the forward strand.
ATTCTAAAGCCTTCTCCATATACTCTCTACCACTTCTTGCTCAACCTTTCAGTGATAATCCCGTTTATCAGATGACCCAGCCCGGAGGTTATGCCTGCTATCATCATGATTGGACTGTATTTGAGCGCGATCCAAAATCCAACTTCACTAACGACGCTAAATCCAAGAAACCATAACAAGCCGTATAATAATCCACTTTGTCCGAGTTTTGAGCCTTTGGCGAGGAAGAATATCAGGACAAAGATGAATCCTCCTAAAATTGAAGTTGGAATCATAAAGACCAAATCCAGCGTTCGAAAACCACTCGGCGGAACCAGTCCAAAAAATCTCATGAACAATCCATATACGGGAATAGGGAAAATAAGCCAAATAACTGATACGATCAATACGCATGCAATGAATCTTTTCATATTCATCTTTTGTCCCCTTGCTTACTTTGATCCCAATTTATGCGTCCCCAAGCTGCTCCATTGTTGTTTGTGCGACGCGCTGGACGTAGTTGTCCGAATCTTTCAGAGCGGCCTTTATCTGCGGCAACAGCGGCCGGGCCTTCTCGCCGATTTTGTTCAGTGCTATAATCGCGTGCAGCCTTGCCTTGTCTGTTTTGTCGGTCAAACCTGCTGCTAATACGGGCAGGGCTTTTTCCTCCTCGCCCCAGTCGCAGAGCGCGTGGGCCGCGGCGATGCGAACTACCGCCGCAGGGTCATTCAGTGCTTTTTCACACGCGGCTTTTGCGCGCACTTCTCCTTTTGAGTTATTATGCAGGCCTACGACAGCCCAGTAACGGACAGAAGCGTATTCGTCAGCCAGAGCCTCGAAATATCCGGGTATTGCGTTTTCGCCCTGGCCGTCCAGTTCCTTTATCCTGCGAAGCCGGTTGAGCAGGTCTGTCCGGGCGAGTTTATTGCGCCAGTGCTGCTCGTCCTTTTCCGGAGTTATAGGTGGGCGAGGCGTCGAGACCTCATCGTCGAATTTGAATTGGACCTGCTTGCTGTCTTTGAAGCCTATGCGGCAGGCTTTTGCGTGCAGCATTTTGCCCTGCGTGAGCCATACGGATTTTGTGTAGAGTCGCCAGTCTCCCTCGGCCTGGCCGGCTGTGCTGATTCTATACACGATTGAAGCTCCGGCCGTAGGGCAGGCGATTGTTATGCGGCGCGTAGCTTCGCCCGGCTGCCATTTCGGCGCCCAGAAGACCGGCTCGGCAGTCTTTTGAAATTCGCCGCCCGGACGTTTCATTGAGGCGTTGGAATTCCACGCGATTGCCCCATTGCGCGGCGTTGCCGTCGTCGTCCAGCGATCATTGACGACGCCGTCCTCGACTGTGTTGTAGAAATGCGCCATAATCCGTTCGGATTCGCCGTCCACCGGGTAGCCGATATCGTTCCACAGTATGGATGGTGCGTATGTGTCCACCAGTTCCGTGAAGTGAGCGTCTGCATATTCTGCATATGCGGGATCCACCGGTCCGTTGTCCAGCATACTCACGATGCCTTCGATGGGCTCGGGGCTGAA